>SBGO01000507.1 GCA_006226565.1 Deltaproteobacteria bacterium | reverse complement strand
GCCTCGGCCAGCGCTCGCGCCGCCGTCAGCACGCGGCGCGCGTGGGCGACGAGCTCGGCGCCGGCGGGCGTGACCGCCACCGGCCGCCGGGAGCGGTCGAAGACCACGAGCTCCAGGGCTTCCTCGACCTGCGCGACCTGCGCCGAGAGCGACGGCTGGGATACGTGGCAGGCGTCGGCGGCGTGCCGGAAGCTCTCGTGGTCCGCCACGGCGACCAGGTACTGCAGCTGCCGGAGGGTGAAGGGGAGGGTCGCGAGGAGGTTCATAGGCTGCCCCTATATCACCTTTAGGGGACATGTGTTGGTGCTATTCCCGTGGCGTGGGCATCCTTTGCACATCACCCCAGCGAACGGAGCACGACATGAGTGACACGAAGCGCCCCACCTCCGACGCCGGCGCGTCGGCGCCCGCCACGACCTCGCAGAAGACCGGCGGCAAGTGCCCGTTCATGCACGGCGGCCACACGACCACCGCGGCCTCGGTCACCGATTGGTGGCCCAACGCCCTCAACCTCGACATCCTGCACCAGCACGACCGCAAGACCGATCCGCTCGGCGCGGCCTTCGACTACCGCGCGGAGGTCGCCAAGCTCGACGTCGATGCGCTGAAGAAGGACCTCCACGCGCTGATGACCGACAGCCAGCCGTGGTGGCCGGCGGACTGGGGGCATTACGGCGGCCTCATGATCCGCATGGCCTGGCACGCGGCGGGCAGCTACCGCGTCAGCGACGGGCGCGGGGGCGGCGGCACCGGCAACCAGCGCTTCGCCCCGCTCAACAGCTGGCCGGACAACGTCAACCTCGACAAGGCCCGGCGGCTCCTGTGGCCGATCAAGAAGAAGTACGGCAACCGCATCAGCTGGGCCGACCTCATCCTCCTCGCCGGGACCATCGCCTACGAGTCCATGGGGCTGAAGACCTTCGGCTTCGCGTTCGGCCGCGAGGACATCTGGCACCCCGAGAAGGACACCTACTGGGGCTCGGAGAAGGAGTGGCTCGGCGCGACGCGCTACGCCGGGGAGGGCGAGGACCGCGCGTCGCTGGAGAACCCGCTCGCGGCCGTCCAGATGGGCCTCATCTACGTCAACCCCGAGGGGGTCGGCGGCAAGCCGGACCCGCTGCGGACCGCGCAGGACGTGCGGCTGACCTTCGCGCGCATGGCGATGAACGACGAGGAGACGGTCGCGCTGACGGCCGGCGGCCACACCGTCGGCAAGGCCCACGGTAACGGCGACGCGAGCCGGCTCGGGGCCGACCCGGAGGCGGCCGACGTCACGGCGCAGGGGCTCGGCTGGCACAACCCGCAGGGCAAGGGCTTCGGGCGTGACACCGTGACGAGCGGCATCGAGGGCGCCTGGACGACCCACCCGACGCGCTGGGACAACGGCTACTTCGACATGCTCCTCAACCACGAGTGGGAGCTGAAGAAGAGCCCGGCCGGGGCGTGGCAGTGGGAGCCGGTCGCCATCGCGGAGGAGGACAAGCCCGTCGACGTCGAGGATCCGTCGATCCGCTACAACCCGATCATGACCGACGCCGACATGGCGATGGCCAAGGACCCGATCTATCGGGCCATCTCCGAGCGGTTCCACGCCGACCCCGACTACTTCTCCGAGGTGTTCGCCCGCGCCTGGTTCAAGCTGACCCACCGCGACATGGGGCCGAAGGCGCGCTACCTCGGGCCGGACGTGCCCGAGGAGGACCTGATCTGGCAGGACCCCGTCCCGGCGGGCCCCACCGACTACGACGTCGAGGCGGTCAAGGCGCGCATCGCCGAGAGCGGGCTGACGGTCGGCGAGCTGGTCAGCACCGCGTGGGACAGCGCGCGGACCTTCCGCGGCTCGGACATGCGCGGCGGCGCCAACGGCGCGCGCATCCGGCTCGCCCCGCAGAAGCACTGGGCCGGCAACGAGCCGGAGCGCCTCGCCCGGGTGCTCGGCGTGCTCGAGGCCATCGCGGCCGACGCCGGGGCGAGCGTGGCGGACGTCATCGTCCTCGCCGGCAACGTCGGCGTCGAGCAGGCCGCGCGCGCCGCGGGGGTCGAGGTGACCGTGCCGTTCGCGCCGGGCCGCGGGGACGCGACCGACGCGATGACGGACGCGGCGTCCTTCGACGCGCTCGAGCCCGTCCACGACGGCTACCGCAACTGGCTGAAGGAGGACTACGCCGTCAGCGCCGAGGAGCTGCTGCTCGACCGCACCCAGCTCATGGGGCTCACGGCGCCCGAGATGACGGTGCTCATCGGTGGGATGCGGGTCCTCGGCACCAACCACGGCGGCACCCGCCACGGCGTCTTCACCGACCGCGTCGGGCAGCTCACCAACGACTTCTTCGTGAACCTGACCGACATGCGCTACGCGTGGTCGCCGGCCCGGGGCGGGCTCTACGCGCTGCGCGAGCGGGCGACGGGCGCGGTGCGGTGGACCGCGACGCGGGTCGACCTGGTCTTCGGCAGCAACTCGATTCTGCGGGCCTACGCCGAGCTCTACGCCCAGGACGACCACCGGGAGAAGTTCGTGCGTGACTTCGTGGCGGCGTGGACCAAGGTCATGAACGCGGACCGCTTCGACCTCGCCTGATGCGACGCGGGGGCCTGGCGGGTGGAGACGCCCGCCAGGCCTCCCTGAATCGTCGTGCGGGGCGACGTGGCCCGGGATTGCGGGCGTCCCCGCCCGCTCGAAGGTCGAAGGCGAGAGACCGGCTGTCTCTGGGTATGGGCGGCCGCAGCGGGCGGGATGAGGTTGTCGCATCGACCGAGTCCACAGCGGACGGGACGTCCGCCGGCCAAGTGGCCAGCGCTCGTCCCGAGCGCGGTCGGTCTTCGGAGGCGCCGTCGGTGGGCTTTTGCGACAGCCTCGGGGCGCCCGCAATCCCTGATGCGCTCAGGGGATGGAGCGCGCCGCGAGCTGGGTGATCTCCCGCTCGGTGGCGTCGCGCAGGCGCTCGGCCAGGACCCGCATGACCCGGAGCCCGATGGCGCCGTGGCTCCGCAGGATCGCCTGGAAGCGGTCCCCGGTCAGCGCGAGGCAGGTCGCCGGCCCCCGGGCGCGCGCCGCGGCCGTCCGGGTCGACCCGTCGACCAGCGCCACCTCGCCGAAGCAGGAGAGGGGCCCCAGCGTGGTCAGGACGCGGTCCTCGCGGACGATCTCGACCGTCCCGTCGAGGACGACGTAGAAGGCGTCGCCCGGGTCGCCGACGGTGAAGATGATGTCGTCGGCCGCGAAGGTGACGTGCTCGCAGGCGTCCGCCACGGCGAGCAGCTCGTGCCCCGGCGTCCCGCCGAAGATGGCGGCGCGCTGCAGGACGCGGACGCGCGCGAGCAGCTCCTCGGCGAGGGGGTTCGGGCCCGCGCGCGCCGTGAAGCAGGTGGCGGCGACGATCCACGGGTCGTCGACGCCGTGCAGCTGGTCGGCGATGTCGGCGGCGGGCACGCCCTTCTGGTGGCCGCGCGCGATGATCGCGTCGAGGGCGACCGGTGAGAGGCGGTCGAGGAGCGCGATGGCCCGCCGGCGGGCCGACCCGTCCGTCGCGACGCGCCCCGGGTGGAGCCGCTCGAAGGTGTACCAGAAGAGCGCGGCGGCGGCGCGCTGCAGGGAGGCGCCGTCGGGGTTGAGCTCGAGCCCGGTGAGGACGGCGTCGCAGGCGACCTCGTAGACCTCGACCAGGGCAGCGCGCGCTTCGGCGAAGGCCTCGCTGGCGTCGGGGTCGGGGCCGGCCTGCAGGGCGTCGATGGCCTCCTCGAGGGGGCGCGCCTCGCGCAGCGCCTCGGACGCCTCGGTCAGCGCGTGGGTCGCCGCCGTCTGGCGCCGCTGCCGCTCGCGGCTCCCGTCGAGCCAGGTCTCGATGGCCGCGAGCACGTCCTGGACGCGCTCGGGGCGGTCCTCCGGCGCGCGGGAGAGCATCCGCATCGCCAGGCGGTCGAGCTCGGGCGGGATCGGGCGGTCCGGCGCCCGCTCGAGCGGCGGCGGGATGGGCCGCCAGTGGATGTTCTCCGGCAGGCTCCCGTCGGGCTCGGCGAAGGGCAGGGTGAGGGTCAGGATCTCGTAGAGGATGGCGCCCAGCGACCAGATGTCGGTGCGCGCGTCGAGGGCGTCGATGTCGTGGCTGAGCGCCTGCTCCGGCGACATGTAGCCCGGCGAGCCGCTCCACAGGCGGGCGCGGGCCTGATCGCGGCCGGCGGCGCCGGCGAGCTTGGCGAGGCCCCAGTCGATGACGGTCACGTCGCCGTAGCGCCCGACGATGATGTTGGCGGGCTTGAGGTCACAGTGGATGACGCCGCGGTCGTGGGCGTAGGCGACGGCGCGGAGGGTCTGGGCGAAGAACTCGACGTAGCGGCCGAGGCGGGCGGGGCCGCTGCCGGGCTCGTCGGCGTGGCGCAGGCGTGAGAGGAGCTCGCTGAGCGGCTCGCCCTCGAGGCGCTTCATCGTGTAGTAGGGGCCGAGCTCGGTGCTGACGCCGACCTCGTGGATCGGCACGATGTTCGGGTGCTCGAGCCCGCCGGTGATGATGGCCTCCTCGAGGAAGGCCTGGATGAGGACCGGGTCCTCGCGGTGCTCGTCGCGGAGCGCCTTGACGGCGACGGCGCGGCGGAGATCCCGATCGACGGCGAGGCGGACCACGCCGACGCCGCCCTGGCCGAGCGGGTGGCCGAAGGCGTGGCGGGCGTCGCCGGGCCCGTCCGGCAGCGGGCAGTCGGGCCCGAGGCCGATCCCGACGGTCGCCGCGACGCCGGCCGCGGCCGTGAAGCGGTCGAGGCTCGTGAGATCGACGGCCTGCAGCGGCTCGGAGCGCGGGCGCGGACGCGCGCGCAGCTGACGCGTCTGCGGGGCGCTGGTCGGGGCCGTGTGGCGCAGGGTGCGCGCGAGGACCCCGGCCATCGTCGCGCGCGGCGCCTCCCCGTGGTCCGCGCGGCCGAAGCGGACGAGCACCTCGGCGAGGGTGCCGAGGTCGAGCTTGCCCTCGCGGAACAGGGTGAGCGGCTCCTCGAGCGCGGCGCTCGGGACCGGGCGATTGTCGACGTCGACGGCCATCCCCTGCAATCCTACGCAGCGCGGCGCATTTGACCAGCCGTCCGGCGGTGTTGGCCGTCTCGACGTGCGACCGGCGACGGGGCGGTGGGCCAGGCGGCCGCTAGGGCATCAGGGTGCGCTGCAGCATGCGCTCCGCGGCGAGGCAGGTGTTGGTCAGCAGCATCGCCCGCGTCATGGGCCCGACGCCGCCCGGCACCGGGGTGATGAGGCGCGCCCGCTCGCGCGCCGGCTCGAAGTCCACGTCGCCGACCACGCGGCCGTCCGGGAGGCGGGTGATGCCGACGTCGATGACCACCGCGCCGGGCTTGATCCAGTCGCCCTTCACGAGGCCCGCGATGCCCACGGCGGAGATCAGGATGTCGGCCTCGCGCGCCAGCCGCCCCGGGTCCGCGGTGTGCCGGTGGCAGGTGGTGACCGTCGCGTGGGCGCGCAGCATGAGCCACGACATCGGGCGCCCGACGATGGCGCTGCGGCCGAGGACGACGGCGTGGCTCCCGAGCGTGGGCACCTCGTACTCGCGCAGGAGGCGCATGACGCCCTGGGGCGTGCAGGCGAGGAGCGCCGGGTGGCCGGCCTGGAGCCAACCGACGTTGGTCGGGTGCAGCCCGTCGACGTCCTTGTAGGGGTGGACGCGGTCGACGATCGGCTTCGGGTCGAGGTGGTTGGGCAGCGGCATCTGCACGAGGATGCCGTGGACCCGCGGATCGGCGTTGAGCCGGTCGATCAGCGAGAGGACCTCCTCCTCGGCGGCGTCGGCCGGCAGGCGCAGGACGTTGGAGGCGATGCCGACCTGCTCGCAGTCCTTCGCCTTGAGCCGGACGTAGATCTCGCTGGGCGGGTGGTTGCCGACGAGCACCATGGCGAGCCCGGGCGTCACGCCGCGCGCGGCGAGGGCCGCGACGCGATCGAGGACCTCCTCGCGGACCTTCGCTGCGACGGCTCTGCCGTCGATGATCTCCGCGCTCATGGGCGCCTCCTCCGGTGGAAGCCCGCGCGTAGCACGGCCCCGTTTCTCAGTGCAAGGTCGGCGGCTCCCCCGACTGGCGCTGCGCCTCGAGCTCGGCGAAGGCGCGGGCGGCCTCGGCGCGCTCCTCGGCGGCCTCCTCCTCGGCGTCCATCCGCGCGAAGGCGGCCTTCTTCTGCCGGTTCAGGCGGATCCCCACGAGGACGAAGACGAGCGTCATGACGAACCACATGAGCGAGCTGTCGTGGAAGAGGAGGAGCGGGCTCGACTCCTCCTCGAGCGTCGCGACCCAGCTCGCCGCCAGGGCGTCGGGGCTCGTCTCGAAGCGCCTGGTGAAGGCGGCGTCGAAGTCGGCGCCGGTGCCGACGTCCCGGACCACGTTCAGGAGCGCGCCGGGGCCGTAGCGGCCGACGAGGAAGCGGGTGAAGAGCGCCGACTGGGCGTAGGCGAGGGGGACACGCGAGCCGTGGGACGGGAAGCCCTCGTCGAGCTCGGTGAGCGTCAGGAGGTTGCCGGTGATGGCGGCGCGGTGGGCCGCGGACAGGCGTCCGATGACGTCCTCGCCGGACACCCAGATGGCGAGGCCCTCGTTGAGCCAGCGCGGGACGCGGTGGCCGCGGGCGAGCACGTGGATGAGGATGTGGGCGACCTCGTGGTCGAAGGTCTCGACGAGGCTGAAGAGCGCGGTGCCGTGGGCGCGGAGGACGACGCGCCGGGCGCCGATGAAGGCGACGCCCGCGGCCCACTCGGCCATCGGGGACTCGTCGGGGAAGGCGGCGGCGAACTGCTGCGGGTCCTCGGCGACCCACACGGTGATGCGGCCGTCGAGCACGTCGCAGGCGCCGAGCCCGGCGCAGACGCGGGCGAAGCGCTCCTCGGCGACCGCCATGACCTTCTGCACGGCGTTCGTGAGCTCGTGCTCGCCGTAGAAGACGAAGTGCGGCGTCTCGCCGACCGGGGTCGCGTCGGCCGCGGCGGCCGGCCCGGCGAGCGCGGCCACGCCGAGCAGCAGCGCCAGCACGGCGACGA
>SBGO01000479.1 GCA_006226565.1 Deltaproteobacteria bacterium | reverse complement strand
GGCGGAGCTCCGCCGCGCCCGTCTCGAGGAGGGGCGCCATCGAGAAGCCGCCGACCACGTGGATGGAGCCCCAGAGCGTCGGCAGCGCGCCGTAGTACGCCTCCACCGCGGCCTCGTCGGTCAGGTCCACCCCGTCGGCGACGTGGACGCGCTCGTGCCCGGCGAGCGCGAAGCCCGCGGCCTCCTCGGCCGACCGCGCCGGCACGTGGCAGGTCGCGCCGTCGGCGACGAGCCGTGCGACCACCGCGCGTCCGAGCGCGCCCGTGCCACCGGTCACCACGAGATGTCTTCCGTCGTAGCTCACGTCGTTCTCCTTCGCGCCCGAAGCGCGTCGCCCCGCGGCGGCTGGGAGCCGCGGGCTCTACTCGTCTACACAGGGGGATCGCGGGCTCAGGCGCGACGGGCCATCACCCGGGTGCGCGCAACCTCGATCTTCTCGCGCAGCTCCCGCGCCGAGAACGGCTTGGGCAGGAACGTCACGACCGCGCTCTGCACGTCGTGCTGCTCGAGCACGTCGTCGGCGTAGCCGGACATGAAGACCGTGGGCAGGTCGGGGTAGCTCGACTGGAGGGCCACGGCGAGCTCCGGGCCCGTCATCCGCGGCATGATCACGTCGGTGACGAGGAGGTCGAGCTCGGGCTGGTCGTCGTCGACCATGCTGAGCGCCTCGACCGCGTCGATCGCCTCCACCACGCGGTACCCCTCGCGCGCCAGCATGCGCGCGACGAGCGCCCGCACGGCGGCGTCGTCCTCGACGAGCAGCACCGTGTGGCTCTCGCGGCCGTTGGTGGGCTCCTCCTCCGCCGGCGTCTTGGCGGCGTTCCCCGCCTCGGAGGCGGGCCAGAGGATGCGGACCGTGGTGCCGCGCCCGAGCACCGAGTCGAGCTCCACGTCGCCGCCGGCGTGGGTCACGATGCCGTAGACCGTCGACAGGCCGAGGCCCGTCCCCTTGCCGTCGGACTTGGTGGTGAAGAACGGCTCGAAGGCCCGCGAGGCCACCTCCGCGGACATCCCGCGTCCGTTGTCGGCGACCTCGAGCAGCACGTAGCGCCCGGGCGCCACGTTCGGGTGGGCCCCCTGGTTGAGCTCGTTGACGACCAGCGCGCCGGTCTCGATGCGCAGCTCGCCGCCGCTCGGCGTGGCGTCCCGCGCGTTCACCGCGAGGTTGACCAGGATCTGCTCGATGTGCTGGCGCGCGGCGTGGATGGTCGGGAGCCCGCGCCCGATGGTCGTCACCAGCTCGATGTCGGCGCCCAGGGTCCGGCGGAGGAACTCGAGCATCCCCTCGACGACCCCGTTGACGTCGAGGTGCTCGCTCTCGGAGAGGTCCCCGCGGCTGAACATGAGGAGCTGCTGCGTGAGCGACGCCGCCCGCTGCGCCGCGTGCCGAATCTCGCGCGCGTCGCGCTGGTTCGACGGGTCCCCCGAGAGGGCGTCGACCAGGAAGTCCGCGTAGTTGAGGATGACCGCGAGGTGGTTGTTGAAGTCGTGGGCGATGCCGCCCGCGAGGCGCCCGATCGACTCCATCCGGCGCCCGTGGCGGAGCTGCTCCTCGAGCTTCTTGCGCTCGGAGATGTCGCGCGCGACGACCACGAAGGCGGGATCGGTGTCGCGGTCGAGGACGAAGGCCCCGAGCTCGGCCAGCATCTCGCTCCCGTCGGGCCGCACCAGGCGCGTCTCGCGGTCCGCGACCGGCAGCCCCGTCTCCGCCATGTAGGCGATGCGCTTGAGGACGTCCGGGATCTCCGACGGGTGCAGCACCGAGGTGACCGGCAGCCCGTGGAGCTCCTGCGCGCTCTGGTAGCCGAGGTACGCCACGGCCGCCGGGTTCGCGTAGAGGAAGCGCCCGTTGCGGTGCACGATGATGGCGGCCGTGAACTGCTCGATGAGCTCACGGAAGCGGGCGTCGAAGCGGGCCTCGTTCTCGACCGCGGGGAGCTCGCCGGAGTCCCGCGCGACGACCAGCGCGTGCCGCTCGTCGCCGGGGACGAGCTCGCACGCGTAGTGCTTTCCGGTCGCGGCCCCGGCCGCCGCGACGTGGACGCCGAGCGGGTAGGACCCGTCGCTCTCGAGCGCGGTCAGGTCCGGCAGGTCCGCGTCGGGGAAGGCCGCCCGCCAGTCACCGTCGCCGAACGCCGCCACCCACGCGCGGTTCATCCGCGCCGGCGCACCGCCGCTCGGATCGATGGCCACCGCCGGGTGCGGACATCCGTCGAGTAGCCATCCGAACGCCTTCGACACGCGCTTGCCTCCCGTCGGCCGAGCGCACGCGGCTCGCGCCATGACGTCGTATTCTGCGGGGATGCTAGCACGAGGCGCCGACGGCTCCTACGGCGAACGTAACCACGCGGTGCGGTCCGCGCGCTCGGAAGTCGCCATGACCGCGCGAAGGGGTTATCGTGCGAGAGACGACCGTCCAGCCGGAACGAGGGCTATGAAGCTCGGCATCATCAGCGACATCCACTCCAACGTCGAAGCGCTCACGACGGTGCTCTCGTGGTTCGACGACAACGGAGTCGAGGAGGTCGTCTGCCTCGGGGACGTCGTGGGCTACGGGCCCGACCCGAACCCCGCGTGCAAGCTCGTGCGCGAGAACTGCAGCGTGACGCTGATGGGCAACCACGACGCCGCGGTCATCGGCGTCATGGACATCGACTACTACTATGATGCCGCCCGCGAGGCGATCTTCTGGACCCGCCAGCAGCTCTCCGACGAGAACTTCCAGTGGCTGTACGGGCGGCCGTACTCGCACACGCGCGGCAACGCGGGCTTCTACCACGCCGCGCCGGCGAACCCGTCGAACTGGCACTACGTCGTGCGCGTGCAGGACGCGATGCGCCACAACGGGCCGATCTACGACCGCCTGAAGGACTGGAGCTTCGTCGGCCACAGCCACCTGACCAAGCAGTTCGCCATCAACGGCAAGCGCGTCAAGGACGTCTCCGACAAGGAGCTCGAGGCGCGCCCGGACCGCAAGTACATCATCAACGTCGGTAGCGTCGGGCAGCCGCGCGACCGCGACCCGCGCCTGTGCTTCGGGCTCTTCGACACCGACGCCCAGACCTTCCGCCACGTCCGCCTGCCCTACGACATCGAGGCGACCGCCCAGAAGATCATCCGGGTGGGGCTGGCCGACAAGTTCGCCCGCCGCCTCTTCGTCGGTCAGTAGGCCGCGCCACGCGCTCCCGCGCGTCGCCCTCCCCCGACCCGCTCAGGGGCGCAGGCGACGCACCGCGGCCGCGACGCGCTCGACGACGAGGTCGATCTCCGCGGCGGTGTTCGAGCGGCCGAGGCCGAAGCGGAGCGACGCGTAGAGGCGGTCGTCGCCGACGCCGATGGCGCGCAGGACGTGGCTCGCCTCGAGGTCGGCGCTGGCGCAGGCGCTCCCGGTCGACAGCGCCACGCCCGCGAGGGCGTCGAGGAGGCGGCGCCCCTCCACCCCGCCGAAGGAGACGTTGAGGTTGTGGGGCAGCCGGTCGACGAGCGAGCCGTTGACGCGCACGTCGTCGAGGGCGGCCTCGAGCCCGGCCAGCAGGCGGTCCCGGAGCGCGCCGATGCGCTCGCCGTCGGCGCTCAGCCGCTCGCGCGCGATGCGGCAGGCGGCGCCGAAGCCGACGATTCCCGGGACGTTGAGGGTGCCCGAGCGGAGGCCCCGCTCGTGTCCCCCGCCGTGCACCTGCGCCTCGAGGAGGACCCGCGGGCGGCGCCGGACGTAGAGGGCCCCGACGCCCTTGGGCCCGTAGAGCTTGTGCGCGCTGAACGCGACGAGGTCGGCCCCGGTCTCCGCCACGTCGAAGGGCACCTTGCCGACGGCCTGCGCCGCGTCGACGAGGAAGCGGGCCCCGGCCGCGCGGCAGCGGGCGCCAATCTCGGCCAGCGGCTGCAGCGTGCCGATCTCGTTGTTCGCCGCCATGACCGCGACGCAGACGGTGTCGTCGCGGAGGACGCGCGCGACGTCGTCGGGGTCGACGATGCCGTCGGCACCGACCCCGACGCGCGTGACCTCGATCCCGCGTCGCTCGAGGGCGGCGCAGGTGTCGAGCACCGCCGGGTGCTCGATGGTGGTCGTGACCAGGTGCCGCCCGCGCTCGGCGTAGCTCTCCATGACGCCGAAGAGCGCCAGGTTCAGCGCCTCGGTGGTGCCCGAGGTGAAGACGATCTCCCGCGCGCTCGCGCCGATCGTGCGCGCCACCTCGTCGCGCGCCTCGGCCACCGCCGCCGCCGCCGCCCGCCCGAGGGCGTGGGTGGTGCTCGACGCGTTCCCGAACGCCTCGCCGAAGTACGGGAGCATCGCCTCGACGACCGCCGGGTCGCAGGGCGTCGTCGCGTGGTGGTCCAGGTAGATCAGCTCGTTGTGCATTGCACTATCCGTGGGCGACGGGACACAGCCGCGACGTCATTGGGCCTTGACGCGCGCGGCGGTGGCCCTAAGTTGCGCGCCAACGCGCGTAGCGTAGCGCGGCAGGAGACGATCATGGCGAACTTCGACAAGGCGACCATCCTCGAGGCCCTCGGCACCGTCAACGACCCCGATCTGCACCGCGACCTCGTGTCGCTCGGCATGATCCGGGACCTCGAGATCGCCGACGACGTCGTCAGCCTGCGCGTCGTCCTCACCACCCCGGCGTGCCCGCTCAAGGGCAAGATCCAGAGCGACGTCGAGGCGGCGCTCCGCAAGGTCGGCGTCGAGAAGATGAACGTCGCGATGGACGCCGAGGTGCACCGCGCGAACCCCGACGGCACGCCCGGGTCGCCCCAGGCCGAGCGGATGCCGGGCGTGAAGGCCGTCGTCGCCGTCGCCAGCGGCAAGGGCGGCGTCGGCAAGAGCACGGTCGCCGTCAACCTCGCCATCTCGCTCCAGCGCCTCGGCGCCAAGGTCGGCATCCTCGACGCCGACATCTACGGGCCGTCGCTCCCCATCATGCTCGGCCTCCGCGAGTCGCGCCCGACCATGACCGCCGACGAGAAGATCGCGCCGGTGCCTCGCTACGGCCTCCAGGCGATGTCGATGGGCTTCATGCTGCGCGAGGACCAGGCGGTCGTGTGGCGCGGGCCGATGCTCGGCAAGGCGCTCCAGCAGTTCATCGAGGACGTCGACTGGGGCGAGCTCGACTACGTCATCGTCGACATGCCGCCGGGCACCGGCGACGTGCAGCTCTCCCTCGCGCAGCTCCTGCCGGTCGCCGGGACGGTCGTCGTGACCACCCCGCAGGACGTCGCGTTCGCCGACGTGCGCCGCGCCATCAAGCAGTTCGAGCTCACCAAGACGCCGGTCCTCGGCATCGTCGAGAACATGAGCCACTTCGTGTGCGGCGGCTGCGGCGCCGAGCACCACATCTTCGGCGAGAGCCGCATCGAGAGCCACGCGGCCAAGTACGACCTCCCCGTGCTCGCGAGGATCCCGCTCGACGGCGTGACCGCGGTCTCCGCCGACCAGGGCGAGCCCATCGTCGTCGCCGCCCCCGACTCGGACACCGCCAAGGTCTACAGCGAGCTGGCGCAGCGGGTCGCGCAGGCCGTCGCGGTCGAGACCCACAAGCGGGCCGGCGTGAAGGAGAAGCTCCAGGGCTTCTTCGGCAAGCGCTGACCTCGGCCGACGCGGTGTCGCCGGGCGACTCCTCGCCCGCGCGCCGCCCGACGTGCGGCGCGTCCGCGGCTACCCCGCGACGACCCGGTTCTTGAGCGCCCCGAGGCCGGCGATGGTCACCTCGACCTCGTCGCCGGGGAGCAGCGGCCCGACCCCCGACGGCGTCCCGGTCGTGATGACGTCCCCGGGCTCGAGCGTCATGACGCGGCTGATGTAGGCGAGCAGGAAGCGCGGCTTGAAGACCATGCGGTCGAGGGTGCTCTCCTGGCGCGTCTCGCCGTTGACGGTGACCCGGATGCGCTGGTCGGCGGGCGCGAAGTCGGTGTCGACCCACGGCCCGAGCGGGCCGAAGGTGTCGAAGGACTTGGCGCGCGTGAACTGCACGTCCTTCCGCTGCAGGTCGCGCGCGGTGACGTCGTTCATCACGGTGTAGCCGAGGATGTAGTCGTCGGCGTCCGCCTCGTCCACGAAGCGCGCACGGCGCCCGATGACGATCGCCAGCTCGCCCTCGTGGTGGACCAGCTCGGACTGGCCGGTCGGGTAGACCACGTCGGCCTCGTGGCCGATGACGCAGCTCGGCGGCTTGATGAAGAGCAGCGGCTCGGCGGGCACGTCGTTGCCGAGCTCGGCCGCGTGGTCCGCGTAGTTGCGCCCGATGGCGACGACCTTGGTGGGCTCCGCCGGCGGGTCGAGGCGCAGGAGATCCCAGGGGAGCACCTCGCCCTGGACCTCGGGGGAGCCACCGTCGTACGGGCTCGACGTCATCTCGAGGACGCCGCCGTCGACGACGAGACCCCAGCGATGCTTGCCCATGAGCGTGAACTTGACGTATCTCGGCATGGTCGGAGGGTACGGCGCGGTCCGGCAGCGCGCAACAGCCCCCGACGGGAGACGCTGCATATGAACGAGTCCTCGCTGACCGCCGCCCACCGCGCGCGCGGCGTGGCGCTGAGCCCTTTCAAGGGCGCCCTGATCCCCGACGCCTTCGGCCCGCTCGCCGACGAGGTCGCCGCGGCCACCTCGGGCGCGGCGCTGGCCGACCTCGGCTGGCTCGGACACGTCCAGGTGACCGGGCGCCACCGCCAGCGCTTCCTCCACGCCAAGTGCACCTGTCAGGTGACGGCGCTTCAGGCCGGCCAGGGCAACTTCGGGATGGTCCTCGACGACAAGGGCAAGCTCATCGCGCAGTTCGTCGTCGACGTCGAGGCGGACGCGCTCCGGATGGAGCTCGGGCGCGAGGACGCCGAGCGGACCGTCGCGCACCTGCTCCGCTACAAGGTCGCCGACAGGGTCGACTTCGCGCCCGAGCCGGGGCTCGCCGTCCTGGCCCTGGTCGGGCCGCGCGCGGCCGACGTGCTGGGCCAGGCCGGGCTCTCGGCGCTGCCCGGGGACGCCGCCTACGCCTTCGTCGACGCCACCCTCGCGGGGATCCCGGCGCGGGTCCGGCGCACCTCC
>SBGO01000065.1 GCA_006226565.1 Deltaproteobacteria bacterium | reverse complement strand
CGCCCCGGCCCCGGGAGGCGGGTGACGAAGCCGCGCGCGTCGGCCCGACGGCGCAGGACCCAGCGCATCACCCAGGCGCCGACCCGGTAGCGCCACCGCCCGCGGAGGCCCCAGGCCCACAGGCGATAGACCAGGCGCTCACGCCAGCCGACGCGCCGCGCGCGGACGTGACGCCCGCGGAGCGCCACGAGCATGCGCGGGAGGTCGATGTCGACGGGGCACGCCGCGTGGCACGCGCCGCAGAGCGAGGACGCCTGCGGCAGATCCGGGTAGCGCTCGACGCCCCGGAGGAGCGGCGTCAGGACCGCCCCGATCGGCCCGGGATAGACGGCGCCGTAGGCGTGCCCGCCGATCTTCCGATAGACCGGGCAGGCGTTGAGGCACGCCCCGCACCGGATGCAGCGGAGCGCCTCGCGCACCTCGGGGTCGGCGAGGACGTCGCTGCGGCCGTTGTCGAGGAGCACCACGTGGAGCTCCTCGGGGCCGTCGGCCTCGCCGGGGCGCCGCGGCCCGGCGACGATCGACGTGTAGACCGTCAGCGGCTGCCCGGTGCTCGTCCGCGCGAGCAGATCGAGCATCACCGCGAGCGCCGCCCGGTCCGGGACGAGCTTCTCGATGCCGACGACCGCGACGCGGACCCGCGGCCAGGTCGCGCACATCCGGCCGTTGCCCTCGTTGGTGCAGATGACGACCGCGCCGTCCTCGGCGACGAGGAAGTTGCCGCCGGTCACCGCCAGGTCCGCGCCGTGGAAGGCCTCGCGCAGCTCGCGCCGGGCGATGGCGGTGAGCGCGTCGGGGTCCTCGGTGTAGGCCGCGCCGAGCTCCCGGGTGAACGCTCGGCCGACGGCCGTGCGGTCCTTGTGGATCATCGGCGTCACGATGTGGCTCGGCGCGTCGTGATCGAGCTGCAGGATGTACTCGCCGAGATCGGTCTCGACGGTGCGCACGCCCGCGCGCTCGAGGGCGGCGTTGAGCCGGATCTCCTCGGTCACCATGCTCTTCGTCTTCACGCACCGCCGGGCGCCCGCGCGGGTCGCGATGTCGACGACGATGCGGCGGGCCTCCTCGGCGTCGGCGGCGGCGTGGACCTGGGTCCCGCGCGCGCTCGCGGCGGCGGCGAAGCGCTCGAGGTAGGTGTCGAGGTGGTCGAGGACGTGCCCCTTGAGCCGCCCGGCGTAGGCGCGCAGCGCGGCGGCGTCGGGGCCGAAGGTGGCGTCGCGGACGCGCTCGCGGGTCGCGTCCTTCAACCGGGTGGCGCCGTTGACGAAGCGCTGGAGCTGCGCGTCGCCCAGAGCGCGCTCGGCGCGGGCCTCCACCGAGTACGGCAGCGGCGGGAAGAGGAGCTCCTCGGCCGACTCGCGGGCGGGCGCGTCGCTCATCGGACCACCTTCGGGCGCCGGGGCATGAGGCCGAGCCCCTCGGCGAGGACCTCGGCGGCGTGCAGGAAGGGGAGCGTCATCCCGGCGCGGTGGCAGCCGCCGGCGAGGTGGAGGCTACACCCGACGTCGTTGCAGACGACCGCGCTCGGGCCCACCTCGCGCAGCGCCTCGAGCTTGTCGCTCAGGAGCGCCCCGGAGATCCCCGGGTACTTCACCGCGAAGGTCCCGCCGAAGCCGCAGCACTGGCCGGCGGGTCCGAGCGGGACCGCCTCGAGCCCTGCGACCCCGTCGAGGAGCCGGAGCGTCGTGTCCCCGTGCGGGAGGTCGCGGTAGTGACACGAGCCGTGGACCGCGACGCGCCCCTCCCAGACCGCGCCGAGGGTGGCCGGGTCGACGCCGAGGGCCTCCGTGACGAAGGCCCCGAGCTCCCAGGTGCGCTCGGCGAGGGCCGCGCCCGCGTCGGGCAGCAGCTCTGGGTAGCGATGGCGCACGTGGGCGGCGCACGAGCCGCTCGGCGTGACGACGTGGTCGTAGCCGCGAAAGACGCGGGTCATGCGCTTGGCGAGGCCGCGCGCCTCGTCGTGGTAGCCGTTGTTGAAGTGCGGCTGCCCGCAGCAGGTCTGGGCGCGCGGGAACCCGACCTCGCAGCCGAGGTGGCGCAGGAGCCGCACCGTCGCCTCGGCCGCGCGCGGTGCGAACTGGTCCGTCAGGCAGGTGGCGAAGAGGGCGACCTTCACGTGCGCGTCATCTCCGGGTGATGCGACAGCGCCCAGGTGTCCGCCGCCACGGCCGACACCCAGTGCGCGACGAGCGGCATCAGGATCGACCCGGTGTGGAGCGCGACGAACCCGTAGACGAGCCCCATGACGAGCGAGCCGACGGCCTCGCCGGCGTTCTTCGTCAGGTGGACGAAGACGTAGGCCGCCGTGGTGATGGCGATGGCCGGCCAGGGGCCGAGCGCGTGCGCGAGGCCGAAGAGCAGGAAGCCGCGGAAGAACGCCTCGTACGCCACGAGGTACGCGAGCCAGCTCAGCGCGTTGGCCGCCTCGTGGCCGCGGGTCCAGGCTCGGAGCCGCGCCTCCGGGTAGTGGCGGTGAAACCACGGGCGCCGGGCCTGGAGCGCGAGGATCGGGAGCATCAGCGCCAGCGTCGCCGCGGCGAAGGCGAGCGACGGCCCGGGATCGCGGAGGGTGAGGCCGTGCTCGGCGAGGTCCCCGCCGAGCCCGAGGGAGAGGACGAGGAGCGGGACGACGCCGAGCAGGACCACGCCGACGCCGCGCCGCCAGAAGGCGACGGCGGTGCGGAGCGCGTCGTCGTCGGCCGGCCGGAAGAGCCGCCGCGCGGCCGCCGGGCCCGCGAGGATGAAGAACGCCAGGTAGCAGACGGTCGCCGTCGCGACGAGGACGACCACGGGCGCGCTCGCGGGATCCCAACGAAGCGGGGTCATCGTCGCCCACCCGGGCTTTGGCGCCGCGCCGCCGATCGGATAGGCTGCCGGCTCACCCCGCGCCGCCCGCACCAGCCGCGGAGCGCCGCGCGCCGGCCCCGCCCGGAGGCTCGCATGGCACCGCGATCCGTCCTGCTCTCCTGCATCCTGCTCCTCGCGTCCACGCCGGCGTGCGGGGGATCGTCGACGACCGGCGACCCGGCCGGCGACACCTCCGCGGCGCTCGACGATACCGCCGCGGAGACCGGCTTGCCAGACGCCGAGGACGCCAGCGCCGGCGACGTCGAGGGCGTGGACGGCGACGTCGCGGCCGCCGACACCGGCCCGCCCGGCGGGCGCAACCCGCTCGGAGCGGCCCTGGCCCTCGAGCTCGAGCCCTTCGACGTCGCGGTCGGGACCGAGCGCCAGGTCTGCAAGACCCTCAACCTGCCGAGCGACGCGCCCCTCGACCTCGTCCGCCTCCACGCCGTCATGGAGGGCCGCTCGCACCACTTCAACCTCTATAAGGTGATCGACGCCAAGGCCTTCGAGCCGGTCACCGAGGCCGAGGCGACGGTCCACGACTGCGCCCCGGCCGACGAGCAGCTCTCCGGCGACGCCGCCTACCTCTTCGGCTCGGCGACCCCGGAGCGGACCTTCGACACCCCCGAGGGCGTCGCCTTCCACCTCGAGCCCGGACAGCGCCTCATCCTCGAGCAGCACGTCATCAACTACACCACCGAGCCGATGCGCGGCGGCGTCCACCTGAGCCTCTACGGCGCGGGCGAGGACGCCGACATCCGGCACCACGCCGACATCATCTGGTTCGCCAACTGGGGCTTCGCCCTGCCGCCGGACGCCGAGACGACCTCGACCAAGCTCTGCGAGGTCCCCTACGACGTCGAGATCTTCGGCTTGATGAGCCACTTCCACGAGCTCGGCACGGCGTTCAGCATCGAGACCGTCAGCGGCGACGAGGTCGAGGAGGTCTACTACGACACCGACTGGGCCCACCCGGCCTACGTCGAGTACTGGCCGCCGCTGAGCCTCGCCGCAGGCGACGGCCTGCAATGGACCTGCACGTGGTTCAACACGACCGACCGGATCGTGCTGCCGAACAAGAGCTCCACCGACGAGATGTGCATCACCTTCGCCGCGGCGTACCCGAAGGACACGCTGTCGGGCGACCCGATCCAGTGCAACGTCGTCTTCTGAGCCGCGCGGCGGCGGCAGCTCACACGGGCGCCGCCTTCGCATGTGCGAAATCCCCCACACGAGCGCGCCGAGGGACCTGGCCGCGGGCTGTGTGGCGGCGCCCACGCGCCGACCGCGCTGTGCCCGCGGGGGACGGCCGAGGCGACGGCCCCCGCCGGCGGTCGGAGGCGACGCCGATTGCGCCGCGTCTTCGGCACGCTTCGTGAAAGGAAGAGCGACCATGAACCGGCTGCCCACCGACACCTCGCCCCCCTCCCCCGACGGCTCGCCGCGCCTCCGCGAGATCGCGCCCGAGACGCTGCTCGCCAACGTCCTGAGCGCCCTGCCGACCGGGGTCTTCACCGTCGACGTCAGCGGGAAGATCACCTCCTGGAATCACGCCATGGAGGAGCTGACCGGCTACGCCCCCGACGAGGTGCTCGGCCGCTCGTGCCAGACCCTCGACGGGGACACGTGCTTTCGCGGGCCGCTGGCCGAGAAGCCCGATCGCTGCCCGCTCTTCGAGCGCGGCGACGTCCTCGGCACGCCCTGCCGCATCCGCCACAAAGAGGGCCACCGGCTGCCGACCGTCAAGCACGCCCGCCTGATGCACGGCCCCGACGGCGAGGTGCTGGGGGGGATCGAGGCGCTGACCGACGTCGCCGAGATCCTCGCCCTCGAGGCCGAGGTGCAGCGCCTCCGGACCGAGGCGGGCGAGCGCCGCTATGGGCGCCTCCTCGGCCACCAGCCGGCGATGCAGCGCGTCTACGACCTCATCGACGTCGCCGGCAGCTCGCGCGCGGCGGTGCTCATCCAGGGCGAGACCGGGACCGGCAAGGAGCTCGTCGCGCACGCCATCCACAACACCGGCGAGCGGCGCCGCGGCCCCTTCGTCCGCGTGAGCTGCGCGGCGCTCAGCGAGAGCCTGCTCGAGAGCGAGCTCTTCGGCCACGTCCGCGGCGCCTTCACCGGCGCGATCGCGACCCGCAAGGGGCGCTTCGAGGAGGCGGACGGCGGGACCCTCTTCCTCGACGAGATCGGCGACATCTCACCGCGCGTGCAGCGCAAGCTCCTCCGCGTCCTGCAGGAGCACGAGTTCGAGCGCGTCGGCGACAACCGCCCGATCCGCGTCGACATCCGCATCATCACGGCGACCCACCGCGACCTCCGCGCGATGGTCGACGAGGGCACCTTCCGCGCCGACCTCTACTACCGCCTCGCCGTGTTCCCGATCCTGCTGCCGGCGCTCCGCGACCGGGTGCGCGACCTGCCGCTGCTGATCGAGGGGCTCCTCGACCGCCTCGACCTCCCCGCCGGGCGCCACGTCACCGGCGTCACCCCGGAGGCGCTCGACGCGCTCATGCGCTACGACTGGCCGGGCAACGTCCGCGAGCTCGAGCACGCCCTCGAGTTCGCCGCCGCCGTCAGCGTCGGCACCCAGATCGAGCTCAAGGACCTGCCCTCCTGCGTCCGCGGCGTCTTGCCCAGCGGGCCTGCCGGAGAGCCGGCCGACGAAGGCGCCGCCCCGTGGTGCGACACCTCCCCAGCGCCGCCCGCGCGTCCGGCGTCGCCCGCCGCGCCGACCCACACGAGCCTGACGCCGGCGCTCATCCGGGCCGCCCTCGCGGCCGAGGGCGGGCGTCGTGCGGCCGCCGCGCGCCGCCTCGGGGTCAGCCGGATGACGCTGTGGAAGTGGATGCGTCGCTTCGAGATCGACGACGACGGGGCGTCTACGGTTGACGCCGAGGGTTGACGTCAAGCGTCAGCGTAAAGGGCTTACGCCGCGGGTTTACGTCAAGGGCTTACGTCAACCCCTGACGTAAGCGTGACGCGGCGGGGTGCGACGCAGCGCCACATCGCACCAACACGCTGAAATCCCGTCGAAAAATAAAACAACGCACCGTGTCATGGACCTGGCCCGCTCCTTGCTCTCCCCGGGGGCCAGAGCGTGAGGCAAGCCGCGGGCAGAGGGACGTATCGCGGCGGCCTCCCGAGACGAGGAGCAAGAGATGCGTCGCCACGAGCTCGCGACCCTGGGGATGATGGCGCTGCTGACGGTCAGCCTGGCCCCCGGGTGCGCCGACAGCGAGGACACCAAGACCTGCGATCCGGCCTGCGAGACAGGCTTCAGCTGCGTCGACGGGGCATGCGTCGAGGACGCCTGCGACCCGGCCTGCGACGCAGGCTACACCTGCCACGCTGGGCAGTGCGAGGAGGACGAGGTCACCTGCGATCCGACGTGCGACGCCGGATACACCTGCCAGGACGGGCAGTGCGTCGAGGACGCCTGCGATCCGACCTGCGACACGGGCTACACCTGCCAGGCCGGCCAGTGCGTCGAGGACGGCTGCGACCCCGCCTGCGACACGGGCTACACCTGCCAGGCCGGCCAGTGCGTCGAGGATGGCTGCGACCCCGCCTGTGACACCGGCTACACCTGCCAGGCCGGCCAGTGCGTCGAGGACGCCTGCGACCCCGCCTGCGACACCGGCTACACCTGCCACGCCGGCCAGTGCGAAGAGGACCCCTGTGACCCCGCGTGCGAGGAGGGCTTCTTCTGCAGCGCCGGCCAGTGCGTCGAGAACGTCTGCGATCCGGTCTGCCCGGGCGGCTACGCCTGCGTCGAGGCGACGTGCGTCGAGCTCGAGTGCGACCCGACCTGCGGTGACGGCGAGGTCTGCGTCGAGGGCGTCTGCCTGACCGCCAACTCGCACCGCGGCAACGCGATGCTCGCCGGCCCGTTCGCGAACGGCGCCGAGGTGACGGCGAAGTGCACGACCTGCCACCAGAACGCGGCCGCCCACGTGATGGCGACCTCGCACTGGAAGTTCAAGGGCCCGACGCCCGGCATGCAGGGCGCGGAGACCGGGGCGACCATCGGCAAGGCCAACCTGATCAACAACTTCTGCATCACCATGATCTCCAACGAGGCGCGCTGCACCCAGTGCCACGCGGGCTACGGCTGGAAGGACGAGAACTTCGACTTCGACAACGCCGCCAACGTCGACTGCCTCGTCTGCCACGACGGCACGGGCAAGTACGCCAAGGCCGCCAAGACCGCCGGTAACGCCGAGCTGACGACCCCGCTCGCCGCCGTCGCCCAGAGCGTCGGCCGCCCGACCCGCAAGGCCTGTGGCTCCTGCCACTTCTACGCCGGCGGCGGCGACAACGTGAAGAAGGGCGACCTCGGCTCCTGGGCCACCGCCCCGACCGAGGACGCCGACGTCCACATGGGCCGCGGCATGGACTGCGTCGAGTGCCACAAGGCCGGGGACCACGTGCTCGCCGGTGGCGGCCTCCACGACCCGATCATCGAGGCGCCGCTCGACTGCACCGACTGCCACCAGGGCCCGGTGATCCACGAGAACAGCACCACCCTCGACAACCACACCAAGCACGTCGCCTGCCAGACCTGCCACATCCCGGCCTTCAGCCGTCAGCAGCCGACCAAGATGGAGTGGTACTGGGAGACCGCCGGCGACGCCGATCGCGTCCCGGTCGCCGACGCGAACGGCAAGCCCGACTACGACAAGCTGAAGGGCGACTTCGTCTGGGGCAAGAACGTCACGCCGGAGCTCCGCTGGTGGAACGGCTCCTTCACCCGCATGGTCGTGGGCGACGCCTACACCAGCGAGCCCGTCGACCTCGGCTCGCCCCTGGGCGCGGTCGATGACGCCAGCGCGCGCATCTACCCGTTCAAGGTCATGGTCGGCAACCAGCCCGCCGATACGGTCAACAAGGTCCTCGCCGTGCCGCACCTCTTCGGGACCATCGCCGGCGCCAACCCGTACTGGGCCAAGTTCGACTGGGCGCCCGCGATCTCCGAGGGCATGGCCTACGCCGGCCTCGACTACAGCGGCACCTTCGGCTTCGTGGCGACCGAGATGTACCTCGCCCTCGACCACGAGGTCGCGCCGAAGTCCGCCGCCCGCCAGTGCAACGACTGCCACAACGGCGGCATCGACTTCACCGCGCTCGGCTACGACGCCGACCCGATGAACGGCGGCACCGTCCGCCACGCGACGGAGTAACGTCTCTCCCACGTCGCCGGGCGGTCGCCGCTGGCGCCGCCCGTCGGCGTGTCGACCGTAGCGCGGGGCGCTGGGTGGGCCGAGCTGAGTTGGCCGGCCGCTACAGCCCCACGGTGCGGTCTCCTTACCCGGGTCGCCGCGACGCTCAGGCGCCGGCGGCCTCCTTCCAGAGCCGGGCGATGGCCTCGTGATCGAGGTTGTCGCCCGGCTTGTTCGTACAGACGTAGCGGGCGCACTCGATGGGGCGCGCGGCGTAGATCCCGCACCCCTCGCCGTCGAAGAAGACGCAGGTGCCGCGCAGCGTCCGGTACAGGGCGTCGGCGCGCGTCGCCGGCGGGATCGCCGGCCGGCCGTCGCGCGCGAGCTTCACCGGCGCGAAGACGTAGACCCGCTCGCCGTCGATCTCCGCCTCGTCGATCACGAGGTAGCGCCGCACGAGATCGTCGGGGGTGAGGCCGAGCAGCGCCGCGGCACCCTCGATCTCGCCCGGCCCGAACCAACCGGGGCTCGACTTGCAGCAGAGCCCGCGCCGGATGCACCCCTGCGACGGGTCCGGGTGCGGCGGCAGCTCCTCCCACGCCGTCCAGTAGGGGTTCTCGTCATCGGGGTCGACGCCCGCGTCCGGGGTGACGCGGACCGTCTCTTCGCTCAGGATTCGGAAGGTCTTCTTGGTCATGACCGTTGGAGCATGGACCATGACGCCCCCCTCCGCCATCCCCCACCGCGCGCTCGCCCTCGGGCTCCTCGCGCTCTCCCTCCTCGCGAGCGCCAGCGCCCACGCCGCGCCGCCCGTTCGCCTCGGCGTCGACGTCCTCCTCGACGAGCGCATCGAGCTCGTCCGCGGCAAGCGCGTCGGCCTCGTCACCAATGCCGCCGCCGTCGACGGCGCCCTCGTGGGGACCGCCGACCGCCTCGCCGCCGACCCCCGGGTGGAGCTCGTCCAGCTCTACGCGCCCGAGCACGGCCTGCGCGGCGCCCTGGCGGCCGGCGAGAAGATCGCCGACACCGTCGACGCGGCGACCGGCGTCCCGGTCGAGGCCCTCTTCGGCAAGCGCCGCCGCCCGACCGCCGCGTCCCTCGCCCGCCTCGACGTCCTCCTCTTCGACCTCCAGGACGTCGGCTCCCGCACCTACACCTACGCCAGCACCCTGGGCGAGGCGATGACCGCCGCAGCCGCCGCGAAGGTGCCGTTCATCGTCCTCGACCGCCCGAACCCCCTCGGCGGGCGCCTCTTCGAGGGCCCGGTCCGCGACGACGCGCACAAGAGCTTCCTCGGCTGGGGGCCGGTGCCCGTCACCCACGGCATGACCTTCGGCGAGCTCGCGCGCCTCTACGAGGGCGAGCTGGGGCTCGGCTGCGACCTCACCGTCGTCCCCATGACCGGCTGGCGCCGCGACATGACCTGGGACGACACGGGCCTGGTCTGGGTCCCCACCTCCCCCGGCATCCCGCATGCGCTGAACGCCTACCTCTACGTCGCCACCGGCATGTTCGCCGGCGTGACCACCAACGTGAACGAGGGCGTCGGCACCACCCAGCCCTTCGAGCTGACCGGCGCGAGCTTCGTCGATCCGGCCGCGCTGACCCGCGCCATGAACGCCGCCGGGCTCCCCGGGGTGACCTTCCGCCCGACCGTCTGGCGCCCCTACTACCACCGCTTCAAGGGCCAGATCCTCGGCGGCGTCCAGCTCGTCGTGACCGACCCGCACCGCTTCCGGCCGCTCCGCACCGCCCTGACGCTGATGACCACGGTCGAGCGGCTCCACCCCGGCACCGTCACCTACCGCGACGACACCTACGTCGCCCGCATCTGGGGCACCACGACGGTCCTCCCGGCCGTCCGCGCCGGCCAGACGCCGGCCGCGCTCGAGGCGAGCTGGGCCGACGCCCTCGAGGCCTTCGCCGCGACCCGCGCCCGCTACCTCCTCTACGGCGACTGAGCGCCCCCCGCCGGCGCACGTTCCGCGCTCCCGGCGCCCGCTTCGCCGCACCGCACAATCGCACGGGATTCGCCCGGGCACCCCCCTCCGGAGCCCCCACCGGCGCCTCCTGCCGCGCCCCAGGGCCGCTTGCGTCGACGCAACCGTTCGTCTAGCTTTGCTGGCGAGGTCACAGAGCCAGGGAGAATGCGGTCGCTCGGGGGGGTATGGAGGTCTCGGACGTACTCCGACGGGAAGGCCGCGGACAACTGGCCATCGCACAGGACAACGCATGCGCATCGCACGCTGCATCGCTCTGACCACCGCCAGCGCGCTTCTGGCCGTAGGCTCGCTCGCCGCGGCGCCCGGAACGGCCTACGCCGACGTCGACGCTAGCGGGAACGACGCCTACAGCTCCGGCGGCATCTTCGTCGGCAACATCACGCTGACCAACGTCAACAGCGGCGTACCCGTCAGCTTGGCGCGAACGAACGGTCAAGGCGTACCGGGCGCGATCGCCGTCGGGGCCGACGCGTACCGCGTGAAGGTCGAGATCTATCCGGCCGGCGTCGGCAACGGCTGCTCCGTCGTCTACTCACCCGACGGCTTCGTCTCCCAGACGACCGTCGTGATGAGCTACGACCAGACGGCCAACAACAACGACTTCTTCGTCGGCGACATCCCCGCGGCGGCCATCGCGTCGACGAACCGGTTGCGGCTGTACCTCAACTGCCAGTCGAAGGACCTGTCGGGACAGAACATCTACGTCCCCGGCGGGCTCGTGGACTTCTTCGTCGACGTCGACCACGGCGTCGCCGGGCCGCTGGTCAGCGACCACGCCCTCGTCGACTTCTCCGGCTACGCCGGCGCCGGCCTGGCGCCGAGCCCCGCGGCCGGTCAGCTCGACTCCGACCTGTGGCGCGTCACCGGCCTCAGTGACGGCGACACGGCGTTCGGCGGCACCTACGCCACCGGCGACTATGCCCGCGGCGCCAGCACCGGGACCGTGACCACCGGCGGCCTCTACGGCTTCAGCGTCGGCGCCGGCAACCGCGGCCTCGGCTTCCAGCCCGACGACACCGACCTCACCCCGGGCGCCTTCGAGCTCAAGCTCGTCAACAACACCGGCCGGACCATCGGAGGCTTCGACCTCGCCTACGTGATCCGCGTCCTGAGCAACGGCGATTGGGCGACCTCCCTGACCGCCAGCTACGCGATCGGCGCCGGCTCCTTCACCGCGATCCCCGCGCTGAACTACACCTCGCCCCTCGCCGCGACGGCCGATCCGTGGGCGAGCGTCCCGCTCAACACCAGCGGCGCCGGCCCGACCGGCCTCAACATCGCCCCGGGCGAGACCCTCACCCTCCGCTTCGCGACCGACGACGTCGCGGGCGGCACCGGCGCGCGCGACGAGCTCGCCCTCGACGACCTCGCGCTGCACGTCTACTACGCCGTCGATCTCGCCGTGACCAACGTGGTCGACGACCCGAGCCCCCTCGAGGGCGACGCGGTCCAGTTCACGATCACCGTGACCAACTCCGACCTCCTCGAGGGCGTCACCGGCGTCGCGATCGACGCCCTGCTCCCGGCGGGCCTGACCTACGCCGCCAAGACCCCGAGCCAGGGCACCTACAACGAGATCTCCGGGCTCTGGGACGTCGGCACCCTCGCCCCCAACACCTCCGCCACCCTCCTCGTCGACGCGACCGTCGATCTCGGGACCGCCGGCGGCACCCTCGACTTCACCGCGGCCGTCGACGCCTCCGACCTCGCCGACGTCAACACCGCCAACGACAGCGCGACGGCCTCGGTCACCCCGACCATCCCGGCCGGCACCAGCATCGTCGTCGACACGACCGCCGACGTCGTCGACTCGAGCGGCGACTGCTCGCTGCGCGAGGCCCTCCAGGCCGCCAACACCAACGCCGCGGTCGACGGCTGCGCCGCCGGCTCGACCGGCCTCGACGCCATCACCTTCGACCCGACGGCCTTCGCCACGCCTCAGGTGATCACGGTCGGCTCGACCCTCTCGATCTCCACGCCGGTCACCGTGACCGGCCTCAACGGCGTGACCCTCGACGGCGGCAACGCCGTGCAGGTCCTGTCCATCGGCGGCGGCAACATCGTCACCGTCTCCGACCTGACCATCGCCCACGGCCTGAGCACCGGCAGCGCCCCGGGCGGCGTCTACGTCACCAGCGCTTCCCACGTCTCCTTCGACGGCGTCCGCTTCGAGGCCAACAGCGCCCACTACGGCGGCGCGCTCCGCATCAGCCACGCCTCGGCCGACGTCCGCGTCCACGCCTCGACCTTCCACGCCAACGTCGCCCCCGGCTGGGACAACGGCGCCGGCAACGGCAACGACGGCGCCGGCGGCGCGATCTACGTCGAGGTCGGCAAGCTCACGGTCGACGGCTCCACCTTCTCCGCCAACGTCGCCCAGGGCGGCGACGGCACCGGCGGCGGCGGCGGCCTCGGCCACGGCGGCGCGATCTGGGCCACCGGACCGACCGTCGTCACCAACTCGACCTTCGTCGGCAACACCGCCGTCGGCGGCATCGGCGACCTCGGCACCGGCGGCGACGCGAACGGCGGCGCCGTGAAGTCCAGCGCGGCGAACTTCCGCTGCGAGAGCTGCACCTTCGTGAACAACACCGTCGCCGCGGGCCAGACCCCGAGCCCCGGCGTCGCCAACGCCTCCTCGATCGCCGGCGGCACGCTGCGCAACAGCGTCGTCGTCTCGACCGACGCCGCCGCAGCCTGCAGCGCCTCCGTCTCGAACGGCTTCAACCTCTTCGACAGCGCCCCCGACGCCGCCTCCTGCAACGGCGGCGTGACCAACGGCGCCGACGTCGTCGCCGCCGATCCGCGCATGGGCGTCCTGGCCGACAACGGCGGCCCGACGCTCACCGTCGCGCCCCGCACCGACAGCCCGGCGATCGGCGCCGGCACCTGCACCGACTCCAACGGCAACACGCTCTCGACCGACCAGCGCGGCGACGCGCGGCCCTTCGACACGACCTGCGACATCGGCGCCTACGAGGGCGCGGGCGTCGACCCCGACAGCGACTTCGGCGACGCCCCGGCGCCCTACGCGACCCTCCTCGCGGACAACGGCCCCCGCCACATCGCCACCGGCCCGATCCTCGGCACCCTCGTCGACACCGAGTTCGACGCCAAGAACCTCGAGACCGACGCCAGCGGCGACGACCTCGACGGCCAGGCCGACGAGGACGGCGTCGTCTTCCAGGACATCCTCGCCCCCGGTCAGCTCGTCGGCATCGACGTGACGCTCAGCGGCGCCGCCAGCGCCGAGCTCGACGCCTGGATCGACTGGAACCGCGACGGCGTGTTCGACGCCGCCACCGAGCGCATCGTCCCGACGCCCCAGACCCTCACCTCGGGGCTCAACGCCCTCTCCTTCACCGTTCCCCTCAGCGTGACCGGCGGCACGGTCTTCGCCCGCTTCCGCGTCTCCACCGCCGGCGGCCTGCTGCCGACCGGCTCCGCCGCCGACGGCGAGGTCGAGGACTACGCCGTCGTGGTGCAGGACTGCGGTGACGGCGTCACCCAGGGCGTCGAGGTCTGCGACGACGGCGACAGCGACGACACCCACGGCTGCAACAACGCCTGCACGGCCGTCAACACCAACTGGGACTGCCCGCCCGAGGGCGGCTCCTGCCAGTGCGCCGCGACCTGGTTCGGCGCCGAGTGCGCCGTCTACTGCAACGAGGCCGACAACTGCGCGACCACCGAGTGCGCCACCCGCGCCTGCAACGTCTCGACCGGCGCCTGTGAGGAGACCAACACCGAGTCCAGCATCGGGCTCCGCGACAGCTTCGGGACCGCCGGCTCCGGCTCCGGCCAGCTGACGAACCCGCTCGACGTCGCCACCTTCATCGGCGACACGATCCTCGTCGCCGACACCGGCAACGACCGCGTCAACCGCTACAGCACCACCGCCCCGTACACCCTCGCCGGCGACATCGGCAGCACCGGCGACGGCAGCGCGGCCGGCCTCTGGGCGAGCCCCACCGGCGTCGGCGTCGACCCGACGACCCATCACATCTTCGTGACCGACGCGGGCAACAGCAAGGTCCACCACTTCGACGACAGCCTCGTGGCCGTCGGCGTCTTCGCCGCGCCCGGCGCCGGCGACGGCCAGCTCTCGCTCCCCGAGGGTATCGCCTGTGACGGCGCCGGCTTCGTCTACGTCGCCGACCGCGGCAACAACCGCGTCCTCAAGTTCGCGACCGACGGGACCCCGGTCCCGACGGCGACCTTCGGCGTCTCCGTGACCGCGCCCTCGGGCGTCACCGTCGCCGGCAGCGAGCTCTACGTCGTCAGCTACGCGAGCGCGACCGTCTCCGTCTTCGCCCTCGACGGCACCCCCGCCCGCACCTTCGGCACCGGCGAGGTCTCGAACGGCCGCCGCCACGTCGCCATCGACGCCTCCGGCCTCGTCTACGTGACCGAGCCGGCCGCCGACCAGGTGACCGTCTACTCGGCCGCCGGCCTCCTGATCCAGGCCTCGTCCGTCGCCAACAGCCCGCGCGGCGTCGCCGTCGACGCGGCCGGCACCGTCTTCGTCGGCACCTACACCGACAGCAAGGTCGTCCTCCTCGAGCCCTTCCGCGGCTGTGACGACAGCGACCTCTGCACCCAGGCGTCCTACTGCGACGCCGGCAGCTGCCTCGGCGCGGCCCCGCTGAACCTCGACTGCGACGACATGAACGACTGCACCGTCGACGCCTGCGAGCCGAGCACGGGCCTCTGCGGCCACGTCGCCGTCGCCGACGACCCGGTCCAGCCCTGCGAGGACGGCGACCTCTGCACCGTCGGCGACACCTGCGCCAGCGGCATCTGCGTCGCCGGCCCCGTGACCCCGTGCAACGACGGCAACGACTGCACCCTCGACGCCTGCAACCCGGCGACCGGCCTCTGCGAAGCGCCGACCATCACCGCGAACGTGACCCGCACGGCGTCGTACTCGGTCGTCTCGAACGTCGTCGATCCGCGCGACATCGCCGCCTACGTCGCCGGCGTGTACCTCGTCGACGGCGCCGACAACCTCGTCGAGGCCTACGACATCAACGGCCAGTACGTCGGCGTCAAGGCGACCCTGCCGACGGTCCCGACCGCCATCGACGCGACCACCAACGGCTTCTTCTACGCCATCACCGGCAGCTCCGGCAGCTACTACGACCCGACCGGCGCGGTGATCCAGCCCTTCGGCACCGGCGGCCAGGACCTGACCCTCGCCCCCAACGGCGACGTCCTCGTGGTCACCAACACGACGGTCCAGCGCTGGGCCCCGAACGTCACGGTCATGCTCGACAGCTTCACCGGCGACTGGGTCGGCACCGCCACCGCGCTCACCACCGACGGCCAGGGCAACATCTTCGTCCTCGCCTCCGACACGGTCTACGCGTACGACGCCGCCGGCACCCTCCTCCGCTCCTGGGACGGCAGCCTCGGCGCCGGCGGCGCGCTCAGCGGCGCCACCAGCATCGCCGTCGACGAGGGCGGGCGCGTGATCGTCACCGAGACGGCCGGGCCGCGCTTCCAGCGCTTCACCCACGTCGGCGACTACATCGACGACTGGGCCCTCACCGCCGCGCCGCGCCGCAGCGACTTCGGCCCCGGCGGCGAGCTCTTCATCGTCCGCTACGACGCCGGCGGCCTCGTCGGTCAGTACTACGTGCCCGTCGTCGGCTGCGACGACGCCGACAGCTGCACCGGCCACGACGTCTGCTCGGCCGACCTCTGCATCGGCGGCGGCGAGCCCGAGTGCGGCGACGGCCGCGTCTGCACCACCAACGCGGCCGAGGCCTGCGACGACGGCGGCATCCTCGACGGCGACGGCTGCAGCGCGACCTGCACCGTCGAGCCCGGCGCGAGCTGCAACGTGGCCGAGCCCTCGGTCTGCGTGACCGCCTGCGGCGATCCCTGCGGCCTCCTCGTCAACGACAGCTTCACCGCCGACACCGTCCCCGGCGACGACTGGGCCGTCATCACCGACACGCCCGGCAGCGCGCTGGTGCGCCGCAACGGCCAGAAGGACCTCAAGCTCACCGACCGCCCGCTCCTCGTCACGACCTACCAGGCCGACCCCGCCGCCTACGGCACGATGACGGTCACCACCACCTGGAAGCTCTCGACCGGCGACCAGGCGCGTATCCACACCCGCGCCACGGCCAACCAGGATCCGTCCAACTTCTACCTGCCGACCACCTCGGTCGCCTGCATCGCCGAGGGCGGCTCGATCTTCCTCACCTGGCCGCAGGGGACCCCGGTCACCACCACGGTGCCCTTCCAGAACAACGACCGGTTCATCCTCGAGATGACCGACGACGGCACCACCGTGACCTGCCGGTACGAGAACCTCAGCCACGGCGGCAGCGGCTTCATCACCGGCCAGTACGCGGCCAGCCACGCCGACAACTACATCGCCTTCGCCAACGCCAGCGGCGACGGCTACCTCGAGGACGTCCGCATCCAGGTGGCCGCCCCGACCTGCCAGTCCTGGCGCTGCGTCGACGTGACCTGCCAGGTCATCGCGGTGCCCGACGGGCAGATCTGCGACGACGGGCTCCCCAACACCCTCAACTCGACCTGCACCGCGGGCGCCTGCGGCGGCGGCTGCGGCGACGGCGTCGTCGACCCCGGCGAGCAGTGCGACACCGGCACCTTCACCGACGGCTGCGACGCCACCTGCAACCCCTCGCCCGGCTGGCGCTGCGTCCCGAACGGGCTCGGCGGCTCGGTCTGCGACCGCATCACCGACATGAAGGTCGTGGTCGCCGAGCAGCTCGGCGCCCCCGTCTACACCGGCGACGACGTCGGTATCCGCTTCACCGTGACCGACCAGGGTCCGGTCAGCAACAGCAACGTCACCCTCACGGTGACCGTGCCGACCGCGTTCACCTTCGTCACCGGCAACGCCCCCGCGGGCTGCACCGCGGGCGCCGGGACCGTCACCTGCGCCATCGGGTCGATGAGCAACGGTCAGAGCCTCGATCGGACGCTCTACTTCACCCTCGATCCCGACTACACCGGCGCCGGCATGCCGGCGAACCAGACCTTCACCGCCACCGTCACCGGTGACCGCCCGGAGAACGACGAGGCGGACAACAGCGCCGACGCCGTGGTCGCCGTCGAGTTCTGCGGCGACGACACCATCAACGGCCCCGAGCAGTGCGACGACGGCGCCCTCAACGAGGACGCCTCCGCGAAGTGCCGCTCCGGCTCCACCGACCCGGCGCTCCGCTGCAACGTGCCGCGCTGCAACGACGGCATCACCGACAGCGGGACCTACGACGACACCGGCGCAGGGGGCTCGACCTACCTCGAGCTCGCAGAGACCTGCGACGACAAGAACGACAACATCAACGACAAGTGCCCGTCGGGCCCGCAGGGGACCTGCGTCGCCGCCTTCTGTGGCGACGGCTACGTCGACATCACCGTGCCCTCCGGCGGCATCCGCCCGTCCGAGGAGTGCGACACCTCCGGCAGCGGCACCTTCGACGGCTGCGCCACCTGCCAGGTCCGCGCCGGCTGGACCTGCGACGGCCTCCGCGACACCTCCTGCACCCAGGACTGCGGGACGCTCTTCGACTTCGCCGACTCCAACTACTCCTGGACCTCCCCGAACGGCGTCTTCGCCTACGGCGTGAGCTCGACCTTCGGCGGCGTCACCGGCTGGGAGACCCAGCTCGGCGCCCAGCTGCCGGCCGCCCCGGTCACCGCCGCGATGTGGCGCTCGGTGGCCATCCCGAGCCAGGCCGACGCCCAGCGCCCGCAGCTCATCATCGACTACCGCCTCGCCGCGACGGCCGACCTCGACTGCATGAAGGTCTACCTGAGCACGAAGCCCGACGTGTCCGCCGAGGCCCCGGCCGCGACCGAGTGCGCGCCGACCAACGCCGGTCACCTCGTCATCGAGCTCTCCGGCACCCAGGCCGCCGCGCTCCAGACCAACCGCGTGCTGACCATCGCCCTCGACGCGACCTCGTCGGCCGCCGGCCGCAACGGCCTCATCGTCACCAACGTCGAGATCAAGAGCGACGCCGACGGCGACGGCGTCCTCGAGCACAAGGGCTTCGGCCCCGGCACCTGCGCCGACGCGTGCACCGACGTCGACCACGACCTCTACGGCAACGCGACCAGCGCCGACCGCGCCACCGGCTGCAGCGGCGGCACCACCCTCGACTGCGACGACACCAACGCGCAGGTCAAGCCCGACATCGACGAGGGCGCCTACGGCGGCTCCCTCGCCTGCATCGACGGCGTCGACAACAACTGCGACGGCAACACCGACGCCGCCGACGCCTGGTGCTACGAGGACTGCGGCAACTTCGTCGAGGACGGCGCCAGCATCTCCGATCCGAACACCGGCGACGGCCTCGTCGACTGCGCCGACCCGAACTGCACCAGCGACGACTTCTGCACGACGCCGTGCGAGATGTCCTGGTCCTTCACGACCGGCGGCGCCTGGCAGCCCGACCCGACGTCCAACGTCACGGTCTTCAAGGCTCCCGGCGTCATCACCCCCGGTGAGTGGTCGACCGCCGGCACCAGCGACGCGACGCGCAAGCTGGCCCGCCTCGACCTCAACCTCCCGCAGTTCGGCTCGGCGATCGTCCGCGGGCCCAAGCCGACGCTCTCCGTGCGCTTCCGCATGGAGGTCTTCCGCAACGGCAACTACACCACGCCCATCGCCCCGGCGAACGTCATCGGCAAGGACGTCTTCGCGGTCTGCGTCGACGTCGACAACTGCCAGATCAACCTCCTCCAGGACGTCTTCATCGTCCACGACACCTCGAAGGCGCCGCTCTTCCCGGTCGTCGGCGGCTGGGTCACGGCCACGGTCGATCTGACCCCCTACCTGGGCCGCAACGACCTCAAGGTCACGCTGCTCCTCGACACCTTCGAGTCCACCCAGGTCACGCCCTCCGAGGTCGTCCTCCGCATCGACCGCATCTCCCTCGGCAGCGACGTCGACAGCGACGGCGACTACGAGGGCACCGATCCCCAGGGCCGCGCCTGCGACACCTGCTGGGACGGTGACGGCGACGGCTGGGGCGCCATCGAGAGCCCCGACGTCCGCACCTGCAGCGCCACCCCGGGCGGCATCTGCGCCGCCGGCTCCGTCGACCCGGCCTGCGTCGACTGCGACGACACCTCGGCCACGGTGAACCCGGGCGAGCCGACCGAGACGGTCTGCAACGACGGCAAGGACAACAACTGCGACGGCTTCACCGACGGCGCCGACTCCAGCTGTGGCTCCGAGGACTGCGCCAACGGCCAGGACGACAACGGCGACAACATCATCGACTGCAACGACGTCACCTGCGCCGCCGACCCGGCCTGCAGCGTCTGCTACACCGGCTTCACCTTCGAGTCCGGTGACGACAACCAGCACGCCGCCGGCTTCACCCCCTACGGCCGCGACGACGCGGGCACCTTCGCCCTCTTCGAGGTCGGCACCCTCGGCAACAGCCGCGGCTGGACCACCTCCGGCACGACCATCGCCGACAAGAGCCCGACCGGCGCCGTCCGCGGCTGGCTCGTCAAGCGCAACGTCGCCGTCGGCTCGTCGCTCCTCGCGCCCGCCGTCGAGCTCGTCTACTCCCTCCAGGCGCAGACCGGCATGAAGTTCGGCGTCTGCTTCGACGTGGCCTTCGACGGCCAGGGGCTCCCCTCGAGCTGCGGCACCCTCGGCGACCCGAGCAAGATCGCCTGGATGACCTCGCTCAGCTCCCCGAGCCCGAACACCGACCGCTCGGCGAACGCCCTCGCCCTCGCCAACTCGACCTACAACGACGGCACCTGGGACCGCGCGATCGTGCCGATCACGCCGGGCACCCACGACATCGTCGTCTTCTTCGAGTCGACCGACGGCAACAACGGCACCCGCGGCGTCTTCCTCGACGAGCTGCTCGTCCGCTCCGACATCGACACCGACTGGGACGGCCCCGGCGCCTACAGCGGCTACGAGGCCGCGGCCCCGAGCTGTGACCACTGCATCGACATCGACCACGACCTCTACGGCGACGCCGACTACGACATCGCCGACCTCTCGGCCTGCCCGATGCCCGACCAGGCGGACTGCGACGACAGCGACGCCACCACCCGCCCGCTCGACAACACCCCGAGCGGCGACGCCGGCACCGAGCTCTGCTACGCCGCCGGCTCGGGCGTGGACAACGACTGCGACGGCCTCTCCGACCCGAACGACCCCGACTGCCGGGTCTGCGGCAACGGCCACATCGAGCTGGGCGAGACCTGCGACCCGCCGAGCGCGGGCTCCTGCACCGACCAGTGCCAGATCGAGGCCGGCGGCACCTACGTCACCGAGATCCACCTGCCGTCCCTCTTCGGCAACGGCGCCGAGCAGTGGATCGAGCTCTACAACGGCTCCGGCACGCCGCTCGACCTGACGCTCCTCAACCTGACGCTCTCCAACGCGTCGGGCGCCGTGGCCGCCTTCGACGGGCCGAACCCGGGCTGCTTCATCCAGAACATCCCGACCATCGAGCCGGGCGCGTTCTACATCATCGCCTTCGGCAACCCCGCGCAGGGCGACTTCGTCGACACCCAGCTCATCAACGCGACCTGCCCCGGCTTCGTCCTCGACGACTTCGGCGATCGCCTCGAGCTGAGCACCGTCGCCGGCAGCCTCGACGTCATCGACTTCACCGGCGCCGAGTTCGGCTGCCTCATCGACAACACCCGCCGGGTGGTCGGCGGTGAGACCAAGGGCCGCTCGATGGTGCTGGCGAACAACGTCGCCGGGACCATCAACCTCAACGCCCAGGCCAACGACGTCGCGGCCAACTGGTGCCTCGCCGGTCCGAACCTCAACCAGGTCACCGACGCCCAGCACCCGAACAACCACTACTCCAACACCGACGCCCACTACGGCTCGCCCGGCAGCGCCGGCGGCTGCGCCGAGGTGGCGTGCGACGGCGTCAACGACGACTGCGACGACGACCAGAGCCAGGCCGACATCGACGCCGACGAGGCCGCCGAGCTCATCGACAGCGACCTCGACGGCCGCTGCGACGCGCGCGACTGCCAGCCCCTCGTCGACACCTGCCAGGCCGGCAGCCACTGCTACAACGACCAGGACGGCGACGGCACCGTCGACTGCCTCGACGACTGCCGCGACGCCGACCGCGACGGCTTCGGCGTGGCGGACGGCCTCGCCGGCACCTGCGGCCTCTACAACGGCCTGCCGAAGCACGAGTTCAACGTCTGTGACGACAACTTCGCGGTCAACCCGTCGATCGGCGAGAACACCGACGACGCCTGCATCGACGGCCTCGACAACGACTGCGACCTGACCAACGACTGCCTCGACAGCGACTGCACCGGCCGCGCCATCTGCGCGACGGAGACCTGCGCCACGGCCCAGGCCGTCGGCTGCGGCTTCAGCCAGTCCTACATCGCCAACTCCGACGACTTCCCGGTCTGCGACGCCGGCGCCGTCCGCGTCGGTAGCCCGACCGGCCCCGACGTCGCCTTCCGCTTCGTCGCCCCGAGCACCGGCACGGTGACCTTCCGGATCACCAACAACGGCACGCGGCGCCACGAGATGTTCATCACGACCGGCGACGGCGCCTGCGACGAGACGAGCTGCGCCGCCGTCACCCAGACCGCGGGCTCCACCTGCACCAACGGCGGCACGACCGCGCTGTCCGCGGTCGAGGGTCAGGTCTACACGATCGTCGTGAAGTCGCTCGGCGGCTGCAACGTCGGCCCGCTCCCGTCGGTCACCTTCTCGGTGTCCTGCGTCGAGATCTGCGGCGACAACGGCGAGGACGAGGACGCCGACGGCAAGGCCGACTGCGCCGACGAGGACTGCGTCCCGACGGCCCAGTGCGCCGACTTCGACTTCGACCACGACGGCGTGAGCAACGCCGACGAGCTGACCTGCGGCACCAACCCGCTCCTCGGCACCGAGGACCCCGCCCAGGACAGCTTCCTCGACGTCGACAACGACACCCTCCTCAACTGCGTCGATCAGGACGACGACGCCGACGGCGTGGCCGACGTGGTCGAGCTCGCCCAGTGCCTCAACGCCGCGTCGAAGAACGAGCCGACCCACTACCCGGGCGCCCAGCCCGCCTGTGACCTGGCCGGCGTCGACGCCAACTGCAACGGCGAGATCGACACCACCGAGTTCCTCTGCGGTACCCGCGAGTCCAACTGCGGCAACGGCGAGGACGACGACAGCGACGGCGCGACCGACTGTGACGACCGCGACTGCGTGCCGGTGTCGCTCTGCGACCTCCAGGACTTCGACGACGACGGCGTCGTGAACTACGTCGAGACCGCCTGCAACACCGATCCCCTGCTTTCGAGCTCGGTGCCGGTGCCGGCCGCCGAGGGCGAGGACCCCGACCAGGACGGCCTCCCCTCCTGCCAGGACAACGACGACGACGGCGACGGCTACGAGGACGACCAGGAGATCATCTGCGGCAGCGACTCGCGCGACGCCAACGACACCCCGCCGGACCTCGACCACGACTTCCAGTGCGACGACGTCGACCCCGACGACGACGGCGACGGCTACGACGACACCCTCGAGCTGAACTGCGCGAGCGACCCGCGCGACGCCGACTCGACGCCGACCGACGCCGACCACGACGCCGACCAGGACGGCCAGTGCAACAACGTCGACAACGACGACGACAACGATGACTGGACCGACATCGCCGAGATCCAGTGCTCGACCGATCCGCTCGACAAGGACTCGAACCCGACCGCGATCGGCCAGGACGTCGACAACGACAAGATCTGCGACGTCCTCGACAACGACGACGACAACGACGGCTGGCTCGACGTCGACGAGGTCGCCTGCAACAAGCTGCCGAACGACGCCTCGAGCGTCCCGGTCGACACCGACCACGACGGCACCTGCAACTACCTCGACCTCAACGACGACGAGGACCTCGCCAACGACGCGACCGAGATCGCCTGCGGCACCGACCCGCTCGACCCGACCGACTACCCGATCGAGGAGGCCGCGCAGGATCCCGACCACGACGGCCTCTGGAACTGCGTCGACACCGACGACGACGGTGACGGCCTGAGCGACGAGAACGAGGCCCTCCACGGCTCCGATCGCCTCGACCCCGACAGCGACGACGACGGGCTCCTCGACGGCGAGGAGGACGCCAACGACGACGGGCAGACCACCGGCACCGAGACCTCCCCGGTCCTCAAGGACACCGACTTCGACGGCCTCGACGACAACGTCGAGCTGGCGAGCTCGTACCCGAACGACCAGGGCACCTCGTCCTCGACCCAGCCGTGGAACCCCGACACCGACGGTGACGGGCTCCTCGACGGCGCGGAGGACAGCGACGGCAGCGGCAGCCTGTCGCCCGACGAGACCAACCCGGTCCGGGCCGACAGCGACGGCGACGACGCCAACGACGGCTACGAGGTCCACTGCGCCACCGACCCGCTCGACATCTTCAGCGTGCCGGTCGACAAGGACCACGACGGCGAGTGCGACGGCGCCCAGGTCGACACCGACCACGACGGCGTGGCCGACGGCGTCGAGGAGTTCTGCGGCACCGACCCGCTCGACAACTCCGACGCGCCGAGCCTCGCGGACCTCGAGGACACCGACGGCGACCTGCAGATCAACTGCATCGACAACGACGACGACGCCGACCTCGTCAGCGACGAGGACGAGATCGAGTGCGGGACCAAGCCGCGCGACCCGTCGTCCCGCCCGTCCGTCGACGACGTCAACGACTACGACGGCGACGGCATGCTCAACTGCTCCGACCCCGACGACGACAACGACGGCGTCCCGGACTACATCGAGGAGCAGAAGGGCTGGGATCCGCAGGACATGGACACCGACGACGACGGCCTGTCCGACGGGCGCGAGCTCGAGCTCGGCACCGACCCGGCCGACCTCGACAGCGACCACGACGGCGTCCAGGACGGCACCGAGGTCGGCGAGACCGAGGGCACCCCGGACACCGACCCGGAGATCTTCATCCCCGACGCCGATCCGACGACCGTCACCGAGCCCCGCGTGGCCGACACCGACAAGGACGGCCTCAAGGACGGCGAGGAAGACTTCAACGGCAACGGCAAGGTCGACGTCGAGGACAACGAGGGCGACCCGCTCGACCCGCGCGACGGCCTCCTCGACACCGACGGCGACGGCCTCATCGACCGCGACGAGATCAACGTCTACCACACCGATCCCGACAACCAGGACACGGACGGCGACGCCCTCGACGACAAGGAAGAGCTCGACATCTACTTCACCAACCCGCTCGAGCCCGACACGGACGGCGGCGGCGTGGTGGATGGCTTCGAGGTCGAGAACGACACCAACCCGCTCGACGCCGCGGACGACTTCACCGACGCGGTCATCAAGGGCGACAACGTCTTCAGCTGCAGCGGAGGCGGGGCCGGCGCGGTCGGCTTTGCGCTCCTGCTCGGGCTCTCGCTCGCCTGGATCACCCTGCGCCGCCGCCGCCGGGCGGCCTCGCGAGGTGATCTGTGATGGCGGCGCGTCGCCGGGTGCCCAGCGACCAGGTCGCTGGGCGCCGCCTCCCCCTCTCCGGCTCCGACCTCGACGGGGCCCACGAGTTGCGCCTCACCCACGGGAAGCTGCTCTCCATGGCCAACCTGCTTCGACGTTCCAGGACCTTCGCCGGCGCCGCCGTGTTCGCCGCCCTCGCGGTCTTCGGCACGACCGGCGTCGCCCACGCCGCGGTCTGCACCCCGCCGGATCCGCCGGATCCGTGCGGCACCCACGGGACCTGCACGGACACCGGCGGCGGCACGCACACGTGCGCCTGCGACCTCGGCTACCACGAGGTCTCCGGGGTCTGTGAGGCGGACAGCGTCGCGCACCCGCAGTCCGTGAGCACCGCCGAGGAGACGCCGACGGCGATCACGCTGACCGGCCAGAGCTTCGTCGGGCACACGCTGAGCTTCGAGCTGCTCGGCTGCCCGGCCAAGGGCGACCTGGTGATCGACGGCTACCACTGCGGCGATCTGGGCGTCACCCCGGGGACGCCCTACGCCATCGTGGGCGCGCCGACGGCGACCTACACCCCTGGTGTGGGCCAGGGCGGCGCCGACAGCTTCGACTTCCGGGTGGTCGACACGACCACGACCGCGCCTTCCGAGGCGGCGACGGTCGCCATCCACATCGGCGAGACGATCATCGTGACCGAGCTCACGGGCGACGGCCCGGGCTCGCTCCCCGCCGCCGTCGCGGCCGCGCTCTCCGACGACGTGATCCAGCTGCCCGCGGGCGCCACGGTCGCGATCCTCAACGAGCTCGTCCTCACCCAGACCCGCCTGACGATCGTCGGCAACGGCGCGTCGGTCATCGACGGCGCCGGCGGCACCGGCAGCTGCCTGGTCGTCGACGCCCAGGGCATCACCCTCACGGGCTTCACGGTCCAGCACTGCCAGAGCTACGGCGTCGAGGTCACCCCCAACGGCCACCAGGCCCACCTCACCGCCGTCTACGCCGACGCCAGCAGCGCCGGCGGCGTCCTCATCGATCGCGCGATGAGCTTCGTGCTCAGCGGCGGCGGCGCCTCGAGCAACTCCGGCAACGGCGTCACCATCCGCTCGGCCCAGCTCGGCTGCGGCGTCAACGACGGGCTCCTCGACACCCTCGCCCTGTCGAGCAACGGCGGCCGCGGCGTCGTCGTCAACGGCGCCTCGCCGACCATCCAGAGCTGCACCGTCCAGTCCAACTACGCGTCCGGCGTCGAGCTCCTCGTCGACTTCGGCGCCGACGCGTCGATCCCGACGGCCACCGACGACTGCATCGCCAAGCCCACCCTCGGCGGCTCCGGCGTCGAAAACACCCTCGGCGGCAACTGCGTCGCCGGGACGGCCGGCTGCGCCGAGGTCTACGCCCTCGATACCGCGCCGGCGAACGCCGCCACCCTGGCGGCGGACAACACGTTCACGGCCGGCACCGCCGACCGCTACCTCCAGCTCTGGTACGGCGCCGCCGAGCTCATCGCCAACGACGCCCTGATCTCGGGCTCGGTCACCCTCTACAGCGTCAACGTCCCGGCCTACACCGTGACCCTCGGCGACCCCGTCGCCTGCAACGTCACCCCGCCCGCCGGCTCGGCCACCGACACCACGCTCCACGGCACCTCGAGCAACTGCTCCGACGCGACGTCGTGGACCGTCGTGCGCGAGCTCGCCATCGACGCGACCGGCGCGGTCATCGCCTACCAGCCCATGCGGACCACCGCCTCGGGCGCCGCCGCCTACACCTTCGGCGCCAGCGCCATCTCGACCGACCACGGCCTGCCGACCGGCATCGACACCAACGGCTTCCGCCGCTACCAGATCGTCGACGCCTGCGCGCCCGGCTGGTTCGGCGCCGCCTGCGACCAGCAGTGCGCCGGCTTCGACGGCTCCGACCCCGGCACCATCTGCGGCGGCAACGGCCAGTGCAACGACGGCCTCAACGGCGACGGCACCTGCACCTGCCAGGCCGGCTGGTACCTCGCCTCGAGCGCGCCCTTCATCTGCGACCACACGGTCTGCGGCGACGGCGTGACCGCCGGGGCCGAGGGCTGCGACGACAACAACGACGTCACGACCGACGCCTGCCCCTCCGGCCCGACGGGCACCTGCCAGCAGGCCACCTGCGGCGACGGCTTCGCCCGGACCGACATCGTCGACCCGCAGAACCCGGCCTACGAGCAGTGCGACGACGGCGCGGGCAACGGCAACGTGGCCGACGCCTGCCGCACCGACTGCTCGCTGCCCCGCTGCGGCGACAACGTCGTCGACTCCGACGAGGTCTGTGACGACGGCAACCTCGAGAACAACGACAACTGCCCGAGCGCGGCCGACAACCCCACCGCCTGCGACGCCCTCGCGGCGTGCGGCGACGGCTTCGTCAACAGCGTCGGCGGCGACGATGGCCGCGGCCACGACTTCGGCCCGGCCGAGGGCTGCGACGACGGCGACGGCGACAACCACGACGACTGCCCCGACGGCGTCGGTGGCACCTGCCAGAGCTGGACCTGCGGCGACGGCTTCCAGAACACGACCGCCAACCACTTCGAGGAGTGCGACGACTTCGACCCGAACAGCCCCGCCCTCCCCGCGAGCGGCGACGGCTGCGCGGCCAACTGCAAGCTCGAGGCGGGCTACACCTGCACCGGGCTCGACACGACCGCCTGCGCGATGGACTGCCAGACCCACTTCGACTTCAGCGCGGGCGACGGCACCTGGTTCGCCCCCGCCGCGGCCGACGCGACCTGGGCCTACGGCACCACCTCCAACGGCGCGGTCGGCTGGGAGACCGGGCTCGCCAGCGACCTCCCCATCGCCGCCCACTCCGCGACCCTGTGGCGCACCGTCGCCGTCCCGTCGCTGACCGACGGGCGCGCTCCGGTGCTGAGCGTCGCCTTCGACCTCGATGTCGACGGCATCGCCGGCAACTGCCTCGAGGTGCACGTGGCCAACGGCCCGCCCTTCACCCTCGACGGCTCGACCATCGTCAAGAGCATCTGCACGCCCGGCGCCGGCACGACCACCGTCGCGATGGGCGCTCACGCCGGCCAGAGCAAGGTCATCGGCATCCGGCTCGTCGCCAACGTCGGCGGGACCGGCCACTTCGGCGCGGTCGTGACCTCGGTGAAGCTCGCGAGCGACGCCGACACCGACAACGTCCCCGACTTCTCGAGCCTGGCCTGCGGCGACCCCTGCGTCGACGCCGACGAGGACACCTACTGCGACGCCACGAGCCACCCGGTGCCGTCCAACGCGGTCCTCGACTGCGACGACGACAACGACGGCGCCCACCCGAACGCGACCGAGCTCTGCGGCAACAACTTCGACGACAACTGCAACGGCGACGTCGACGCGCAGGACGCGGTGTGCGCCGAGGACTGCGCCGACGGCGTCGACAACGGCGGCAACGGCCTCACCGACTGCGAGGACCCGGTCTGCAACGGCACCGCCAACGGCGGCTCCACCCCGGACGCCTTCTGCGCGCTCGGCTGCCTCCGCGAGTACAGCTTCCAGAGCGGCCCGTCCTTCACGGCCGAGCCCATCAACGGCTCGTCCATCTGGACCCACACCCCCGGCATGTGGTCGACGGGCGGCATCCAGGCGATCACCGGCCGCCAGTACGGGCGCCTCCACTTCACCGCGGCCATGGGTGGCCTCGACTACGCCGGGCCGGCGCCGGTCATCGCCATCAGCTACATCCACGCCGGCAACACCCCCGACGTGCTCGCGGTGTGCATCAACCGGCCGACCTGTGAAGGCCCCGACGTCGGCCTCTACAACGACAGCGTCTTCGAGGTGACCAACTCCCCGAGCCCCGGCATCGAGCCGGTGACCTGGGTCCACTCCCTCGAGGCCTTCCGCGACGACCCGAGCATCGAGGTCACCATCCTCTTCGACACCCTCGCCGAGACGTCGACCTACGCCTACCCCGGCGTGCAGGTCACGAGCGTGAAGCTCTACTCGAACATCGACGACGACGCGGAGTTCGAGGGCGGCCTCGGCAACCCGGCGCTCACCTGCGACCAGTGCTGGGACCAGGACGGCGACTTCTACGGCGACGCCCTGAGCCCCGACCTCTCGACCTGCCCGGTGCCGAACATCGCCGACTGCAACGACGCCGTGTTCGCCGTCACGCCGGCCAACACCTCCGAGGCGAACTGCGGCGACGGCCTCGACAACGACTGCGACGGCAACACCGACGCGCTCGACGGCGACTGCGGCAGCGAGGACTGCGCCAACGGCATCGACGACAACCACGACGGCAACACCGACTGCGACGACCCGACGTGCAACAACGCCTTCGGCTGTAACGCCTGCTTCGTGGGCTTCGACTTCCTCAAGGGCGAGGACGCGACGCCGACGACGACCGGCGCCTCCGGCGGCTGGACGGCGACGGGCCGCCAGGGCGCGACCACGGCCGCGACGGTCTTCCAGTGGGGCACCTCGGCCACCCTGCCCCGCATGGCCCCCGGCGACAACGGCTGGGAGACGCGCATCAACGGGCTCGTGACCGACGTCGCGACCGGCGAGCGTATCCGCGGCTGGCTGAGCCGGACCATCACCGTCCCCGCGACGATGCCCCAGCCGGAGCTCGAGCTGGTCTACCGCCTCGCCGGTGACGGCGCGAGCGACACCTTCGGCGTGTGCTTCGACGTGACGCCGACCGCCTGCTCGACCACCAACCCGGGCAACGTCGTCTGGAGCACGACCGGCAACACCTCGACCGGCACGACCCCGAGCGCGCTCGCCAACGGCAAGTACTTCGACGGCGAGTGGGACCACGCCCTCATCACCATCCCGAAGAACGCCGTCAACGTCGTGATCTTCTACGACACCCAGAACGGCTCGAACAACGCGAACGCGGGCGTCTTCCTGTCCCAGGTCGTGGTCCGCAGCGACATCGACCTCGACCGCATCGGCTGCCCGCCGGGCGACGCCTCCTGCGGCGCCGAGAACTTCGGCCAGGCGTGCGACGTCTGCATCGACCGCGACGACGACGGCCGCGGCGACCCGACCGTGTCGGTCTCCGACCTCTCGGCCTGCCCCACCCCCGACGTCATCGACTGCAACGACTACGACCCGTCGGCCTACCCGCAGCCGGCCGAGCAGTGCTTCTTCCACGACCCGAGCCTGCCGGCGCTCGCGCCCGGTCAGCTCGACACCACCGATCAGGACTGCGACGGCTTCCAGGACCGCGACGATCCGGACTGCTACGTCTGCGGCGACGGCGTCGTCGAGACCAAGCTCAACGCCGAGCCGGGCTGCGTCAACAACTGCTTCGAGACCTGCGACGACGGCAACACCGTCTCGGGTGACGGCTGCAGCGACACCTGCCAGGTGGAGGCCGGCCAGCTCTACGTGACCGAGATCCACCTGCCCGTGCTCTTCGGCTCGAGCGGCGAGCAGTGGATCGAGCTCTTCAACGCCTCCGCGGCCGAGCTCGACCTCACCACCCTGGAGCTCAAGCTCATCAACCAGGCCGGCGCCTCGGCGACCTTCGCCCCCGGCTCCGCGACGTGCTTCGCGAACACGCGGCTCACGATCCCGGCCTTCGACCCGGCGCACCCCGAGGACTCGTACTACGTCATCGCCTTCGGCTCGCCGGCCACGGCCGACTTCGTCAACACCTCGCTCATCGACGCCTACTGCAACGGGATGTCGCTCAACCCCGCCGGTGACGTGCTCACGGTCGAGCGCAAGGGCGCGACCGCCGAGGACCGGGCCATCGACAGCGTGGACTTCCGGGGCTGGTCCTGCGCCCTCGGCTCGATCCGCACGACCGGCACCGACGGCCTCGACCGCGGCCGCTCGATGGTGCTGACCAACGCCCAGGCCTCGAACGCCGGCGTCAACGACCAGGTCGCCCAGTGGTGTCTCTCCGGCCCCCAGGCCGAGAACATCTACTCGGCGACGACGCGCAACTACGGCGCCCCGCACCTCGCGGGCGGCGGCACCTGCGCCGAGTTCCTGTGCGACAACAAGGACGACGACTGCGACGGCTCCACCGACGAGGTCGCCTTCCTGCCCAACACGACCACCCCGGAGCTCACCAACGCCGACGGCGACAGCATCTGCGACGCGCGGGACTGCGACCCGACGAGCGCGATCTGCAACTTCCCGGCGGCCTCCGCGGCCTGCACCGCCGACAGCGACGGCGACGGCATCATCGACTGCAAGGACACGTGCAACGACGCCGACGGCGACGGCTACGGGACCGACGGGGCGGCGGCCACGGCCGACCTGCACTGCGCCGGCTCCGAGCCCGCGTACTGCGAGGGCCCGGGCCACGAGCTCGAGAACCCCGGCAACGTCGAGTACGACGCGAACAGCGGCAGCACCGACAACTGCACCAACGGCCTCGACGACAACTGCGACCAGCAGCGTGACTGCCTCGACGCGGGCTGCTCCGACAAGGCCGTCTGCTCGGGCGAGGTCTGCTCGAGCGCCCTGCCGCTGACCTGCGGCGGGACCGGCGTCGACGTCACCCCGCGGAGCAACGACTTCGAGGCGTGCATCGACGGCCTGCCGACCGACGGCAACGACAAGGTCTACGCCTTCGTGTCGACCCTGACCGGCACGGTCGACGTCGACATCTCGAACCTCGGCACGAAGCTCTTCATGCTCGAGGCGTCCGAGGGCACCTGCAGCGACGGCCCGTCGACCTGCGACGCCTTCACCAACGCGGTGGAGTCGACGTGCGTCGCCGGCGGCCGCATGACCCTCAACGTCACCGAGGGGACGACCTACTACATCGTCGCCAAGCAGGTCGGCGCGTGTAACCAGGGCCCGGGCATCTCGGCGCACATCACGCTGCGCTGCCCCGAGGTCTGCGACAGCGGCATCGACGAGGACGCCGACGGGTTCACCGACTGCGACGACGACCAGTGCGTCCACGACGCCAACTGCGTCGACGGGGACTGGGACGGCGACCTCGTCTCCAACGGCTTCGAGGACCGCTGCGGGACCAACCCGCTGGTCGCGGCGCAGAACCCCGGCATGGACGAGTTCCAGGACCCCGACGCCGACCTCCTGCTGAACTGCGAGGACGACGACGACGACAACGACCACGCCAGCGACGCCCTCGAGCTCCAGGCGTGCGCCAACGCCGACTCGAAGAACGACAACAGCAAGTACCCGGCCGGCGACCTCTGCGTCGGCGGGGAGAGCCCGGCGCTCAGCTGTGACGGGCCCGGCGCGGTGGTCTGCGACGTCGTCCTCGTCGACGGCGACTGCAACGGCGAGTACGACACCACCCAGGCCGAGTGCGGCGTCCGCGAGGACGACTGCGGCGACGGCGTCGACAACGACTCCGACGGCACGCTCGACTGCGGCATCGGGACCGTGGTGCCGCCCGACACCGACTGCGTCGACGACCCCTTCTGCTACACCTTCGACTTCGACAACGACGGGTTCACCAACCGGATCGAGGACTACTGCCGCACCAACCCGCTCGACGACACCGAGAAGCCGACCCCGGCCCAGATCGCCGAGGACCCGGACGAGGACGGCATCCCGAACTGCGCCGACGAGGACGACGACGGCGACGGCTTCCCGGACAACGAGGAGATCATCTGCGGCTCGAGCCCGCTCGACGCCCAGAGCATCCCCCCGAACTGCGGTGACAACGACGCGCAGTGCGACTCGGTGGACCTCGACGACGACGACGACGGCTTCCCCGACACCCAGGAGATCACCTGCCTGAGCGACCCGTGCTCGGCCGCCTCGACCCCGCGGGACGCGGACCACGACGCCGACCAGGACGGGACCTGCAACGCCGTCGACGCCGACGACGACAACGACGGCTGGTTCGACTTCGAGGAGTCCGACTGCGTCACCGACCCGCTCGACGCCGACGACAACCCGACCGCCAACGGCGCCGACGGCGACGACGATCACATCTGTGACAAGCTCGACGACGACGACGACAACGACGGTTGGCTCGACCTCGACGAGACGGCCTGCCAGACCGACCCGCGGGATCCCTTCTCGTTCCCGACCGACACCGACGGCGACCGGGCGTGCGACTTCATCGACCCCGACGACGACGGCGACGGCGTGGACGACCAGACCGAGATCCTCTGCGAGACCGACCCGCTCGACGCCACGAGCAAGCCGCTGCAGATCGACTCGCAGGACACCGACGGCGACGGGACCGCCAACTGCGTCGACGACGACGACGACGACGACCTCATCCTCGACACGGTCGAGCGGATGTCGGGCACCGATCCCTACGTCAAGGACACCGACGAGGACGGCCTCGACGACGGCGTCGAGGACTCCAACCAGAACGGCATCTGGGAGGCCGAGCTCGACGAGACCGACCCGCTCAAGAAGGACACCGACGGCGACGGCATCAGCGACAAGATCGAGCGCGAGAGCTGCTTCGATCCGCCGCCGGGCTCGGCCGCCACGGGCTGCCAGGCCTCCTTCGGGTGGGACAACGACACCGACGGCGACCACGTGCCGGACGGCTTCGAGGACGTGAACCGCAACGGCCGGCAGGACGAGGGCGAGACCAACCCGCTCGACCCCGACAGCGACCACGACACCTTCACCGACGGTGAGGAAGAGAACTGCGTCACCGATCCGCTCGATCCCGAGGACGTCCCGCAGGACAAGGACGGCTCGGGCGTGTGCGACGGCGCCGAGGCCGACACCGACAAGGACGGCATCGCGGACGGCGTCGAGACGTACTGCCGCACCGACCCCTTCGATCCGAACGACACCCCGTCGATCGAGACCCTCGAGGACTACGACGGCGACACCGAGCTCGACTGCCGTGACCTCGACGACGACAACGACGGCGTGCTCGACGAGGACGAGATCATCTGTGGGACCGACATCCTCGACGAGACCAGCACCCCGACGACCGACGACATCGGCGACTACGACCAGGACGGCATCCTCAACTGCGCCGACCCCGATGACGACAACGACGGGCTGAGCGACGTCGACGAGGCGCGCTACGGGACCAACCGCAAGGACCGCGACAGCGACGACGACGGGCTGTCGGACGGCCAGGAGGTCAACGTGGTCGGGACCGATCCGACCCTCTACGACTCCGACGCGGACGGCATCTCCGACGGCACCGAGTACGGCTCGACCAAGCACACGGTCGACACCCTCGAGTCGAAGTGGCAGACCGACGAGGATCCGGGCACGACGACCGATCCGCGCAACCCGGACAGCGACGGTGACGGCCTCCTCGACGGTGAGGAGGACCTCAACGCCAACGGCAAGGTCGACGAGGGCGAGGGCGATCCCAACGACCCGACCGACGGCCTCCGCGACACCGACGGTGACGGCCTCATCGACCGCGACGAGGTGCAGATCTACCACACCGACCGGGAGAACCCGGACACGGACGGGGACTTCCTCGACGACAAGCTCGAGGTCTCGGTCTGGTTCACCGACCCGAACGACCCCGACACCGACAAGGGCGGCATCATCGACGGCTTCGAGGTGCTCGACAACGGCACCGACCCGCTCGACAAGTCCGACGACTTCGGGACCGCGCAGATCGGCGGGAGCAACGTCTTCTCCTGCTCCGGTGGCGCGGCCGGTGGGGCGCTCGTCGCCCTCGTGATGGGCCTGGTGGTGCTGGTGCTGCGCCGCCGCCGCCTGACGCGTCCGAGCTGACGCAGCGCTCGGGCTGACACCCACGACGCCCGCGGCCGATGGCCGCGGGCGTCGTCGTTTCTGGGGTGTCCCCCTCCCCTGCGTCCGCCGCCCACCGCCGCCCGGCTTGTAGCGCCGCGCCAGGGATTGCGGGCGTCGGGAGGCTGTCGTGTGGACCGAATCCACGGCGGACGAGACGTCCGCCGGCCAAGTGGCCTACGCTCGTCCCGAGCGCGGTCGGTCTTTGGGGGCGCCGTCGGTGGGCTTTTGCGACAGCCTCGTCCCGCCCACAGCGGCCGTCGAAGCTCAGAGGCCGGCGGGCTCTCGGGTCGGGCCTGCAAGCGGGAGAGCGTTCGCCGCCACGTGACGCGCTCAAAAGCAAACGGGCCGGACACCGCTCCGGCGTCCGGCCCGCGCTCGCCGCTCGCGCGGCGCTCACTCGGCTCGGTGGGTGGGACCGACCCTCAGTACTTGACGCTGCAGCCGTAGCTCGTCGTCTCCGGGGTGGCGACCGGCCGACCGGCGGCCAGATCCGCCAGCGCGGCGCTGACGTAGTTGACCGGCGCCTCGTCTCCCTCCACCCGGCCGAGCGGCGCGTTGTCGAGGGCGCCGCGGTAGACGAGCTTGCCGTCCTTGTCGACGACGACCATCCCGGGCGTGGTCTTGGCGTCGTAGCGGCGCCCGACCGCCCCGTCCTCGTCGATGAGGATCGGGTGCGCGATGCCCCACTCGGTCTTCGCGGCCTGGTTCGCCTCGAGGCCATGGCCCTGCTTGCCGGGCGCGCCCGAGTTGACGTTGACCCACAGCACCTCGTCGCTCGTCGACCGGCGCGCGAGGTCCTTCAGCGGCCCGTCCCCGTAGGCGTACTTCACGAACGGGCAGCCGGGGTTGAACCACTCGATGACCACGATCTTGCCGCGGTGGTCGGACAGCTTCCACGCCTTGCCGTCGGTGTCGGTGAGCGCGAAGTCCGGCGCGAGCTGCCCGAGGGTGGCCTGCTCCGGGGCCTTCGCGGGCTCCGTCGGGGCGACCGCGGCCGGAGCCTCGGGCGCGGGCGGCGTCGCCTTGGTGGGCTCGGCAGG
>SBGO01000319.1 GCA_006226565.1 Deltaproteobacteria bacterium | reverse complement strand
CCCCCGCTGGGGCGTCGCCTCGCCGCGCTCTTCACCCGCCGGGTCCCCGTCTACCAGGGCGCCCTGGCGACCCTCGGCGCCGCCGCGGCGGTGCTCGCGATCAGCCTGACCCAGCGCCCGGCGCCCGCGACGCTCCCCCACCCGGCCGCGCCGGCCGTGGAGGTCCTCACCCCCGAGGTCCCCGCGGCCCGCGAGCTGCTCGACGACTACGACGCCAGCAGCGTGCCCGAGCTCGACCCCTACCTGCTCTGAGGAGGCCCCGATGTCCATCAAGCCGCTTTGCCTCGCGACCCTGGTCGCCACCACGCTGGCCCTCCCCGGCCTGGCCTTCGCCGGCGCGCCGGGCGACGCGGGCGCCCGCGCCATGCCCGACGCCCACAAGGTCTTCGACGAGGCCGTGCGCCTCATCGACGCCAAGTACGTCGACGGCGCCCGCCCCGACGACCAGCTCTGGACCGCCGCCCTCGAGGGCGTCCTCGATCGCCTCGTGCAGGTCGAGGGCGTCACCATCAACGCGCTCCTGAGCCCCGCGGACCTGGCGGAGCTCCGCCGCGGGCTGGCCGGCTCGATCGTCGGCGTGGGCGTCGTCATCGAGCCCTTCGAGCAGGTGCTCTTCGTCAAGCAAGTCATCCCGGGCGGGCCCGCCGCCGACGCCGGGGTGCAGGCGGGCGACCGCATCCTCGCGGTCGACGGGGCCAGCGTGCGCGGCCTGTCGCTGGCCGACGCGGTCGACCGGATCCGCGGCCCGAAGGACAGCAAGATCACGCTCATGCTCCAGCGCGACACCGAGGAGTGGGAGGCCACGCTGACGCGCGCGCCGGTCCGCGTCGACAGCGTCTTCGGGCAGCTCCTCGACGGCGGCCTCGGCTACGTGCGCATCGACGCCTTCGGGGCCCACACCGTCGCCCGCCTCGACGCGGTCCTCGCCGAGCTGAAGGCGAAGGGGCCGAAGGGCCTGGTCCTCGACCTGCGCGGCTGTCCGGGCGGGCGCCTCGAGGTCGCCGTGGAGGTCGCCGACCGCTTCCTCGACCGCGGCGAGACCGTCGTGACCCTCGCGCGGCGGGGCGGCAAGAGCGACGTCCATCGGGCGAAGGTGGCGGCGACCGTCCCCGGCGTGCCGATCGCGGTGCTCGTCGACCACGAGAGCGCCTCGGGCGCCGAGATCCTGGCGGCGGCGCTGACCGATCACCGCCGCGCCATCCTCGTGGGCGAGCGCACCCTCGGCAAGGGCAGCGTGGAGGAGCTCCTCGAGCTGTCGAACGGCTGGGCGCTGAAGCTCACCGTCGCGCGCATGGTCTCGCCCAACGGGACGAGCTGGCACGCCACCGGCCTCGCGCCCGGCTTCCCGGTCGGCGCCCAGGGGTGGAAGGACCCGGGCTACACCGTGTCGGCGAGCGCCGATCCCGACCACGACGCGCAGCTCAAGGCGGCGATGAGCCTGCTCCAGATGGGGCGGTAGCTACGCCCCCTGCGCGAGGAGCCGGGCGAAGCCGTCGAGGATGAGATCGAGGCCGAACGCGAACTCGTCCCCGTAGTCGTAGCCCGGCTTCAGCGCGTGCTCGACGATCATCTCGGCGAGGTGGGGGAACTGCTCCACCGGGAGCTGCGCCATGATCCCGTCGGCGACCTCGGCCAGGTCCTCGCCGCCGCCCTCGAAGGCCATCGTCGCCTCCTGCAGCGCGAAGCCGTAGATGTAGCTGTCGAGCGCCGAGAAGGCGTGTGCCGCCAGCGCGATCGAGAAGCCGCCGCGCCGGAGGCAGCCGAGGACCGCGTCGTAGTAGCGGATCGCGGCCGGGCCGGGCTGCTTGCGGGACTCCATCAGCCGCGTCGCCCAGGGGTGGCGCTTGAAGGCGGCGCGGGCCGAGAGCGCGCGGCGGCGCATCCCGGTGCGCCAGTCGTCGTCGGGCTCGGGGAGCGCGATCTCCTCCACGAGCTTGTCGACGAGGCCGTCGAGGACCGCGTCCTTGTTGGCGACGTGGTTGTAGAGCGACATCGCCTCGACCCCGAGGGCGCGGCCGAGGCTCCGCATCGAGAGCTTCTCCACGCCGCCCTCGTCGGCGAGGGCGAGCGCCGCCGCGAGGACCCGGTCGCGGGTGAGAGGCGCACGCTTCATCTCGGAATCATTGGGGTTCGTGGGCATCTCGCGGGCTCCCCGTGGGCGGCGTCGATCGGGAAACATCGCGTCCGCGCGTTTTCCGTCTTGACGACTTACACCGTAAGGCTCACCTTGAGAAGGAACTTACGCTGTAAGTGTCCAGCACCCCGGAAGACAGGAGCCCCCCATGAAGGCCATCGCGTACCGCACCTACGGCACCCCCGACGTCCTCCACCTCGAGGAGGTCGCGATCCCCACCCCGGCGGCGCACGAGATCCGCATCCGCGTCCACGCCGCGGCCGTCTCCTCCGCCGACTGCACCTTCCGCGCCGGGCGCGACCGGATGGCCCGCATGTTCACGGGGCTCCGCCGCCCCAAGCGCCCCGTCCTCGGGACCGAGCTGGCCGGCGTGGTCGAGGCCATCGGTGACGCCGTGACCCGCTTCGCGGTGGGCGACGCGGTCTACGCCGCCACCGGCGACGATCTGGGCGCCCACGCCGAGTACGTCTGCGTCCCCGAGGCCGGCGCGGTGGCCCACAAGCCGCGCAACGTCGACTTCGCCGAGGCGGCCGCGCTGGCCGAGGGGACCCTGACCGCGCTCCCCTTCCTCCGCGACACCGCGGGCCTCCGGCCCGGTCAGCGCGTGCTCGTCAACGGCGCCTCCGGCTCGGTGGGCGCCGCCGCGGTGCAGCTCGCCAAGCACCTCGGCGCCGAGGTCACCGCGGTCTGCAGCACCCGCAACGTCGCGCTCGTGCGCGCGCTCGGCGCCGACCACGTCATCGACTACACCCAGACCGACTTCACCCGCGCCGGTGAGACCTGGGACGTCATCTTCGACACCGTGGGCAAGAGCTCCTTCGGCCGCGCCAAGCGGGCCCTGAAGGACGGCGGCGTCTACCTGACCACGGTGCTCTCGGCGAGGATCCTCCTCGTCGGCCTGTGGACGCGCCTCTTCGGGCGAAAGCGCGCCAAGCTCAGCCTCACCGGCCTCCGCAAGCCTGCCCAGAAGGCGGCCGACCTGGAGATCCTCCGCGGGCTCGTCGAGGCCGGCGAGGTGCGCCCGGTCATCGACCGCCGCTTCCCCCTCGAGGAGGCCGCCGCGGCGCACCGACTCGTCGAGACGGGCCACAAGCGCGGCCACGCCGTCCTGGTGATGGCCGCGTAGGGCGCTCGGGGGATCTCGGAGATCGCTTGTGGAGCGGCCTGCCGTGGGTCTCGGGAGCGCCGCCGGCGGATCCGGAAGAGCTGCGCAGCCCGGCCTCCCGTGCGGGGATGCGGGGTGCGTGGTGACGGCCCGTCGGGTGCGGCGTCGGGACTAAATTGTATCAGTTGAAAGGGTATTGATCTCCGTCAATGTGGGGTCCGGTGGCTTGGCTCAGCGTGAGCCCGCCGAGCCAGCGTGGGCCGGCGCGACTGGAGGTCACCGATGCGTCTCGCGCGAGCGCTGTGCGCCCTTGTGTTCCTTTTCCCCGCCGCCGGCTGCGACAGCAGCGGCGGCACCACCGGCACCGTGACCGACACGGTCGCCGCCGACGCCACCGACGACGTGGTGGAGGACACCTCCGCGACCACGACCGACACGACCACGACGACCGGTGAGGACACCGGCGGCGGCACGGGCTACCACCCTGCGGGCTGGAGCGCGCCCGACGTCCACGGCGTCGCCTTCAACGCCGCGGGCCCCGCGACCTGCACCGGCTGCCACGGCGCCGACCTGACCGGCGGCACCGCCGTCAGCTGCGCGACCTGCCACGCCGCGGCCTCCGCCGACTGGACCACCGACTGCACCTTCTGCCACGGCGGCGCCGACAACGACACCGGCGCCCCGCCCGAGGCCATCGACGGCACCCTCGAGCGCAGCTTTCTCGGCGTCGGCGCCCACAGCGCGCACGTCGTCGACACCGCGACCCACGCCGCCTTCGCGTGCACGACCTGCCACCCGGCGCTGCCCGACTCGGTCTTCTCCGCCGGCCACATCGACGGTGACGGCGTCGCCGAGAACGCCTTCGCCGGCATCGCGGCGGCCACGAGCTTCGACCTCACCGCGGCGACCTGCTCGACGGTCTACTGCCACGGCAACGGCCAGGGCGACAACGGCAGCGCCGTGTGGACCTCGACCACCGCGATGACCTGCAGCTCCTGCCACCCGACGACGGGCACCGGCATGTCGGGCGAGCACCGCAAGCACATCTCCCACAACGTGAAGTGCTCGAGCTGCCACGCCGACGTGGCCAGCGGCAGCTCAAGCATCATCGACGTCGACCTGCACGTGAACGGCACCCCCGACATCCACCTCAGCCAGGGCACCTACGACGCCACCACGCGGCGCTGCTCCGGCGTGTGTCACGGCGCCGAGACCTGGTAGGTCGCGCCTCCTCCGAGCGACAAGTCGAGCCCCGGCCCGCCCGCGTGAGCGCCACGCGGGCGGGCCGTTTCGTTTTCCCCGCCGCCGGGTCGCTGCGGATGTGCATCTCGTGATTGAGCGCTAGGATGCCCCCACCGGACGTTGCTCGGGGGTGTGCCATGGACCGCAGGCTGTGTAGCGGGCTCCTCATCGCGGCGATCGCCATGACCTCGGCGTGTACGAGCTCGGGCGGCGGGGACGGGACCTGGACCGGGACCGCGCTGCCCCCGCCGGCGAGCGGGCCGCCGGTGCAGCTCGCGCAGTACTGCGCCAGCTACGTCGACCTGGCGTGCGACACCGCGACGAGCTGCCACTGCTACGACGCGATCGGCGGCAACGAGGCGCTCTGCCGCATCTTCATGGCGGACCGCTGCGACGAGGAGGTCACCCAGCGGGTCGACGGCGGCGCGGTGACCTTCAACGCGACCCGCGCCGGGCAGTGCATCGCGGCCATGAAGCGCATCGTGCAGGACTGCGCGCTGAGCGATCAGGACGTGCTCCTCTACGTCGCCTCGCACTGTGAGGACTTCCTCGTCGGGGCGCGCCGCGCCGGCGAGCCGTGCGACGACGACGACGAGTGCGTGGCGCCGATGGAGTGCCTCGGCGACGTGTGCGTGGTGCTGCCCGGCCCCGGGGCGCCGTGCCTCGAACGCCGCTGCGTCGACGCCGCGTACTGCGACGAGGCCGACGTCTGCCAGCTCTACGCCGGCCTCGGCGGGCCCTGCGCGGGCCACGACTACGCCTGCGGCGACGACCTCTACTGCGACAGCCGCAGCGACACCTGCCAGCGGTACATCGCCGCCGGCGGGGCCTGCGACCACGCGCCGTGGGCCTGTGACGACGATCTCCGGTGCGCCGACCCCACCGGCGTCTGCGCGCCCTATCCCGGCGTGAGCGCGGCCTGCACCGACGACGGCTACTGCGCCGACCCGCTCTACTGCGACGCGGCGTCCATCTGCCGCCAGCCCGGCCCCGTCGGCGCGGCCTGTGACGACGACGACCAGTGCGCGTCCGACGACTGCGAGGAGGGGACCTGCGCCGTCGGCACCGCGGAGATCTGCGACGCGCTCTGACGCGCCGCGCCCGTCACGGAATCAGGCGCGACCGTCGGCGCCCTCGTGCGCCGACGATCCCGCTGAAGCGCTGTCCCCGCGCGCCTAGTCGCAGACGGTGGCCGGGACCACCGACGCGTGGAGCTCCTCCTCGCGGATGCGGAGCTGCCCGTCGGCGTCGCGCCCGATGCGGAGGGTCTTGGGGCCGAGATCCTGGTAGCCCTCGTTCTTCCACGACTGGAGGAAGACGAGGAAGCCCGAGCCGCCGCCGGTCGCGTAGACGACGTCGTGCGCGGCCACGGTCATGGGCTTGGCGAACATGCCCTTGCGGTCCTTCAGCCAGCCCTTCCGGTCGAAGCGGCGGACCTTCTCGCCGCTGCGGCGGACGCCGCTGAAGCCGTCGGCGTAGAGCGCCGCGTAGGCGGCCTGGTCGCCCCCGTTCTGGGCGGCCAGCCAGCGCTCGAGGAGCGCCCGCGCGTCGTCCTCCGACGGGGCGGCGAGCGGCGAGGCGCCGTCGGTCGCGAGGAGCTCGGCGCTGATGCGGCGCCCGCGCTCGGTGCCGACGAAGGCGACCGGGCCGATGCCCTTGGCGACCGTGACCTCGGGCCAGAGCTGCATGTCGTCGTCCTCGCCGGTCGGCATCGGCGGCGCCTCGGGGGCGCGCCCGAGCCCCTTCCAGACGCTCTGATCGGCGCCGAGCCAGCGCTCGCGCTTGCCGGCCTTCCAGCCGCGGCCCGGCGCCGCCGCGATGAAGCGGTCGTCGCTGTCGACGGTCTTCACGCGCCAGCCGGCCTTCTCATGGGTGACCGTGCTCTCCTCGGCCCAGGCGAAGAGGCGCGCGCCGTCGAAGCGCCCGGTCGGGAGCGCCCCGGTGCAGCGGAGGCGCGTCGCGTCGCCGTCGGGCGTCGCCTGGCAGCGCGTGATCCCGAGCTTGAAGAAGGCGGCCGGCGAGCGGTCGTCCTCCATGCAGACCTGGAACGGCGTCGCCGCGTCGATGACGCGGTAGACGACCTGCTGCCCGGGCTGCAGCCAGATCGGCGCGGGGGCGGCGGCGTGGGCGGCGGGCGCGGTGAGGGCGAGCGTCGCGAGGAGCGCGAGCCGAGGGAGGCGTGGACCCATCGAGGAACTCCGGTCGAGTGAAGCCGCTGTATGAAGCGGGCTGTGATCCACGTCAACACGCGGGGCGCTCGGAGGGTTACCGGCGGACGTCGCGGCGCGGGCGCACCGCCACGAGCGACGCCGGCGGGGCCCGGCCGGCGGGCACACTCGACCTTGCCCGTCTCCGTGCGATTATGGGAAGATCGCTTCGCATTCGCCGTTCGGCCCGACTCCCCGAGAATTCCTGCATGAAGTGGCCCCTCGCGCTCACCGCCTTCTGCGCCGCAGCGCAGCTCGCCTGTGCGCCCGCGCCTCCCGACGGGCCCGCGGTGGCCGTCCACGTCGCGCCCCTGGAGCTGCCGGGCGTCACCAACGCCGACTGGCGGGTCACGGTGACGACGGCCGCCGACACCGTGTGGACGCGGGACCTG
>SBGO01000481.1 GCA_006226565.1 Deltaproteobacteria bacterium | reverse complement strand
CGCCTCGCCGCCGACGCGGACCGCGATCGCGCGCCGGGCCCGGGACAGGGCGTCGAGCCAGCCCGGCAGCGCCTCGGGCTCCGCGCAGCGCCGCGCGAGCTCGTCCTCGGACAGGGCGCCCAGGCCCCGCAGGAGGTCGTGGAGGTGGTCGGCGTGCGCGGCCTTCCGCTCGTCGGTGAGGCGCTGGAGCTCGGCCTCGACCGCGGCGATCACGTCGGCGTCGAGCAGATCCCGGAGCTGCTCCTGGCCGAGCAGCTCGCGGAGAAGGTTGCGGTCGAGCGCCAGCGCCTGGGCCTTGCGCTCGGCCAGCGGCGCGTCTCCCTCGTAGAGGAAGGCCGCCACGAAGGCGAAGACGAGCGAGCGCGAGAACGGCGAGGCCGACGACGTCTCGACCTCGTCGATCCGCACCTCGCGGCGCCGGATCTGGCCGAGGATCTCGCGCAGCGCGTCGAGGTCGAAGACGTCCTGGAGGCACTGCCGGTAGGTCTCGAGGATGATCGGGAACGACGGGTAGCGCTGCGCCACGGCCAGGAGGCGCGAGGAGCGGAGCCGCTGCTGCCACAGCGGGGCCCGTCCCTTGGCGCTGCGGCGGGGGAGGAGCAGCGCCCGCGCGGCGCTCTCGCGGAAGGTCGCCGCGAAGAGCGCGGAGGTGCCGAGCCGCTCGATGACGAGGTCCTCGACCTCCTCGGGCTCGAGCGCCAGCTGGGCGTAGTCCGGCACCTCGTCGCTGTCGGCGAAGCGCAGGACGATGCCGTCGTCGCTCCACATCGCCTGGACGTCGAAGCCGGCCCGCCGGGTCAGGATGGCCTCCAGCGCCAGCGCCCACGGCGCGTGGACCCGGGCGCCGAAGGGCGTCAGCAGGCAGACGCGCCAGTCGCCGAGCTCGTCGCGGAAGCGCTCGACGGTGATGGCCCGGTCGGTGGGCAGGGTGCCGGTCGCCTCCCGCTGGTCGCCCAGGTAGGCGAGCAGGTTCTTTCGCGCCAGGGCGTCGAGGGGCCAGGCGCGGAGCCGCTCCTCGGCCGCGTCGGGGGCCAGCGCGCCGATCTCGCGGGTGAAGGCGCCGATGGCGCGGCCCGTCTCGAGCGGGCGCCCCGGGCCGTCGCCGTGCCAGAAGGGCATCTTGCCGGGCTGACCCGGGGCCGGCGAGACGATGACGCGGTCGCGGGTGATCTCCTCGACGCGCCAGGTCGACGCGCCGAGGATGAAGGTGTCGCCCGCGCGCGACTCGTAGACCATCTCCTCGTCGAGCTCGCCGACGCGCGGCCCGTCGGGGCCGACGTGGACGGTGTAGAGCCCGCGATCGGGGATGGTCCCGCCGTTCACCAGGGCGATGAAGCGCGACCCGCGCCGCGCCTCGAGGGTGTCCGCGGTGCGGTCCCAGGTGAGCCGCGGGCGGAGATCGGCGAGCTCGGTGGAGGGGTAGCGGCCGCTCAGCATGTCGAGGACGGCGTGCAGCGCGTCGTCGGAGAGCTGGGCGTAGGTCCACGCGCCGCGCACGACCGCCGCCAGCTCCGCGAGGGGCCACGTCCGCATCGCGCACATCGCCACGATCTGCTGCGCGAGCACGTCGAGCGCGTTTCGGGGCAGGCTGACCGCCTCGATGCGCCCCTCGCGCATCCGCTGGGCGACGACGGCGGCCTCGAGCAGATCCCCGCGGTGCTTCGGGAAGACCTTGCCCTTGGACACCTCGCCGACCGCGTGCCCGGCGCGCCCGATGCGCTGGAGGCCGCGTGCCGCCGAGTCCGGCGACTCGACCTGGACGACGAGGTCGACGGCGCCCATGTCGATGCCGAGCTCGAGGGAGCTGGTGGCGACGATGCCGCGGAGCTCGCCGTGCTTGAGCTGCTCCTCGATGACCGTGCGCTGGTCGTGGGCGATGCTGCCGTGGTGGGCGCGCACGAGGGGCTCGCCGGCCCGCTCGTTCAGCGCGCCCGCGAGGCGCTCGGCGAGGCCGCGGCTGTTGACGAAGACGATGGTCGAGCGGTGGGCGAGGACGAGCTCGAGGATGCGCGGCTCGATGGCCGGCCAGACGCTGACCCGCTCCTGTGGGCTGAGGGCGCCGAGGAGCGGGCCGCTGCGCTCGTCCTCGTCCCGCGGCGCGCGGGCGTGGGCGTCGAGGGCGGGGCGCGCCATGTCCTCGATCGGGACGATGATCTCGACGTCGATGTGCGGCGGCTCGGCGGCGTCGACCACGGTCGCGTCGCCGCCGCCGGTGAGGAAGCGCGCGACCTCCTCGGGCGGGCGGACCGTCGCGCTCAGCCCGATGCGCTGCGGCCGCCGCGTCGCGTCGTGGGACAGGCGCGCGATGGTCAGAGCCAGGTGCGCCCCGCGCTTGGTCGGCGCGAGGGCGTGGATCTCGTCGATGATGATCGTCTCGACGGTGGCGAAGTTCTTGCGCGCGTCGCTGCCGAGCAGCAGGTAGAGCGACTCCGGGGTGGTCACGAGGATGTCGCCGGGATCCCTGGCCATCCGCCGGCGCGCGTCCTGGGGGGTGTCGCCGGTGCGCACGTCGACCCGGATGGGGCGCGCGGCGAGGCCGAGGTGCTCGGCGGTGCGGGCGATGCCGGCGAGCGGCGTGCCGAGGTTCCGCTCGACGTCGTAGACCAGCGCCTTGAGCGGCGAGACGTAGACGACGCGGTAGCCGCGCGCGTCGCCGTCGGCGTCGGGGGCGGCGGCGCGGCGGGCGACGGCGTCGAGGCTCCACAGGAAGGCCGCCAGGGTCTTGCCGCTGCCGGTCGGCGCGATGAGCAGCGCGTCGTCGCCGCGGGCGATGACCGGCCACCCCTCGCGCTGGACCCGCGTGGGCGCGGCGAAGGCCGCCTCGAACCAGGTCCGCGTCGCGGGCCCGAAGGCGTCGAGCGAGGAGGGGGCTGCGGCGGCGGTCACGAGCGACATCCGGTCGGGGTTGGTGAACGAATGTATAGGGGTTGCTCGGCGACCGCAAACGATCAGCGGCGGGCCTCGCTGCCGGCCGCGACGGCGAGGGCGGCGGCCGCGAGGATCGTGCTCAGGAGCGTGATCGGGGGGAGGCCGCCGGGCCAGCGGCCCGGATCGAGCCAGCCCTCGAAGCCCTGCACCGCCGTGTGCGCGACCGTGAGCGCCGCGAGGACGGCCAGGCCCCCGCGCGCCTCCCGCCCGGTGAGCGGCCCGCGCATCATCCAGACGAGGGCGCCGGCGCCGGCCGTCATCGCCACGCCGGCGACGGCGGTGAGCTTGCCGGCGGCGTAGTATCCGGCGAAGTAGGCCGGGCTCAGGAGCACCAGCGAGAGCGTCACGTGGAGCGCGGTCAGGACCGCCGTGTGCGCGAGCAGCGGCCCCGCCGACGCCGCGCCGCGCCGCCGCCGGAAGGCCGCCAGGAGCAGCAGGACGACGGCGCTGACGGCCAGGATCTTGTTGAGCGTGTAGGTCGGCCAGTCCGCCCAGGGGACGCCCTTGAAGCCGTGGTAGCGCACCGTCGCGTAGCAGGCCGACCCGAGGAGGGTCAGCAGGGTCGTTCTCATCGCAGGGCGCCTCCGGACCACCGCCGCGCATTCTCGCGGCGTGGCCCGTCAGGTCAAGGAGGACGTGCGCCCGTCCCGCTTCGCGAGGCGTCCCCGGGGAGCTACGGCGCGCCGGTCGCGGGGACGCAGAGGCCTTCCTGGGCGCAGACGAGGGCCACGCCCGCGGGAGGCGTCGGACAGTCCGCCGCGGTCGTGCAGGCGGGGACGCAGCGCTGCGCGCCGTCCGGGGTCTCGGTGCAGACGCAGCCGGCCTTGGCGTCGGGCGGGCAGGTGGCCGCGGAGGTGCAGTCCTGGTCGCCCTCGCAGAGCGCGCCCTGGGGCGCGCCGCCCTCGCCGACGTCGAGCGGGAGCGGGGTCTGGCCGACGGCCGGGTCGAAGGTCGCCCCGCCGCGCACGCAGCGCGCCAGGTTCTCGATGCGGATGACGTCGCCCTGGGGGCCGTGGCCGAAGGGGTAGTCGGCCGGATCCCCCGCCTTCGGGTCGCTCCGCTGCGCCCCCGCGCCGTGCACGTCCACGAGCTGCGGCTGGCCGCGGCCGGCCGCCATCATCCACCCGAGCGCCTCGCCGAAGGCCACGTAGACGGCCTCGGCGCCGCTGTTGCCGTTGGCGAGGTGGCTGGTCGAGGCCCAGTAGAAGCCGTAGTTCGTGTCGCCGCCCTCGTCGACGATGGGCGTCGCGTCGAAGATCGGGTCGATGGCCGCCGAGCCGGTCGTGGAGGGCGAGCGGGTGTAGTCGACGAGCGCCTGCAGCTCCTTGGCGTTGGGGAGGCGCCAGTCGTCGTGGCCGCCCCAGCTCAGCCCCTCGCACCAGGCGAGCGCCTCCTCCCAGGTGAGCGCGCCGTCGGTTCCGACGCCGAAGGTGCCGCTGTCGCCCTGGGTCCACGCGAGGCCCGTGCCCGCGTCGCTCACGACCCCGCCGGAAGCGGTGCGCGCGCCCTCGCCGTAGCCCGTCGGGCCGCGCACGTAGCGGACGAAGAAGCGCTTCTCGGCGCCCGTCGCGGGGTCGGCGATCGGGTAGCCCTTGATGCGGCCGTCGGCGAAGTTCACGCCGAAGACCGTGGCGTCGCCGAACATCGTGGTGCCGACGTACTGGGTGGCCGAGACCCACTGGGCGTCGATGACGCGCTCGCCGGCGTCGGTGTCGCCGTAGGCGAAGCCGAACGCGTCGGTGTCGAGGTAGGGCACGGCGCCGCAGCCCTCGACGACCTCGCAGTTGGTGGGGTCCGTCCCCTCGAAGTCGATGAGGGTGTAGAGCTCCTTGATCGTCGGCAGCCGCCAGTCGTCGTGGCCGCCGAGGTCGAAGCCCGCCGCGCCGGCGAGGGCCTCGCTCAGGGTCTGCTTGGCGCCGACGTCGGCCTGCCACACGAGGCCGGTGACCTCGTCGGTCACGGTGCCGTCGTCGTGCACCGTGTAGGTCGGCGTCGCCGTCCGGTACTGGGCGTCCTGGCCGGCGAAGGCCGCCCCGGCCGCGGGGCAGGGGATGCCCTGCGCGCTCTCGCCCCAGCAGTGCTCCTGGCCGGTCCCGGGGACGCCCCCGAGCCGCGCGTCCTCCGAGCCGGTGTCGGGCGTCGCCACGTCGGCCGCGTCCGCGACGTGCGTGTCGGCCGGCGCGCCCGTGTCCGCCGCGGCGTCGACGCCGGCGGTGTCGGCGAGGGCGTCCTCCGAGCCGGTCTGGCTGTCGAAGGTCGACGCGTCCCCGGTGTCGCCCGCGGCCATCCCGCCCTGGGAGCCCGAGTCCAGCTCGCAGCCGGAGGCGCCGAGCACGAGCACAAATGTCACGATCCAGTGGTTCATCTCGACCTCGTGGCTGATGTCACCTGACACGGGCCCCTGAAGCAAGGCGTGTGCCGACGAAGAGATGGCTATAGGGCCTTGATATTATTAGCGCGTGTCGGCGTCGGCTCGGCGTCGGTCCGGGACCTGTCCGGGTGTCCGGGCGGCCCGTCGCGCTCACCGGGAGGCTGCGAGGCCGGCCGTCGGGTGCCCGGGACCGACGACGACGTAGAGGACGCCTGTGCCCTCGGCCCGCCGCGACACGATGGGCGCCTCCGCGGCTTGGGCCGTGGCGCCCGACAGTGTATAGGGGGGAACCCGCGACCCCGAGGAAGAGCCCATGCCCGACGACAGCCCTGCACTCGCCCCGAACATCGCCTGGCAGGTCGACGGCGTCGGGCGGGCGCGTCGCGAGGCCATCGCGGGGCACCGCGGCGCGGTCGTCTGGCTGACGGGGCTGTCCGGGTCGGGCAAGACCACCATCGCGCGGGCGGTCGACCAGATCCTCGTCGAGCGCGGCATCCGCAGCTACGTCCTCGACAGCGAGAACATCCGCCACGGCCTCAGCCGCGGGCTCGGCTTCAGCCTCGACGACCGCGTCGAGCACATCCGGCGCGTGACCGAGGTCGCCAAGCTCTTCGCCGACTCGGCCACGATCCTCTTCGTCGCCGCCATCTCTCCGTACCGTTGGATGCGGCGGCGGGCGCGCGACATCATCGGCGGCGACTTCCTCGAGATCCACGTCGCCACGCCGCTCGAGGTGTGCGAGGCGCGCGACCCGCGCGGGCTCTACCGCCGCGCCCGCGCCGGCGAGATCGCCGACTTCACCGGCGTCAGCGCGCCCTACGAGGAGCCGGTCGACGCGGAGCTGGTGCTGCACCCCGAGAGCGAGAGCCTCGAGCAGTCCGTCGGCAAGGTCCTCGACTTCCTCGACAGCTTCAACATCCTGCGCCTGCCGATGCCCTGAGGGGGCGGGCCGCGTCCATTGACGCGGCCGTCGGCGCTGGCACGATGGGGGCGGATCCACGCCGGGGAGGCCCGCCCATGCCCAAGACCTACGCCGGTGGCTGTCACTGTGGGAAGGTGCGCTACGAGGTCGAGATGGACCTCGAGAGCGTCGTGATGTGCAACTGCTCGATGTGCGCGAAGCGCAACTGGAAGCTCGCCTTCGTGCCCGCCGACGCCTTCACGCTCCACTCCGGCACCCACGCGCTGACCGAGTACCGCTTCAACACCGGGCACATCGCCCACCTCTTCTGCGCGACCTGCGGCGTCGCGTCGTTCTCGCGCGGCCTCGGCGCCGACGGCAAGGAGATGGTGTCGGTCAACGTCTGCTGCCTCGACGGGGTCGACCACGACGCCCTGCCGGTGCACCGCTACGACGGCGCGAGCGCCTGACGCCGAGTCCCTGTGAATCCCGCGGCGGGTCGCCCCGTCTCAGCCCGTTGTCGCTGCCCCCTTCGCCGCAGGAGCTCCCATGGCTCGCCTTCCACGCCTCGCCGCCGCCCTCCTGGTCACAGCGCTCGTCGCGCCCGAGGCGCTCGCCGCCACGCCGTACACCCCGTGGATCGGCGCCAAGCTGCGCGGCAACGAGGTGGTCGCGGTCATCGCGACCTCGCCGGCGGAGGTGGCGGGGCTCGAGGTGCGGGATCGCATCCTGAGCGTCGACGGCGCCCAGACCCCGCGCGGCGCCGACGTGGCGCGCGCCATCCAGGCCGGCGAGATCGGCCAGTTCAGCGTCGTCCGCGTCCAGCGCGGCGCCAAGGAGCTCTCGCTGGCGGTCTTCGTGGCGGCGCGCCCCGACCGCGAC
>SBGO01000492.1 GCA_006226565.1 Deltaproteobacteria bacterium | reverse complement strand
CCGCCGCGGCCACCGCCGCCGCCGCCGCCGCCGCCGCCGCCGCTACGCGGGCCCCGCTCCTGGGCCTCGTTCACGCGGATGCTGCGCCCGTCGAGCGACGCGCCGTCCATCGCCTCGATGGCCGACTGCGACGCGCTCGCCTCGGTGAACGTCACGAAGCCGAAGCCACGCGAACGACCCGTCTCACGATCGGTGATGACCTTGGCGTCCTCGACCTCACCGAACTGCTCGAATGCCGCGCGGAGACCGCTGTCGGTGGTGCCCCAGCTGAGCCCACCCACGAAGAGCTTCTTACCCATAACCTTTTCACTGCTCCATTGCGGGCGTGCCGACAGCACGTCCCGCCTTCTAACCCGCCGAGAGGCCACGCCGTGCGTGTGCTGGCCTCGGCGGGGTGGCGGCTTCCATGACCGCCCACCGCCCCGGAGCGTGGACCACCTGTTGGCCCGACCCTCCCGGTGCTCGTGACGGCGCGCGCGGGGAGTACGCGGACGTGTCGAAGGCGCCACCGCGGAGGGGCGCTGCACCAGACGCACCCAGAGAGGCCCGAATGGCCGTCGTCTGGTCAGCGGTCTGGATTTCTGCGGTCGACACGAGCCCTGCCTCGAACCCACTCGCCCAAGGCGCCGTGTGCTCTTGCGGAGTGCCGCAGAAGAGAGAAGGCACCCCGTCTCGAGGAACTATGCGCGAACCCCCTGGGCCGCACAAGTAGAGGGACGCATGTTTCCGAGGTTTTTGAGCGTGCGCAGGCGGAGCCGGAAACCATCGCGATCTCCGCTTGTTGCAGCTGCACAGGCGTCCCCGGAGGGGGGCTCTCGAGGCCTCGCGGCGCCGTGTCGCGCGCCTTCTCGGCTCACGTCTCAGGGAGCAAATGTTCGCCTGCGAAAAGGTCCGTAATCGCCTCGCGGTCCCGCACCACATAGAAGCGGTCACCGTCCACGAGGACCTCGGCCGGCCGCCGCCGGCTGTTGTAGTTCGAGGCCATCGCGAATCCGTAGGCGCCGGCGCTCCGCATCGCCAGGAGGTCACCCGCGGCGACCGCGGGCATGACGCGGTCGCGCGCGAAGAAGTCGCCGCTCTCGCAGACCGGGCCCACCACGTCGACCACCTGCGTGGCGTCGGCGGGCACGCCGACCGGCTCGATGCCGTGCCAGGCGTCGTAGAGCGCCGGCCGGAGCGCGTCGTTCATCCCGGCGTCGACGACCACGAAGTCCGTCTCGCCGTTGCGCTTGGTCAGGAGGCAGCGCATCAGCATCACGCCGGCGTTGCCGACGATGACGCGTCCCGGCTCGGTCACGACGCGCAGCGGTCGGTCGCCGAGGCGCTCGATGAGCGTCGTGGCATACTCCGCCGGCGACGGGGGCGCCTCCTCGTTGTAGGTGATGCCGAGCCCGCCCCCCACGTCGAGGTGGTGAATCGCCAGGCCGTCGGCCGTCAGGGCGTCCACGAGCTCGATGGCGCGGTCGATGGCCTCGACCAGCGGGCCGGTCTCCTTGAGCTGGCTCCCGATGTGGAAGTCGAGGCCGACCACCTCGATGTGCTCGAGCTCGGCGGCGCGGCGGTAGGTCGCGCGGGCCTCGGCCCACGGGATCCCGAACTTGTTCCGCTTCAGCCCGGTCGCGATGTAGGGGTGGGTCTTGGGGTCGACGTCGGGGTTGACGCGCACGCTGATGGGCGCGCGCACGCCGAGCCGGGCGGCGACGACGTCGATCTGCTCGAGCTCGGCGGCGCTCTCGACGTTGACGCAGAGGATGCCCGCGGTCAGCGCGGCCTCGATCTCCTCGGCGGTCTTCCCGACGCCGCTGAAGACGATCTTCGCGGGGTCGCCGCCGGCCGCGAGGACCCGCGCCAGCTCGCCGCCGCTGACGATGTCGAAGCCGGCGCCGAGGCGGGCGAGGACGTTCAGGACCGCGAGGTTGCTGCACGCCTTGACCGCGTAGCAGACGAGGTGGTCGACCCCCGACCAGGCCGCGTCGAAGACCTGGAAGTGCCGCGTCAGCGTCGCGCGGCTGTAGACGTACGTCGGCGTCCCGACCGCGTCGGCGATGCGACGGAGCGGGACGTCCTCGGCCCAGAGCTCACCGTCGGGGCCCCGGTGGAAGTGGTTCACTTCGTCTGGGGCGCGGGGAGCGGCTCGCCCGCGTGGAGCGCCCGCTCGATGGCGCTCGGGCCGCCGCTCGCGAGGCGCCCGGCGAGGACCTCGACCTGCATCTCGGCGAAGTCCGCCGAGCGGCGCACGGCCTCCGGCGCGGGGCCGCCCGGGAGGGCGCGACGCCCAATCGAGCGGTCGGCGTCGATGACGTCGAGGGAGTCGGGCCCGAAGGCGGCGTCGATGGCGTGGAGCTCGGCGTGGTCGAGGTCCTCGAGGCGCTTGCCGGCCCCGAGGCAGTAGGCCACGACCCGCCCGACCACGTGATGCGCCTCGCGGAAGGGCATCCCGGTGTCGACGAGGTAGTCGGCGAGGTCGGTCGCGAGCAGGAAGCCGTCCTTGAGGGCGGCGCGCATCCGCTCCTTCTTGACGGTCATCGCGCCGAGCAGGTCCGGCAGGATGCCGACCGCCTGGCGCACGGTCGCCATGGCGTCGAAGACGGGCTCCTTGTCCTCCTGCATGTCCTTGTTGTAGGCCAGCGGGAGGCCCTTCATCGTGGTCAGGAGCGACTGCAGCGAGCCGAAGACGCGCCCGGCCTTGCCGCGGAGGAGCTCCGGGATGTCCGGGTTCTTCTTCTGCGGCATCAGGCTCGAGCCCGTGCAGAAGCCGTCGGACAGCTCGATGAAGCCGAACTCCTGGGAGGCCCACAGGACGAGCTCCTCGGCGAGGCGGCTCACGTGGACCATGATGATGGAGGCGAGGGAGAGCGTCTCGAGCGCCGCGTCGCGGTCCGACACGCCGTCGAGGCTGTTGAAGGTGATCTCCGGCAGCTCCAGCTCGCGCGCGACGCGGTCGCGGTCGAGCGGCAGCGGGCTCGCCGCGAGGGCGCCGGAGCCCAGCGGCAGCACCGACGCCCGGCGCCGCGCGTCCACGAGGCGGTCGAGGTCGCGGAGGAACATCGCCACGTAGGCCATCAGGTGGTGGCCGAGGGTGATGGGCTGCGCGCGCTGCAGGTGGGTGTAGCCCGGCATCGCGACCTCGGCGTGCTCGCGCGCGAGGCCGACGAGGGTCGTCACGAGCGTCTGCAGCTCCCCGCCGAGCTCGGTCAGCTCGCGACGCAGCCACAGCCGGATGTCGAGGGCGACCTGGTCGTTCCGGCTCCGCCCGGTGTGGAGCTTGCCGGCGACCCGCCCGATGCGGTCGGCGAGGGCGCCCTCCACGTTCATGTGGACGTCCTCGCGGGCGACGCTCCACGTGAAGCGCCCGGCGCGGATGTCGGCGGCGATGGCGACCAGCCCCGCCTCGATCTGCGCCTGCTCCTTGCCGCACATCAGGTGCTGGGCGGCGAGCATCCGCGAGTGCGCCACCGAGCCCGCGATGTCCTCGAGGGCGAGCGCCTTGTCGAACCCGACCGAGGCGTTCATCGCCTCGACCACCGCGGCGGTCGCCTCCTGGAAGCGGCCGCCCCACGCGCGAGAGTCCGTGGCCATCGGCTAGAACTGCATCGTGAGCCGGGTCTGGAGCGTGAAGGCGAAGCTCGCGTCCCGGTTGTTGGTGTTGTCGACGGGGCGGTAGTTGAAGGCGGCGCCGGGGAAGAGGAAGCCGGCCTCGACGTCGAGCTTGAAGCCCGCGGCCGAGTCGTAGAAGTACGCGCGGAGGTCGGCCTCGAACCCGAGGAAGGAGGAGTTGCCGGGGGTCGCGAGCGGCTCGAGCGCCTGGGCGTACTCGAGGTCGAGGCGGAAGCCCAGGGTGTCCTCGGGGCCCTCGAAGAGGTCGTAGGCGATCCACGGCTTGATGTAGACCGCGTTCGTGACGCCGCCGATGACCTCACGGAAGAGGAGGAGGTCGACGTGGTAGTCACGGTCGAACTTGAAGGCGGTCAGCTTGGTGTTCGGCGAGCCGTCGGGGTTGGCGAGGGTGTGCCGGTCGAGGATGCCGAAGCCCTCGGCGTCGTCGCCGGTGGCGAAGCCGCTGTCGAGGCCGATGTCGAGGCGGTCGAGCGTGTACTGCATCTCGAGGGCTCCGCCGAACTGCTGGATGTCGCGGTTGGAGGAGTCTCCGCCCTGGATCGTGTTGGCGTCGACCGAGCCCAGGATGCCGGCGAGCTCGAGCTCGATCTTGATGCCGCTCGAGAAGTCGAAGCGCTGCTCGTAGCGGAGCCACAGGTCGGGGATGACGGCGAAGGCGTCGCGGGGGACGAGCGCGAGGTCGTCGTAGCTGGCGTTGCCGCCGTTGGCGCGCCAGGCGTTCACGCTCGCCTGGTCGAGGTCGAAGCTCTGCGTGCGGAAGACGCCGTAGAGGCCCCAGTCGAAGGCGGGCTCGAAGCGCTCGTAGACGGCGGCGCGGCGCTCGGCCTTGTCCTTCTCGGAGAGCGGGCGCTGGAAGAAGGCGAGGACGTACTGGTTGACGTCGTCGGCGCCGCCGAGGTCCTTCGGCTGGCCGAAGTTCTCGGTCGGGTCGTCGGTCACGGCGCCGCTGTAGACGTAGTCCCAGGCGGCGGTCACGTAGACGCCGAAGAGCTTCAGGAGGATCAGCGCGCGATCGGTGTAGTCGCCGAAGTCCTTGTCGACCCCCTCGCCGCCGTTGGCGAGGATGCCGAGGCCCCAGTTCGAGGCCTGGCGGCCGACGCGGAGCAGGAAGGCCGGCTGCCACTCGCCGTAGGCCTCCTTCACGCGGATGGAGTCGGAGAAGCCGTTGACGCCGGTCGACGGCGGCGCGGCCGCGCTCGAGAAGGCGACGAGCGGGACGTCGGGCCGGGCGAGGTTGGCCGCGAAGTCGGGCGTCGAGCCCATCACGAGGTTGTCGAGGATGTCGAAGGTCGCGTGGATGCGCAGCGACTCGGACACGTGGAAGGTCGGCTGGTAGCGGAAGCGGAGGTTCGCGTACGCGATGGCCTTGGCGTCCTCGGTGCCGACCTGCGACGAGATGTCGACGTCGTCGTTGTTGATCGCGTTCTCGGTGAGCGGCGCGGGGATGCCGCTCGTGCCGCTGCCGGCGACGCCCGGGATGACGGTCCCGAGGTGGCCGTTGTGGAAGAAGTCCGCGCGGAAGCGGAAGTAGCCGTGGTGCTCCACGTAGGGGAAGCTGCGCGGGCGCTCGGTGAGCTTGTCCCCCCAGCCGCCGAACATGCGGCCCTCGGCCTCCTTGTCGAGGAGCTTGTCGAGCGGATCCTTGCCGTCGCCCTCGCCCGCGAGCGCCACAGAGGCGGTCGAGAGGGTAGCGACGCACGCGAGGAGGAGACCGAGGCGGGAAGAGCGCTGCATACCGTGCTCCGGGCGGGCGAAACAGGCTGCGGACCTAGCAAGCGGGGGCCGAAAGGTCAAGCCGTGCCACCGGCTCGCGCCGGTCGGGGGGCGGGGCCCGGCGGGCTCGCGCCGTGGGCCAAAGAGGCGCATGCTCGGGCCACCCGTGCCGGAGGCAACCGCGATGACGCTCCCTCAGCCGCTCCACACCCTCACCATCCCGAGGCTCGTCGGCATCCTGCGGGACCTCGGCATCCGGCGCTTCTTCCTGGTGCCGGATCCCGACCACGGGGAGCTCGTCGCCTCGCACGCGGTGCTCCAGCCGCTCGCCGACTTCATCCAGGCGGACGGGCGCGACTTCGACGGCCACGAGGGCCTCTTCTTCCAGGTCAGCCGGCGCCACGACACGCTGCAGGGCGCGTTCGTCCACCGCACCTGCCGCGGCCAGGCGGCCGGCGGCGTCCGCTACTGGAGCTACGACACGGTCGAGGACTACCTGCGCGATGGGCTGCGCCTCGCGATGGGGATGACCCACAAGAACGCGCTCGCCGGCCTGTGGTGGGGCGGCGGCAAGGGCGTGATGGCGCGAAACCCCGCGGTCGATCGCGACGACCCGGACGTGCGCGCCGACCTCTACCGCGAGTACGGCGAGCTGATGACCTCCATCGGCGGCTGCTACGTGACCGCCGAGGACGTCGGGACCTGCGTCACCGACATGGCCGCCGTCTTCGAGCGGACGCGCTTCACCACGTGCATCCCGCCGGCCGTCGGCGGCAGCGGCAACCCGTCGGTCCCGACCGCGCGGGGCGTCGTCGCGGGGATGCGGGCCGCCCTCGAGCACCTCGGCCTCGGCACCCTCGAGGGCAAGACCGTGGCCGTGCAGGGGCTCGGCAACGTCGGCGAGCCGCTCGTCGACTTCCTGTTCGACGCGGGCGTCGCGCGCGTGGTGGGCAGCGACGTCGACACCGAGCGGGTGGCCCGGGCGATGGAGCGCTTCGCCGGCGAGGACTTCGTGGCGACGGTGGTGGAGCGGGGCGACGACGCCTGGCTCGCCCAGCCCTGCGACATCCTGGCCCCGTGCGCGACCGGAGCCATCCTGAACCCGCGCAGCATCCCGCGGCTCGAGGCGCGTATCGTCTGCGGGGCGGCGAACAACCAGCTCGAGGACCCCGTCCGCGACGACGAGGCGCTGCACGCCCGCGGCGTCCTCTACGTGCCGGACTTCCTGACGAACCGGATGGGCATCGTCACCTGCGCCGACGAGCAGGCGGGCTACGTGTCCGAGGACCCGCTCATCGAGCGCCACCTCGGCCGCGACTGGGAGCACGGCATCCACCAGGCGGCGCTCCGGGTCTTCGCCGAGTCCCACGCCCGCGGCGCCGCGCCGGGCGCCGTCGCCCGGGCCCAGGCGGACGCGCTCTCCTTCGAGCCGCACCCGATCTTCGGCCACCGTGGGCCGGCCATCATCCGCTCGGTCGTCGTCAACGGCTGGGCCGGCTGAAAAAAGAAAGGGGCCATCGGCGTGAACCGATGGCCCCTTCGTCACTGCGGAGCAGCGCGGCGACTACATCATGCCGCCCATGCCGCCCATGCCGCCCATGCCGCCCATGCCGCCGGCGCCGCCCATGCCCGCGTCCTTCGGCTCGGGCTTGTCGGCCACCATGGCCTCGGTGGTGAGCATCAGGCCGGCCACCGACGCGGCGTTCTGGAGCGCCGTCCGGGTGACCTTGGTCGGGTCGATGACGCCGGCCGCCACGAGGTCCTCGTAGGTGTCCGTCGCGGCGTTGTAGCCGAAGTGGTTGTCGGCGTTGTCGCGCACCTTCTGGACCACGATCGAGCCCTCGACGCCGGCGTTGGCGACGATCTGGCGGATCGGCTCCTCGAGGGCCCGGCGGACGATCTTGACGCCGAACGCCTCCTCGGGGGCGACGTCGACGCCCTCGAGGGCGGCCTGCGCGCGGAGCAGCGCCACGCCACCGCCGACCACGATGCCCTCCTCGACGGCCGCGCGGGTCGCGTTGAGGGCGTCCTCGACGCGGGCCTTCTTCTCCTTCATCTCGACCTCGGTCGCGGCGCCGACGTTGATCACCGCCACGCCGCCGACGAGCTTCGCGAGGCGCTCCTGGAGCTTCTCGCGGTCGTAGTCGGAGGTCGTCTCCTCGATCTGGACGCGGATCTGGGCGACGCGGCCCTTGATGTCGTCCTCGCTCCCGGCGCCACCGACGATGGTCGTGTTCTCCTTGTCGATGGTCACGGTCTTGGCGCTGCCGAGGTCGCTCAGCTGGACGTTCTCGAGCTTGAGGCCGAGGTCCTCGCTGATGAGCTGGCCGCCGGTCAGGACCGCGATGTCCTGGAGCATGGCCTTGCGGCGGTCGCCGAAGCCCGGGGCCTTGACGGCCGCGACGTTCAGCGTCCCGCGGAGCTTGTTGACGACGAGGGTCGCGAGCGCCTCGCCCTCGATGTCCTCGGCGATGATGAGCAGCGGGCGGCCCTGCTTGGCGACCTGCTCGAGGACCGGGAGGAGGTCCTTCATGCTGCTGATCTTCTTCTCGTAGAGGAGGATCAGCGGGCTCTCGAGGGCGGCCTCCATGCGCTCGGCGTCGGTCACGAAGTACGGCGAGAGGTAGCCGCGGTCGAACTGCATGCCCTCGACGACCTCGGAGGTCGTCTCCATGGACTTGGCCTCCTCGACCGTGATGACGCCCTCCTTGCCCACGGCCTCCATCGCCTCGGCGATGATGTTGCCGATGGTGGGGTCGTTGTTGGCCGAGATGGTGCCGACCTGCGCGATCTCGCGCTGGTCCTGGGTCGGCTTCGACATCTCCTTGAGGGAGGCGACGGCGACCGCGACGGCCTTGTCGATGCCGCGCTTGAGGTCCATCGGGTTGTGCCCGGCGGCGACCATCTTCACGCCCTCGCGGTAGATGGCCTGGGCGAGGACCGTGGCGGTCGTGGTGCCGTCACCGGCGTTGTCGCTGGTCTTGGAGGCGACCTCCTTGACCATCTGCGCGCCCATGTTCTCGAACTTGTCGTCGAGCTCGATCTCCTTGGCGACCGTGACACCGTCCTTGGTCACGTTCGGGGAGCCGAAGCTCTTCTCGATGACGACGTTGCGGCCCTTGGGGCCCATCGTGACCTTCACCGCGTCGGCGAGGGTGTTGACGCCCTTGAGGATCCGGGCCCGGGCGGTCTCGGAGAAGAGGATTTCCTTGGCCATGATGACTCTGTCCTTGCTCAGTTGGGTCTAGCGACCGAGCTGTCGTGGTTGGATTTGGAGCCCAGCGGGCGGATCACTCGATGACGCCGAGGATGTCGTCCTCACGCATGATGAGGTGCTCCTCGCCGTCGATCTTGATGTCGGTGCCGCCGTACTTGCTGAAGAGCACCGTGTCGCCCTCACGCACGGTGAGGCCGCGGACCTCGCCATTGTCGAGCTTGCGCCCCGCGCCGACGGCGACCACGCGCCCCTTGATCGGCTTCTCCTTGGCGGAGTCGGGGATGATGATGCCGCCGCGGGAGATCTGCTCTTCCTCGACGCGCTTCACAAGCACACGGTCGTGAAGGGGTCGGACCTTCATGGTGGGGCCTCCTGATCTAACCAGTCGAAACAAGTGTGGTTTTCGGTTGGCACTCGACAACCCCGAGTGCCAGCGCGCGCTACGTTAACCACAGCGCGAGGCCCGTCAACCGCGTTTCATCCCCGCTTCGGCCGAAGGTGGGGCGGCTAGTCCTCGTCGCCCTCGGCGGCCTCGACCCCGTACTTCTTCATGAGCTTGCGGAAGTACTTGCGGTCGATGTCCGCCTCGCGGGCGGCGTGGGAGATGTTGAAGCTGTTCCGCTTGAGGAGGTTGACGATGTAGTCGCGCTCGAACGAGCTGACCCACTCCTCCTTCGCTTCCTTGAACGGCTTCTCGATCGCCTTCTCGATCTTGTCGCGCGAGGTCAGCGCCTCGGGGCTCGGCCGGCGGCGCACGATGCCGATGCCGCTGATCTGCTCGGGCAGGTCCTCGAGCGTGACGTATTCGCTGTCGGTGTAGGCGCAGGCCCGCTCGACGACGTTCACCAGCTCGCGCACGTTGCCCGGCCAGTGGTAGTTCATCATCGCGTCGAGGGCCTCGCGGCCGATGCCCTTGATGCGGGTCAGCCCCTCGGCGTCCTTGTTGAAGTTCCCGCGGCTCAGGATGTGGCGGGTCAAGAGCGGCAGGTCCTCCTTGCGCTCCCGGAGGGGAGGGAGGATGAGCCGGACGACGGTCAGGCGGTAGAAGAGGTCCTCGCGGAACCGGCCCGCCTTGACCTCCTCGGCCAGGTTCCGGTTCGTCGCGGCGATGACGCGCACGTCGATCTTGATGGGCTTGTTCGAGCCGACGCGGCGAATCTCGCGCTGCTCGAGCGCGCGCAGGAGCTTCGGCTGCAGGTCGAGGCTGAGCTCACCGAGCTCGTCGAGGAAGATGGTCCCGCCCTGGGCGACCTCGAAGAGCCCCTGCCGCGCCATGATGGCGCCGGTGAAGGAGCCCTTCTCGTGACCGAAGAGCTCGGACTCGATGAGGTTCTCGGGGACCGCGCCGCAGTCGAAGACCACGAAGGGCTTCTTGGAGCGGTGGCTCGCCTCGTGGATGGTGCGAGCCACGACCTCCTTACCGGTCCCGGTCTCGCCCTCGATGACGACGGTCACGCCCGTGGGCGCAATCTTCTCCAGGATCCCGAAGATCTCCCGCATCCGCAGGCTCTTGCCGACGATGCGGCCGAAGCGGTCGCGGTTGACGGGCTGAATCTCCACCCGCTCGTCGAGGCTCTGGAAGCGGATGTCCGTCTTGCCGGCCGTGATGGTGCAGCCCGGCTTGAGGTACGCCTCGCGGATGCGGACCCGGTTGACGAAGGTCCCGTTCGTCGAGGTCAGGTCCTGGATGAGGTAGGTGTCGTCCTCTTGGAAGACGCGACAGTGGTAGCGGCTGACGGTGTCGTCATCCACCACCACGTCGTTGTCGTCCATCGCGCCGATGGAGACGGTCGGCTGGTCGAAGATGTACTCGAGGGGCGTGCCGTCGGCGCGCTCCATGACGAGCTTGCACTTCCGGAGGTGCAGCGTCGCCGGACGACCGCTGATGTAGGCGATCTTCGTCGGCGGGATGAGGTCCGGAAAGTTGTCGCCACCCGATTCCATCGAGAGCTCTTCGCCTGGTCAGCCACGCCGCAGGGACCGAGTTCTTTGCGCTCGCAGCGTGGCGTGGAGCGTAGGTCGCGGGAGCCTACTTGAAGGGGAACGGGTTGTCGATGCGACTGGCCTTCTGGTAGTTCTTCTCGACCCGCTCCTGCTCTTCCTTGCACTCGATGCAGAGGGTCGCCTCGGGGCGCGCGGACAGGCGCTTGTAGCCGATGTAGTTGCCGCAGTTGTCGCACTCGCCGTAGCCGCCGTCGGCGATGAGCGCGAGCGCCTTGTCGATCTTCTTGAGCAGCGCCGTGTCACGGCCCCGCATGCGCTGACCGACCGTGCGGTCCCACTCCGCCGTGGCGAGGTCGAGCTCGTCCGGGTGGCGGTCCTCGCTCGTCTCGCGCTCGTACTCGATCGAGTCTTCCTCGGCGCGGATGATCTTGTGGCGCCGGGACAGCAGCGTCTGCTTGAGCTCCTCGATCTGCTCGTCGGAGAGCGGCTCTTGTTCTTCGAATCGGGGGCTATTGGTCATCGCGCCACCTGGTCCTTGCGTTCGACACGGGGGGTGCTGCAACTCGCGGCGTTGGAAGCGGAGCTATTGTGGGTACGAGCCGGCCGCAAATCAAGTCGCGATGGGGCCTGGACGCCGCAGTACTGCCCAGTGCCGCGAAATCAGCCGGCTTGATGGACATCAAGCCGGCGCGACGAACGGTCGCGCTCGGCGCCGCTCAGAGCCCTCGGTGGAGCAGGGCGGCGATGTCCATCGAGAGGGCGACCCCCACGTGGATGAGCCAGCCGCCGAAGATGCTCCCGGTCCGGAGCGAGAGCAGGCCCAGGATACTGCCGGCGCCGATGGCCCCGAGGCTCTCGTAGAAGGGCTTCGAGAAGTGGATCATGGTGTAGGGGACCACCATGACGAAGATCGCGTAGCGCCCCATCCGGTCCTTGAGGCCGTGGATCAGGAAGCCGCGGAAGAAGAACTCGAGCGAGAAGAACTGGAGCGCGTAGAAGCACTCCCAGACGACGAGGTCCGCGACGCCGACGGGATCCCGATAGAAGGGGTACTTCGCCTGGAAGTCCGGGGCCGAGGCGACCATCAGGACCATCCCGAAGACCGGCAGGAACAGGACGAAGTAGACCCAGAGGTGGTTGCGGATGCCCTTGAAGGACAGCCCGTAGTCGGAGAGGCGGTGGCCGAAGAGGCGCGTCACGATGAGGGCCGGGACGCAGAAGTAGGCGGTGAAGGCGCCTATGGACCAGACGATGATCCGGAGCAGCGGCCGGAATGGCTGGAGGTCGGTCGCCGTCTCGGGGGAGATGTCGCGGATCATCGCGAGGAAGCCCCCGCTGATGGCGTCCTGGATCTTCGGCGACAGCACCCCGTAGGACATGATCGCGAGCACGGCGCAGGCGGCCACGAGCACGATCGTCGTCCGCGCCTCCACGCCGAGGCGTCCCGCCGGGAGCCGCCCGTGCGCGTCGACCCAGGCGAGGGGCTCGGTGACCAGGCGGCGCCAGGTCCTTGTCACGAGGCCAGTCATCGGTCGCGCATGATGGGAGGGCGCCGCACGATTTTCAATGCCGTAGGATACGGAGAGGGGAATTCCGTGAGCCCCGGATGCGTTGGCGGCCCAGGCTCCAGCGGGCTCTCCTTACGCAGCGCAGCATTCCTTGTGCTCTTTTGTTGCGCCGTGTTACTGTTCCTGGGAGCGACCAGCGCTCGCCACGCGCATTTTTTTGGGCGTTCGGGTCGTTCGGATCGAGATCTGAGACGAGCGATACCGGATTCCGAATCGGGGAGGATTCAGGATGAAAGCGGAACACATCGACGCCGATCCGCAGATCACCGTGCGCAAGTACGGGAACCGGCGGCTGTATCGAACGGACGAGAGCCGTTACGTGACGCTCGACGAGCTCGCGCGGCTCGTGCGCGAGGAGGTGGACTTCAACGTCCTCGACGCCAAGACCGGTCAGGACCTGACCGGTGTCGTGCTCGCGCAGGTGATCCTGGAGGAGGAGAAGAAGGCCCAGGGCGGCGCCTACCCGGTCGAGCTGCTGCGCCAGCTCGTGCGGCTCCGCGACCCCGCGCTGACGGACTTCATCACCAACCACCTGCCGCGGCTCACCGACATCTACATGGAGTCGCGCAACGCCCTCGGCGACAGCCTCGACATGGTCGCCAGCGGCGAGGCCGAGGCCGGCGAGGCCGTGATCATCACCCAGCTCGCTGCGGTCAAGGAGCAGCTCGAGCAGATCCTCGACGCCCTCGAGGTCGAGGACGTGTCGAAGGGCTAGCCTCTCGCCAGCCGCCGCGAGCGGTCGGGATTCCCGGCGGCTCGCAGGCGAGAGACGAGAAAGGCGCGCCGGTGGCGCGCCTTTTCTCGTCTTGGGGACAGGACGGACCCGACGCGGACGCCGGACCGACCGTCGAAAGTGACCGGGCGGTCTAGTATTGGCGCCGCGCGGCACACGCGGGACCGGAGAGTGGCAGCCCGGGCGCGCGGCGGCGCGGCGCGGGGGGCGCCGCTTCTTCGGTGATTCCGGTCGTGTCGGGCGCGGTGTGAACGGCCTGCTCGCTCGCTGCTTCGTGTCGCCTGGGGGATGACGGGTCGTCAAACTCGCGCCCGACGCGCGAGCCCGTTTGCGTGTGTCCGGACCACAAAAACGCGAGCGGGCGACCCCATCGGGGCCGCCCGCTCGCTCGTCACGGCTCGTCGCGAAGCGACTAGAAGTACCAGGTGGCGCCGGCCTGGAGCTGCACGCCCAGGTTCACCTTGTCGTTGGGGTCGGCGCTGTGGATGTTGTCGCAGAACCCGGTCATGCTCCCGACCTGGTACAGGCAGTCGGTGCGGATCTTCTCCTGGGTGTCCAGGTTCTTGAAGATGGTCTGGGCGCGGATGTCGGCGTTGATGGCGATGTTCTTGGTGAGGAAGAACTCGACGCCGGCGCCGAGCTGACCGGCGAGCTCGGTCAGGTCGATGTTGTACTGGCCGTCGAGGTAGGCCAGGCGGGTGAAGTGGACGCCGACGCCGGCGATGCCGTACGGCTGCAGGCGCGAGGTCGGGAAGAGGTGGTAGGTGAGCGACGCCATCACCGGGATGGTGCGCTGGTCGAAGTTGTTGCCCGACCCGTTGATGACGTCGGCCGCGAGCTCGAGGCCGAGCGCCTGGTCGTCGCCGAAGCGGGTCCGGAACTGCACGCCGATGCCGCCCATGGCGGGGTTCTCGGCGGTGCTCAGGCCGACCTTCTCGCCGTCGACGGTGGCGCCGCTCAGGCGGAGGCCGACGCCGGAGAGGGTGCGGCGCTCGGGGGCGCGCTGACGCGGCACGGCGCGGGCCGGCTCGGCCGGGCGACGCACGACGGTGCGAACGGGCGGCTCCTCCACGATGAGGACCGGGGGCGGCGCGGGGGTCACGACGACGACCGGCGCACGCCGCGGGCGGTACACCGGCACGTAGTGGCGGCGGTAGCGCACGCGCGCGCCGCTCGGATGGTAGCGGTGGTAGTGCCCGTGGGGGGCGGGGTGGGCGAAGGCGCTGGTGGCGGTCATGGGCACCAGCATCGAGAACGCGAGGGTGAGGAGGAGCGCCTTCTTCACGTGACACCTCGTCGGCGAGTCGTGGACCCCGGCACAGACGGGACCCGGCGCGGGATTATTCGCAGGCGGACCAACTTTTTTTTCCGCGGCCGGCGGACACCGCTCCACCGCCGGCTCGGAGATCGGGGCCAGCGGCCCCTCGCGTCGGTCCGAGGCGCACGATCGCCCGGTCGGTGGGGCGCGGCGACCGGGCCGACCCCGCGGGAGCCGGCGCGGGAAGCGGCTCAGCGAGGTGGACGGGGGGCGAGAGGATCGGCCTGCCGCCGCAATGTCTCGTTGCAAGGTCGCGGGAGTCGGGGGTAGGATGCGCCGACCTTCAGCCGGGAAGCGCGTGGAAAGGCCTTGAATTCATTGCGGAAAGTAGCCATCATCTGCGCCCCGCTGCTGGCGCTGACGGCCACGAGCGCGAGCTGGGCCGCCCCCGCGGCTGACCCCGACGCGGAGGAGCCGGCTCAGCTGCGCCGCGATCTGGGCCCGGTGCCGCAGAAGAACGCGGTCTGGATCGAGCACCACGGGAGCTTCCGCTTCCGTCCCGAGCTCCTCCTGGGCGGCGACCTCGGCGCCGGCGAGAGCGGCGTGCCGTCGCCTCTCGCCGCGACGACGGGGGACGACTCGGACGCCTCGACCCTGTCATGGGCCTCGGTGCGCCTCCGCTACCAGCCGACGATCCATATCGGCCGCTCCCTCGAGGTGGACCTCGGGGTCGACGCGCTCGACAACCTCGTCCTCGGCTCGACCTACGAGAGCGCCGGCCTGCTCTCGCTCGATCTCGAGAACGACGCCGCCGAGTCCCCCTCCGCGGGTGACAACGGCTGGCGGGACGCCGTCCGGGTTCGCTACCTTTATGGAACCTGGCACGCCTTCGACGTCTTCGACTTCTCGTTCGGGCGCATGCCGCAGGCCTTCGGCCTCGGGGTCCAGCGCAACGGCGGGCAGTGTCCCGACTGCGACTTCGGCACCATCGTCGACGCGATGCGCCTCGGCTTCACCTTCAGCAGCTTCCGTATCGAGGGCTCCTGGGAGTGGACGGCGGTCGGCGCGACCACCGCGACCTTCGGCGAGCTCGGGCAGCCCAAGGACCTCGGTCAGGAGGACGACGTCAGCACCTACACGATCCAGGTGGGGCAGCGCCCGGTGACGACCGCGGAGCTCGAGCAGCGCCGCGTCGACCTCGACGAGAACCGCTACTGGGCCTTCGACTGGAACCTCTTCACCTCGTTCACCGATCAGGCGCTCTCGAGCTCCGAGCAGCTCCCGAGCAGCTCGCTCGAGTGCCAGGCGCTCTACACGAGCGCGTCGGGCCAGGAGCTCCAGGACGTCGACTGCATCCAGCTCTACCGGCGGGACGCCTTCTTCTGGCGGTCGGGGCTGTGGCTCAAGGCGGAGCTCCACCCGAGCTTTGGGACCTCGCTCCGCCTGGAGGCCGAGCTGGCCGCCATGGTCGGCAACGTCGACCACCCGCAGCGCCTCGAGCAGGTCGACAGCAGCGAGCCGAAGGACTTCCGCGCCTTCGGCGGCGCCTTCGAGCTCGAGTACAAGAACCCGGCGCTCGCGACCGGCATCGACCTCGGCTTCGCGACCGGTGACAACGCCGACTACGTGGGCGTCCTCGACGGCCAGAACATCGTCGAGCCCGACGACGACAACTACGCCCAGAACGACAACGTGCGGAACAACCACGTCGTCACGTCGTACATGTTCAACCGCGACTACCGCCTCGACCTCATCCTGTTCCGCCAGGTGCTCGGCGCGGTGACCAACGCCGTCTACTTCAAGCCGTGGATCGCGACGGACGTCCTCCAGATGGAGGGGGCGACCCTGACCGCGCGCTTCGACGCCCTCTACGCGCTCGCGGCGAACCCCGAGGGGACGCCCGGCAACGGCAAGCAGTGGGGCGTCGAGCTCGACGGGCGGCTCACCCTGAAGCTCGAGTCGGGGCTGAGCGCGGAGCTCGGCGTCGGCGTCCTGATCCCGCTCGACGCGCTCGACAACCGCACGACCGGCGAGTCGGCCGATCCGGCCTTCGCGGCGCGCGGTCTCGTCACCTGGAGCTTCTAGCCGCGCTCGTCCTGGTGGAGAGCGGCGAGGTGTTCGAGGACGCGGCGGTGGACGCCGTCGAAGTCGCGACCGCTCATGGCGATGACGACGTCGTGGCCGGGGCGCGCGTCGGCGGCGACGCGCCGGGCGAGGGCGTCGATGTCGGTGATGATGACCGCCGGGGTGCCGCTTCGGGTCAGGGTCTCGGCGAGTGCCGCGAGGTCGAGGCGCTGGTCCGGGGGTAGGGCGTCGGACTTCTTCTCGAGCGGACGCCCGAAGTAGACGCGGTCGGCCTCGGCGAGCGCGGCGGCGAAGCCGTCCTGGAAGACGCGCCGGCGGGCGGTGTTCGACTGGACCTCGAAGAGGGCGAGGACGCGCCGCTCGGGGTAGCGGCGGCGGATGGCGCGGAGGGTCTCGCGGATGGCCGTGGGGTGGTGGGCGAAGTCGTCGATCACCGGGACGTCGGCCACCTCGCCGCGGAGCTCCTGCCGCTTCTTCGGCGCGCGGAACGAGCCGAGCCCGTCGACGATGGCGTCCGGGGCGGCGCCCGCCGCGAGGGCGAGGCCGGCGGCGGTCAACGCGTTCTGCACGTTGTGCGCGCCCCACAGCGGGAGGAGCACCTCACGCGGCGCGTGCCCGGGGAGGCCGAGGATGAAGCGCGTGCCACCGGGCTCGGGGCGCACCGCGGTCGCGGTGATGTCGGCCTCGCGCTCGACGCCGAAGGTCCATCGCGGCGCCGGGGAGGTGGCGGCCACGCGGAGGGCGCGCTCGTCGGCCGCGTTGACCACGAGGCGACCGTCGGCCGGGACGAGGGCCGCGAAGCGTGTGAAGACGGCCTCGATGGCGGCGACGTCGGGGAAGATGTCGGCGTGGTCGAACTCGATGTTGTTGATGGACGCGAAGAACGGCCGGTAGTGGAGGAACTTCGGCCCCTTGTCGAAGTAGGCGGTGTCGTACTCGTCGCCCTCGACGACGAAGACGGGGCCCGCGGCGACGCGGTGGTTGACGCCGAAGTTGCCGGTGACGCCGCCGATCATGAAGGACGGGTCGAGCCCGGCGCGCTCGAGGATCCACGCCGTCATCGACGAGGTCGTCGTCTTGCCGTGGGTCCCGGTGACGACGATCGGCGTGCGCGTCGCGAGGAAGAGGGCCGCGAGCGCTTGCGGGAGGGACGCGTGGGGGATCTGGCGGGCGCGCAGCGCGACCGCTTCCTCGTAGGAGGGGCGGATCACGTTGCCGACGACCACCACGTCCGGCTCCCAGTCGAGGTTCTCGGCGCGGTAGCCCTCGTAGATCGGGATCCCCATCGCCGCGAGCGTCGTGGACATCGGGGGGTAGGCGCCCGTGTCCGAGCCGCGCACCTCGAGGCCGAGGGCGCGCAGCATCCCGGCGAAGGCGCCCATGGCGCTGCCGCAGATCCCCATGACGTGCACGCGGCGGACGCCCTGCCAGTCGACCGGGGCGGGCGGGCGTCGCATCTCGGCGTCGGTCTCGGCGGGGCTTCGGGTCTCGGTCATCGGGTCCTCCGGGCCCCTTCGGGCCGCACGGTCGCCGGGAGCCTAAGCCCGAGTCGCGGTGCGCGCGAGAAACCTGCAGTGGAGCGGCCTATCGGCCGATGGAGCGGGGCGCCGCGGGGCTGGTGGCGACACGGGGTCCCCGGGGGTATCGACATTTCGAGCCGGGGCATCTAGGCTCGTCCCGGCTGCGACCGTTTGTTTGGGGGGACTCTTGGCCGACAAAGACGACACCACTTCGAAGCCGAAGCTGGATGCATCCGATCTCAAGGCGCGCCTGGGGCTGACGCGCGCTCGCGTGGCGCCGCCGGCGCCGCCGGCGAAGAAGCCCGCCGAGCCCGAGGCGCCCGCGCCCGTGGCCGCGCCCGCGAAGCCGACCCAGGAGAGCATCGAGGAGGCGCGTCAGCGCGCCGCCGATGCGATGGCGGAGGCCGGGCCGGCGCTCGAGGACTTCTCGGTCGTCGGACACGAGAAGACGCCGCTGCCCGCCGCGCTGCCGACCGGCCCGCAGGTGGAGTACGTCTCCGTGGGCGCCGACGCCACCTACCCGGGCAAGGACCGGGCGCGCCGCACGATGATGATCGTGCTCGCCGTCGCCGTGGGCGTGGTCGCCTACCTGCTCGGCGGGATGATGAGCGGGGCGTCGCTCCAGAACGAGATCCGCGACTCCTACATCCGCGAGGCGCAGGAGAAGCAGGGCCTCTTCGAGGCGAACAAGGAGACCATCGCGGCCATCGTCAACATCAAGGAGAAGCTGCGCGAGGCCTCTCAGAAGATCCGCGAGGTCACCCAGGACCCGAAGGCGGACCCGGCCACGCTGCAGCCGACCTTCGACGCGCTCATCCCCGAGATGGCCACCTTCGTGAAGACGAAGGCGTACATCGACCCCGACACGGTGATGGGGAAGACGATGTACAACGGCGAGCTGATGCGGGACGTCGTCGACCTGGCGGTCCGCACGGTGCTCCTCAACACCGCCGTGTCCGACGGCCTCGACGAGATCCGGAGCCTCCTCCGGATGAGCGCGCCGCCCGCGCAGACGACCCGCTCGCTGCTGGTCGAGCAGGGGGAGCGCGAGGTCGACGGCCTCGGCGTCCTGCCGGTCGCGGTGGGGATGTGGATCAAGGACTCCGGCGCGCCGCAGGCGGTCGAGATGGTCGAGGGCGGCACGGGTCGCGTCATCGGCAAGGAGTGGCAGCTCAAGGTGCTCGTCACCGACGAGGACGAGCCGCGCCAGGTCGCGACCTCCGCCGTGATGCAGCTCGACCTCGAGCAGATCTACAAGGAGCGCGCGGAGTTCGCGAAGAAGCTCTCCTACGAGCGGCTCGCCGAGATCGTCGACAAGCTCGACAAGATCGCCACCGGGGTCCGCCCCGAGAAGGTGCTCGAGCGCGTCAACGAGTGGGCCTCGAAGAAGCTCTGAGGCCGCGCTCGTCGCGTCGTCCACGAGAAAGGGCCGCCCGCGAGGCGGCCCTTTCTTTTTGGGGGCGTCTCAGCGCGCCGCGTGGAGAGCGTCGTCGTGGGCGAGGAGCCCGAAGATGCCGCCGGTGTGGATGAAGACGACGCGCCGGCCGAAGCGGGTCGGGTCCTCGCGGAGGAGCGAGACGAGGCCGAGGAACGCCTTGTTGGTGTAGACCGGGTCGAGGACGAGGCCGTCCGCGCGGGCGACCTCGGCGAGGAAGGCCAGCTCCTCCTCGGTCGACAGCGCGTAGCCGCGGCCCTGGAAGCCCTCGAGGACGTCGTAGCGGTCGGGGGCCAGGACGGGGAGCCCGTAGGCCCGCGCGTCGTCGGCGATGGCGTCGACGATGGCGCGGAAGTACGCGCGGTCGTCACACACCGCGACGCCGTAGGCGCGGGTCGCCACCCCGGCCACCTCGAAGCCGAGCGCGAGCCCGGCGAGCGTCCCGCCGGAGCCGGTCGCCACGAAGACGGCGTCGGGGGGCGCGTCGAGCTGGCCGAGGATCTCGGCGGCGGCGTCGACGTAGCCCAGGGCGCCGAGCGCGTTGGAGCCGCCCTCGGGGATCACGTAGGGGACGCCGTCCCTGTCGCGCACGCCGTCGGCGATGTCGCGCATGAAGTCGGCGCGGCTCTGGTAGCCGAGGGGATCGGTCGGGTGGATGCGGGCGCCGACGAGGCGGTCGAGGTAGACGTTGCCGGTGGGCGGGCTCGGGAGCTCGTCTCGGAGGCCGTTCGGGGTCCGGAGCAGGAGCTCGGCGCGCATGCCGAGCGGCGCCGCCGCCATCGCGGTGGCCCGGCAGTGGTTCGACTGCACGCCGCCGCAGGTGACGACGTGGGTCGCGCCCTGGGCGACGGCGTCGGCGAGGAGGTACTCGAGCTTGCGGATCTTGTTGCCGCTCAGGTGGCTCCCGGTGAGGTCGTCGCGCTTGACGAAGAGGTCGACGCCCAGCTCGCGCGAGAGGCGCGCGTGGGGCTGGAGCGGCGTGGGCAGGTGGGCGAGGGCGATGCGCTTGGGGCGTTCCATGGCGCGCATCTTCTCGCGAAGAGGTTGCTTGGCCAAGCCTAGCCTAGTAGTTACCGGTGCTCGCCGGCCGCGGCCGGGGAGCAAGGAGAGAGCGAGATGAGCCAGGCCAAGCCCAGCCTCCTGAAGGGATTCCGCGACTACCTGCCCGACGTCGAGCTGACGCGCAGGACCATGCTCGATCGCGTCACCGGGGTCTTCGAGGGCTTCGGCTTCGGCCCGCTCCAGACGCCGGCGATCGAGTACTCCGAGGTCCTCCTCGGCAAGTACGGAGACGAGGGCGAGAAGCTCCTCTACCGCTTCACCGACAACGGCGAGCGCGACGTGGCGCTGCGCTACGACCTGACCGTCCCGCTCGCGCGCATCGTCGCCATGTACGGCGACATCCCGAAGCCGTTCCGACGCTACCAGGTGGCGCCGGTGTGGCGCGCCGAGAAGCCGGGCCGCGGGCGCTTCCGCGAGTTCATGCAGTGCGACGTCGACATCATCGGCGAGCCGTCCATCCGAGCCGACGCCGAGTGCATGATCGTCGGGCTCGAGGTGCTCCGCGCGCTCGAGGTCGACGGCGTGGTGATGCGGGTCAACAACCGCAAGATCCTCGACGGGATGCTCGACGCCGTGGGCGTCACCGAGCGAGAGGCGCGGCACGCGGTGATGCGCGCCATCGACAAGCTCCCGAAGATCGGGCGGGCCGGCGTGAGCGCGGAGATCCGCGAGACCGTCGGGCTCGACGACGCCGGGCTCGAGACCCTCTTCGCCGTGCTCGACCGGAAGATCGCGGGCGCCGCCGACCTCGCGGCGCTGACCCCCGTCATCGGCGGCTCGGAGACCGGCGTCGAGGGCATCGCCGAGCTCACCGAGCTCCTCGGGGTGCTCGAGGCGGCCGGCCTCGGCGACCAGGTCGAGGTCGACCTCAGCATCGCGCGCGGCCTCGACTACTACACCGCGACCATCTACGAGACCTTCCTCGTCGGCCACGAGGAGTACGGCAGCGTCATGTCGGGCGGCCGCTACGACACGCTGCTCGGGATGTTCCTCAAGCAGTCGCTGCCGGCCGTCGGCATCTCGCTGGGGGTCGACCGCCTCCTCGCGGCGCTCCTCGAGCTCGAGCTCATCCCCCCGCGCAAGACGGCGGCGGACGTGTTCATCGCGCTCTTCGACGAGGAGGGCTACGCGGAGCACGTGAAGCTGGCGCGGGTCCTGCGCGAGCACGGCCTGCGATCGGAGCTCTCGCTGTCGCCGGCGAAGCTCGGCAAGCAGTTCAAGCTCGCGGAGCGCAAGGGGTACCGCTTCATCATGCTGGCGGGGCCGGACGAGCGCGCCGCCGGGATCGTCAACATCAAGGATCTCGCGAGCGGAGAGCAGTCGCGCCTGGCCCTGGCGGATGTCGCCGAATGGGCCTCGCGATTTGCGCTCTGAGCGTCGCGGGAACAAAACTGGGGGCGGTGTTGTCGCACTGCGACGAACCCGAGGGGTGAAATCCCCGGCCCCGCCGGCGTACCGGCCGGGGAGCCCCAGGACACGAGGCAGGAGCGCACACGGTGAAACTCCCACGACGTCCCGCACGACTCGCTCACCTGCTGGTGGTGGGCGCGCTGGCCGGGACGGGAGCGTGCGCGTCGTCCGGCGCCGAGACCGTCCGGATGGACCCGATGACCTTCCAGGTCGTCGACGAGGGGGGCCGCCTCAGCGTCGAGCAGCTCGACCCCGAGGTCCTCTTTCACGAGGGCAACCGCGCCTTCGAGGCCGGCGAGTGGACGACCGCGGCGCGGAAGTACCGCCTCGTGCACGAGCGCTTCGCGGAGAGCCGCTTCGCCGTCGTGAGCGCGTACAACGCGGCGCTCTCGCTCGAGCACGACGGCAAGTGCGACGAGAGCCTGCCCCTCTATCGCTGGGTGGTCGACCGGACCCGCGGCTCGAAGGACGCCCAGGACGCCCTCTTTCGGGTGGCCGCCTGTGGCGAGGCCCTCGGCCGGTGGGAGCTGACGCTCGAGACCACCGCCGAGATCCTGCGGCCGCACTACGCCGAGATCAGCGTGGTCGACCGCATCGGGGCGCGGGTCCACCACGGCTACGCGCAGCAGAACCTGGGGCGCCTGGCCCTGGCCGAGCGCGACTTCAAGGCGGCGCTGGCGGAGTACCAACGCCACCTCGACGTGCCGGCCCTCGGGAAGAGCCCGGAGGTCTCGCTGGCGCAGTTCCAGATCGGCGAGCTCTACCGCGACCTCTTCGCGTCGATCCGGTTCAAGCTGCCGCCGGACCGGATGGCGCGCGACCTGCAGGACAAGTCGAACTTCTTCCTGATGGCGCAGAGCGCGTACCTGAAGACCCTGCGTCTCCAGCACCCGCGCTACGCGGTCGTGGCCGGCTACCGCCTCGGGGCGCTGTACGAGGTCATGTACGACGACATGATGGCGGCCGAGATCCCGCCCGAGCTGACCCGCGAGGAGGTCGAGGCCTACTACGTGGAGCTGCGCGACAAGATTCGGCCGCTCCTCGTCCGCGCCATCGACATCTACGAGCGGAACCTGCGCATGGGGCAGCGGTTCGGGACGACCAACGACTGGGTCGCCCGCACCGAGGCGAGCCTCGCGCGGCTCAAAGAGGTCCTGCGCCAGGACTCGAGCCGCGACGCCGAGGCGCAGCTGCGCGGGGCGTCGAGCAACTGACGGCCACGGCGGGAGGCGAGGGCGGACGCGGAGGCGCGCGGCCCCGTTGACTGCGCCTGACAAGCGCAGCGGAGGGGGCGCCTGAAACGTCTCGCGCTCAGGGGGGCTCGCCCTCGGTGCACGGACGGGCCCTTTGACTGTGCCTGACAAGCGTAGCGGAGGGGGCGCCATGTGATCGTCATCGCATCGCCCGCAGCACCGCAGACCCTGTTCAGGCGAGGGGCGGAGAGATGAGCGTCCTCGGCGCTTCCGATGGCCGAATGCGGGCGGGACGAGGCTGTCGCAAAGCCCTGCGACGTTCACGCGACGGGAGTCACCGCGCTCGGGACGAGCGCAGGCCAACTGGCCGGCGGACGTCCCGTCCGCTGTGGACTCGGTCAACGCGACAGGCTCGGGACGCCCACACTCCCTCGCGTGGCGGAAGAGCGGGCGCACGCGCAGCGGGCCAGAAACGCGAAACGCCGACCCAGGGGCCGGCGCTTCGCGTTCTCGATCATCGGCCGGAGGCGGCGGCGCTCACTCGGTCGGCTTGGCGTCGGCCGTGGCCGGCTTGGCCGAGTCCTTGTCCTCGGTCGCGGCCTTGGCCGGCTCCGCCTCGGGCAGGATGCCGCCGGACGCGCGGAAGGACTCCTCCTGCCGACGCTTCTCCTCGAGCCACGCCTTCGTGTACTCCACGTCGCCGTCGGCCATCTGCGCCGTGAGGTAGCTCTCGTACCAGCCGCGGTAGACGCGGCGCTGCTTCTCGAAGGTCAGCTGGTCGACCAGCTCCTTCTTCGCGTCGGCCTCGAGCGCCTCGGGGGCGAGCTTCTCGACGAACTGAGCGACGACGAACGTCGTCTTGGCCGGCTCCATCGCGAAGACCTCGTCGAGCAGCGGGGCCTCGGCCGTCGCCGCGAAGGCCTTGCGGACGAGCGCCGCCGAGCGGCCCAGGCCCGCGATGAAGGGCAGCTGGTCCGGGAAGCCCTGGGCGATGGGCTGGAGGCGAGCGAACGGGGTCGACTCACGCGCCGACAGCCCCTTGCCCTCCTCGAAGCCGTACTTGGCGTTGATGGCCGCCGCCGCGTCGTCGAGCTTGGCCGTCGGGTTCTTCTTCGCCTCGGCGAGCACCTCCTCGGCGACCGTCTTGGCGAGCTCCGGCGTCTTCTCCTTCTTGAGGGCGTCCGTCGCGAGCTCCTGGCGGGCCTCCTCGAGGGTCTTCACGACCGGCTCGCTGACCGACTCGGCGAAGAAGATCCAGTAGCCCGACTTCACCTCGACCACGTCCGAGACCTGGCCCGCCGTCAGCCCCTCGACCGCCTTCTGCACGTCGGTCCCGTAGGGCCAGCGCGCCAGGTCACGGAGGCTCTTGGCGCCGAGGGCGCCGTCGGCGTCCTTCGACGCGTCGGTGGAGCTGGTCTTGGCGAAGCCGCCGAAGATCTCCGCCGGGGTGGCGACCGGGGCCGGCTCGGCGCCGTCCTCGGCGGGCGCGCCCGTCGCGGCCGCCGCGATGGCGCCCTTGACGTCGGCGAGCAGCTTGTCGGCCTGCTCCTTGATGCCCTTGCGCTCGGCCTCGAGGGCCGTCTGCTGCTCGCCCTCGGCGACCGTCGGGTCGGGCGCGTCGAGCTTGATGCCTCGCAGCGTCCACTGCTTCGGGGTGGTGAACTTGGAGTCCTTCTTCTCGGCGTACTCCTTGTCCGCCTCCTCCTGGTGGTCCTTGAGCCAGCCCGCGACCTCTTCGTCGGTCACCTTGGCGATGGACGCGACCGTCGCCGGGTCGACCGCGACGTAGGCGATCTTGACCTTCTCGCCGGTCAGCTTCTGCTTGGCGGCGATCTCCGCCTCGCTGGCCCGCACGCCGCCGACCATCAGGGCGATGACGCGCTCGCGGAGGAGCTCGTCCTTCACGAACGCCTCGAAGCTCGACGGCGTCGTGTTGAGGCGGCGCATGTAGTTCGCCCACCCGTCGGCGTCGAACTTGCCGGTCTTCTCGTCGACGAAGGCGTCGAGGAGCAGCGCCAGGCGGTCGTTCATCTCGGCGTTGCTGACGGTCATGCCGAGGCTACGCGCGTAGCCGGCGACGACCTTCGACTCGACGAGCTCGTCCATCAGCTTGATGGGCTTGACGGGGCTGATGTCCTGGGTCTCGCGGCCGAAGCGCGCGCCCGAGTACGGGCCCCACAGACGCAGGTAGGCGAACCGCGTCAGCAGGTAGTCGCGCTGCAGCTCGGACGACTTGGGCGACTGGCCCCGCGGCGACGGCGGGCTGACGCTCAGGCTGTCGGCCAGGATGAGCATGTTGGTGTCGATCTTCGTGTCACCCACCTCGGCGAAGTCGGCGATCGCGAGGCCGCCGGGGCCACTGCCGCCGCAGGCCTGGCTCGGGCCGACGGCGCCGAACGTGAACGCGAACACCACGATGATGATCGCGAACATGAGGTAGATGACGAACGAACGTGAGTTCTTGCGGAGCAGGTCGAGCATGGTCGAGGTTCGCCCGGTCTGGGGTCCCGAAGAGAGGGGGCGGGGCGCGCAAGCCCCGGAACGGATTGGCTCTCCTATCCCATGCGTTCATGGCCCGTCAACAACCCATTCCGACCGGGATGCCCGCGAGCACGACGCTCGTCGCCGGGCCGGGGTAGACTCCCCGCTGGCACCACCGGCGGGCATCTGCTAAGACGCGCGGTCGGTCGAGACCCAAGGGACCCATGTTCGACTGGCTCTACAGCCTCTTCTCCAACGACCTCGCCATCGACCTCGGTACGGCGAACACCCTGATCTACGTGAAGGGCAAGGGGATCGTGTCCTGCGAGCCCTCCGTCGTCGCGGTGCAAAAAGACGGGCGCGGCGCGCGGCGCGTGCTGGCCGTCGGCAAGGACGCCAAGGAGATGCTCGGCCGGACCCCCGGCTCCATCGTCGCCATCCGGCCGATGAAGGACGGCGTCATCGCCGACTTCGAGATCACCGAGGCGATGCTGCGCTACTTCATCCTCAAGGCGCACAACCGCCGCACCCTCGTCCGCCCGCGCATCATCATCTGCGTGCCCTACGGCGTCACCGAGGTCGAGCGCCGCGCCGTGCGCGAGAGCGCGGAGAACGCGAGCGCGCGCGAGGTGTACCTGATCGAGGAGCCCATGGCCGCCGCGATCGGCGCCGGGCTGCCGATCACCGAGCCCTCGGGCAACATGATCGTCGACATCGGCGGCGGCACCACCGAGGTCGCCGTCATCTCCCTCGCCGGCATCGTCTACTCGAAGTCGATCAAGTGCGGCGGCGACAAGATGGACACGGCGATCATCAATCACATCAAGCGCAAGTACAACCTGCTCATCGGCGAGCGCACGGCCGAGAACATCAAGTGCTCGATCGGCACGGCGTACCCGACGGACGACGTCATGACGATGGAGGTCAAGGGGCGCGACCTGATCAGCGGCATCCCCAAGACCATCACCATCAACTCCGACGAGGTCCGCGAGGCGCTCGGTGAGCCGGTCTATCAGATCGTGGAGGCCGTCCGGCACGCCCTCGAGGGGACGCCGCCCGAGCTCGCCGCGGACATCGTCGACAAGGGCATCGTGCTCGCCGGCGGCGGCGCGCTGCTCCGCAACATCGACGTGCTGCTGCGCGAGGAGACCGGCCTCCCCGTGATGATCGCCGACGACCCGATGAGCGCGGTCGTCCTCGGCGGCGGCAAGGCCCTGGACTCGCTGGCGTTGCTCAAGGGCGTCGCCGTGCAGGGCTAGCCCCGCGTCGTGCGCGAGTTCCTCCAGCGCCACCGCGCGGCGATCCTGGCCTTCTTCGGGCTGACGCTGCCGCTCTTCCTGCTCTTCGTGCACGGTCGCCACCCGCGCAAGACCACGGTGATCGAGGTCGCGCTGATGGAGATCACGGGCCCCGTGCAGGAGGCCGCCTCGCGCGCCCTGAGCGGGCTGTCCGACCTCTGGAACGGCTACGTCGCGCTCACCGACGTGCACGACGAGAACGAGCGCCTGAAGGAGGACGTGCGGCAGCTGACCGAGAAGGCCGACCGCGTGCGTCAGCTTGAGCTCGAGAACGCCGAGCTCCGCAAGATGCTCGACTTCAAGAAGCAGCGGCGCGAGCTCGTCACCGTGGGCGCGCACGTCATCGGCAAGGACGTCTCGCCCTACACGCGCGTCCTCCGGATCGCGCTCGACGTCGGCCAGGACGCGCACATCCTCGAGGGGATGCCGGTCATCAACGCCGACGGCCTCGTCGGGCGGATCCACCGCGTCTCGTCGAGCTTCGCCGAGGTCATGCTGGTCGTCGACGCGCGCTCGACGGTGAACGTCAAGGTGGCCGGTAAGGGGGTCGTCGGCACGGTCACCGGCACGAGCTCCCAGTCCAACTACGACGCGCGGATGAGCTACCTCACGCGGGCCGAGCCGCTCGCCCAGGGTGATCTGCTGGTGACCTCCGGGCACGACAAGGTCTTCCCACCGGATCTCCGCGTCGGCTACATCCAATCGATAGAAGAGCGGCAGCGCGGCGTGGAGTACGAGCTCCAGGTGACGCCGGCGGTCAACTTCTCCGACCTCGAGCTGGTCTACGTCGTGACGGACGTCGTATCCGAACCCGTCGAGGGCGCGGGGACCGCCGCGCCCCAGGGAGGTCATCGTTGAGGAGCGCCGCGATCATCCTGGTGGGCTTTCTGCTGCTCGCCCTCGAGTCGCCGCTCCTCTACGACGCGGGCATGGCGCAGTACGTGCCGGACCTCGTGCTCGTGATGACGGTCTACCTCGGGCTGACGTCGTCCTTCGGCCGCGGGCTCGGCATCGCGCTGGCGCTGGGGCTGCTCAAGGACGGCTTCGCGAGCGGGACGCCGATCGGCATGTACGCCGAGATCGGCGCGATCGCGTTCATCGTCAGCTATCGGCTGTCGCGGCGGCTGGTCCTGCGCGGCCCGGTCGGAGCGATGCTGGTGTCGCTGGTGTTCAGCCTCGGGGCGTCGGTGGTGGAGCTCATCCTGAGCCTCGTCTTCGTGCGCAGCTTCGGCCAGGGGAGCAGCGGGCCCGGGCTCATCCTCGGGTCGATGGTGCCCCAGGCGCTGGTGACCGCGCCCTTCGGCGTGGTGGTCTTCTGGCTCCTCGATCGGCTCGACGCGCTGACCACGCGCAAGAGCGACTCGGTCTTCCTCTAGGGAATCGGGGCGCGCGGCCACGCGTTCGTGGCGCGCGACCAGGGGGAATCAGGTGGTAGTGCCGGACACGGAAAGCAGCAGGCTCTCGCGGCGATTCGCCGTCGCGACGGTGCTGTTCACCGTGCTCTTCGTCGTGCTGATGGGGCGCTTCTTCTGGATCCAGATCGTCCGCGGCGACGAGTACCGCGAGCGCGCCCGGGTCAGCTTCACCACGAAGGAGCGCCTGCCGGCGCGGCGCGGGGAGATCAAGGACCGCAACGGCCAGGTCCTGGCGCGCAACGTCGCGCACCACAGCCTCACGGTGCTGCCGCAGAAGCTGCGCAAGCCCGAGGTGCGCAAGGAGGTCCTCGACCGCCTCGCGAACCTCCTCGCGCTGACCCGCGAGCGGCGCGAGGAGATCGAGGGGCTCATCCTCTCGGCGATCGAGAACGACGCGGCGTGGCACCCGGTGGTCGTGGACGACGACCTCGTCAGCACGAGCTGCCCGTACGATAGCGGGGCGCTCGAGCTCGCCAAGGACGAGCCCGGCAAGGAGCGCCAGCTCCTCTACTGCGCCGAGTGCGGCATCACCCACGAGGGCCTCCCCCCCGACACCGAGCGGTGCCCCCACGACCAGCGCAAGCTCACGTGGGACAGCCCCGATCACCACACGGCGACCTGCCCGAAGTGCAAGCGGACCTTCGTCGGCGCCCCCGTGTGCCCCAACGACGGGACGTTGCTGGCGCCCATCGAGAAGAACCTCGAGTGTCCGGTGTGCAAGCGGCGCTTCACCGACGAGGTCGCCGTCCTCACCGCGCACCGGCACGAGCTGCCCGGCGTCCACATCGACACCGAGTTCGTCCGCGACTACCCGAGCCCGTTCCTGGCCGCGCACCTGCTCGGCTACATGAACCTCGTCAACGCCGAGGACCGCGAGGCGGCGCCCGGGGTCTACCCGCTCGACGCGCGGGTCGGCCGGAGCGGCGTCGAGCGCGCGCTCGAGCCGGTCCTGCGCGGCGAGTCGGGGACGGCCGAGTACTTCAAGGGCTCGGACAAGCGCGTGGCGAGCAATTTCGTCCCGGCCACCGACGGGCTCGACGTGTGGCTGACCCTCGACGCGCGCCTCCAGAAGGCGGTGCGGCAGGCGATGCGCTACCAGCGCTCGGGCGCCGCGGTGGTGCTCGGCGCCCAGACCGGCGAGGTGCTGGCCCTCTATTCGGTGCCGGGCTTCGACCCGAACGCGTGGTCGCGCGGCCTCAGCTCCGAGGACTGGGCGAAGATCGAGGAGAACCCCTACGATCCGCTGATCAACAAGGCGCTGACGCCCTACGCGCCGGGCTCGGTCTACAAGATCGTCGCCTCGCTCGCGACGCTCCACGACCACCAGGCGACCGCCGAGGACACCATCAACTGCCCCGGCTTCTACGAGTTCGCCGGGCGCCCCTTCGGCTGCCACTACAAGGCCGGCCACGGCCCCGTCGACCTCGTCCACGCGCTCAAGTACTCGTGCGACGTCTACTTCTACAAGACCGGCGAGAAGCTCGGGATGGACCGGCTCGCCGAGTACGGGCACATGTTCGGCTACGGCGAGCCGACCGGCATCGAGGTCTACGAGCGCGCCGGCCGCGTCCCGACCAAGGCCTACCACGAGACCACGTCGCTCGGGTTCCAGCCCGGCCTGACGCTGTCGACCGCCATCGGACAGGGGTCGTTGACCGCGTCTCCGCTGCAGGTCGCGCGCTCCTTCGCCGCGGTCGCCAACGGCGGGCACCTGATGAAGGCGCACGTCGTCAAGGAGTTCACCGACAAGAACGGCGTGGTCGTGCAGCGCTTCCTCCCGGTGGAGGAGTCGCGCATCGACGCCACCCCCGAGGAGCTCGCGACCATCCGCGAGGGCCTCGTGCGCGTCGTGAACGACGCCGACGGCACCGGCCGCGAGGCGCGGCTCGACAGCATGGTGGTCGCGGGCAAGACCGGCACGGCCGAGGCGGCGCAGTCGCGCCCCGGCGCGAGCGCCGAGCTGAAGCAGTGGCTCCTCGGGGACCACGCCTGGTTCGCCTCCTACGCGCCGGCCGACGATCCGCAGGTGGTGGTGGTGGTCTTCATCGAGCACGGCGGCGGCGGCGGTAAGCACGCGGCGCCGATCGCCCGCGAGATCCTGCGCGCGTGGATGCGCCTGGGGCTAGCGCGCCCGACCAACGCGGGCGAGGCGCCACCGACGGCGGAGGGCGGCTGATGAAGCGCGCGAACCCGGCCTTCCGAGACCGCTTCAACCTGGTCGCCCTGGGCGCGGTGGTGCTGCTGGTCGCCGTGAGCCTGCTCGTGCAGGCGAACGCGCAGTTCTACGCCGGCGGGGACTTCTATCAGCGGCAGACCATCTGGGTGGTCGTCGGGGGCGCGCTCTTCGTGGGCGCCGCCGTCTTCGATCTGCGCCTGGTCGAGCGCTCGGCCTACGCCTTCTACGCGATCGTCTTCGCGCTCCTGGTGTTGACGCTCTTCATCGGGACGAGCCCGACGGGCGAGTTCAAACGCTGGATCAAGCTCGGCGCCTTCAACATCCAGGCCTCCGAGTTCGCGAAGCTGGCCGTGGTGCTCGCCTTCGCCCGCTACCTGCACCAGCGCAAGGAGCGGATGCCCGGGGAGGACCCGCGTCAGGCCGGCTCCTACGACATCACCGACCTCGGCGCGCCGGCGCTCATGGTCTTCGCGCCGCTCATCCTCATCCTCAAGCAGCCCGATCTCGGGACGAGCCTGATGCTCCTCTTCGTGGCCGGGACGATGCTGGCCATGGAAGGGATTCGACGTCGTGCCGTCGTGATCGTCGCCGTCCTCCTGGCGGTCGCGGTCCCGGTGGCGTGGAAGAGCGGCGTCATCCAGGACTACCAGAAGGACCGCGTCTACAAGCTGGTGGACCAGGACTGGGAGAAGGTCGACGACAAGACCGGCGCCATCGTCGAGACGCGGACGACGCAGGTCGAGCAGGCGATCTGGGCCATCGGGACCGGCGGCTTCACCGGCGCGGGGCATCGCGGCGGTAGCAAGGCCCGCCTCGGCAAGCTCCCCGAGGTCCACACCGACTTCATCGTTCCGATGGTCGCCGAAGAGCACGGGCTCGTTGGCATGACGGTCCTGCTTTTCCTATTCTGGGTCCTGGTCGTGTGGTCGTTACGCACGGCCTACGACTCCCGCTCGCGTTTCTCCCGCCTTGTCGCGATAGGCATCGCGGCGCTCCTCGCATGGCAGGTCTTCATCAACATCGGGATGGTCACCGGGATACTCCCGGTCGTCGGCCTGCCTCTGCCGTTCCTCAGCTACGGCGGGAGCTCGATGATGATGCTCATGTTGAGCCTGGGGATCCTGTTCAACATCGCGATCAAGCGGGGGCGGATGTGACGCGGCGGCGGCCGCGGGGGCTCGGCGCGCGCCTCCGCGGGGCGGTGGCCGCCTTGGCCCTCGTCGTGAGCGCGGCGCCGACGGCGAGCTGCGACACGGGGCTCTCCGACCTCGCGAAGTTCCTCGATAGCCCCTTCGCGGACCTGTCGACGAACGTGACCTCGCTCGACTCGGCGCAGCTCGGCGCGGTGATGGACGAGCTGATGCTGCGCTTCCGCACCTACGTCGTGCTCCGCGAGGTCATCGACTTCAACGCGCTCGCGCCGGCCGGGTGCATCAGCGAGATGTCCTCGACGTCGACCACGATCTCGTTCGTCGTCGACGTCGCGTGCACCTTCGGCGCGGACTTCGAGCCGGCGAGCGGCCGCATCGCGCTCGCGCAGGAGCAGGTCGCCAACGACCCCGTGGTGTTGCTGCTCGACGTCGAGTACCGCGACGTCGTCGTCGGCGAGCTGGAGATCAGCGGCACGGAGCACATCGACGAGACCAGCGCGGACAACGGCGCCTCGATTCGCGACGTGGACGTCGTCCAGAACGACGTCGCGCTCGACTACAGCTTCCGCGTGGGGCTCCTCGACGGCGGCATCCCGATCTTCGACTACCAGATCCCCGCGCCGGGCGGGGACGTGCTCGCGCGCGTGTCCAACCCGACCACCCCCGGCGGCTTCGTGAGCGTCGTGCTCACCGGGCTCGACGGGGCGCTCGTGTGCGAGGTGCGCAACGCCGCCTGGTCCCCCGGCGAGGCCGCCCGCGGGACGTGCTGCGACGCCCTCGACCTCGACGAGGACGGCCACTGCGCCACGCCGAGCCAGGTCTTCGGCCTGCCCGAGGGTCCGTAGGCCGATCCGAGGCGACCGTTGACAAGCGGTGCCCCGTCGTTATCCCTAGGGGCCTCATCGACGCCCTACCGAGGGGAGGAAGCTCACATGGCCGGCGCGAACGTTCACACCTTCACTGATGCCAACTTCGAGGCCGAGGTCCTGAGCAGCGACCTCCCCGTGCTCGTCGACTTCTGGGCGGTCTGGTGCGGCCCGTGCCGGGCCATCGCGCCGATCATCGACGAGCTGTCGAGCGAGTACAAAGGCAAGATGAAGGTCGGCAAGGTCGACACCGACAAGAACCAGAAGGTCGCCATGCAGCTCGGGATCAGCTCGATTCCGGCGGTCTTCCTGTTCAAGAACGGGCAGGTCGTGGAGCGCATCATCGGCGCTCGCCCGAAGTCGGCCTTCGTCAAGCAGCTCGCCCGCCACATCGGCTGAGGGTGGAGTCGGCGCGGGCGCCCGGCTCCCGGTCGCTCGCGCTTGCGCAGGGTACGAGACGTCGTCCAAGGGCGCGTCCGCACGCGAGCGTGTCGCGGCGCGGTAGGTCTACTTGGCGCTTTGGCTCGCGTTCGAACCGGGGTATAGAGCCGCCAGCATGTTCGTCCCCCTCCTGATCGCCGCGTCGATCGGCTTCCTCGTCGCCACGTTCCTGTACGTGTCGCGGATCGTGCGCAACGACGTCGCCATCCCGCGCGCGGGGCACGTCGTGATGGCGGTGGCCACGGTCGTGCTGGGCGCCGCCACGGTCGCCGGGCTCCTCGGCGAAGGGGCGAGCCACGTCCCGACCGGCCCGATGATCGTGCTGCTGTGCGCGTTCGTCGTGGCGGTGCTGGGCATCGTGGGGCAGCTCGTCGCCAAGGTCGCCATCGCCGGACCGGTCACGGCGGTCGTCGTCGGGGTCGTCACCTTCGCGATCCTGCTCAAGCTCGAGGTCGCCGCCCCGATGGGCCCGCCGGTCGGGCTGCGGACCGTGACCATCCTGCACATCAGCGCGACGATCCTGGGTTTCCTGCTGTTTACGCCGAACTTCGGGCTGTCGGTCCTCTTCGCCGGCCAGGTCTATCGGCTCAAGACCAAGCAGCTCTCGAACGCGCGCCTGCCGAGCCTGCTCACCCTCGAGAGCCACGCCTGGCGGCTCCTCTTCATCGGCTTCCCGCTCTACACCGTCGGCATCTTGCTCGGCGCGGTGTGGGCGGACACGGTCGCCACGGGCGTCCAGCCGCGGCAGGTCTTCGCCGGGCTGAGCTGGGTGCTGTACGCGCTGACCATCTATCGACGCCTGGTCACGGGCTGGCGTGGCACCCGCGCTGCGGTAACGCTCATCTTCGCGTACACGCTGTCGCTCGGCGCCGTCCTGCTCTATTCGCTGCGCTGAGGTCCACGGTCGTGCCGCTCGTCGTCCTGGGGATGAACCACAAGACCGCGCCCGTCGTGGTGCGGGAGAGCTTCGCCGTGCCCGGCGACGCGCTCGAGGACTTCGACCGGGAGCTGTGCGAGGACCCGTCGATCGCCGAGGCGATGGTGGTGTCGACCTGCAACCGGGTCGAGGTCTACGCCGTCCCGAAGGGGCCGATCGACGCGCTCAAGCCGGCGCTCGTGCGGCGCCTCGGGACCGAGCGCGGGCTCGACGCGATGCAGCTCGACCGCCACACCTACTTCCTCACGGGAGAGGAGGCGGTGCGCCACGTCATGCGCGTGTGCGCCAGCCTCGACTCCCTGGTCGTCGGCGAGGCGCAGATCCTCGGGCAGGTGAAGGACGCGATGACGGTCGCGCGTGACGCCGCGACCATCGGCCCGGTGCTCGACCGCACGCTCCAGGCGGCCTTCCACACCGCGAAGGCGGTGCGGACCGACACGGAGATCGCGCGCGCCACGGTGTCCATCGGCTCGGTCGCCGTCGACCTGGCGCGGCGCATCTTCCCGCGCCTGGCGGAGACCCGCGTGCTGGTCGTCGGGGCCGGCAAGATGGGGCGCGTGACGGCGCGGTCGCTGGCCTCGGCCGGGGTCGAGCGGGTCTACGTGACCAACCGCTCGCGGGAGAAGGCCATCGCGCTCGCGAACGAGCACGGCTGGCACGCGCGGGACTACTCGGAGCTCGACGACCTGCTGACCCAGGTCGACGTCGTGCTCTCGTGCACGGGCGCGTCGCGGCCGATCCTCGACGTCTCGCGCATCAAGCCCATCATCCGCCGGCGCAAGTACCGGCCGCTCTTCCTCGTCGACATCGCGGTGCCCCGCGACATCGAGCCGGCGGTCGGCGACCTCGACACGGTCTACCTCTACAACGTCGACGATCTCGAGGCGGTCAGCCGCGAGAACCTCGAGAAGCGCAAGGAGGAGGCCGCCGAGGCGGAGGCGATGGTCGAGCGGGCGGTGGCGGAGATCGCCTCGTGGCACCGCGGCCAGAGCGTGAAGCCGACGGTGGTCGCCATCCGGCGCCACGCCGACGCCGTCACGGAGGTCGAGGTCGAGAAGGCCCTGGCCAAAAAGCAGCTCGCCGACCTCGACGACAAGCAGCGCGCGGCGGTGAAGGCGGCCGTGCGCGGCGTGGTGAACAAGCTCTTGCACCCCTCGATGGCGGCCCTGCGCGAGCACGCCGAGTCGGGGGACGGGGCCGAGCTGGCCGCCCATGCGCGGCTCCTGTTCGGCATCAACTCGGAGGACGACGCATCGTGAAGCTCAAGATCGGAACCCGCGGCTCGAAGCTCGCCCTCTGGCAGACGAACCACTTCAAGAACCAGCTCGAGGCGGCCCACGCCGGGCTCGAGTGCGAGATCGTCATCATCAAGACGCGCGGCGACGCCATCCAGGACCGCCCGCTGTCGGAGGTGGGTGGCAAGGGCCTGTTCGTCAAGGAGCTCGAGGAGGCGCTGCTCGACGGGCGCGTCGACCTCGCGGTCCACTCGATGAAGGACATGCCGGCGGAGCTGCCGGAGGGCCTGATCCTCGGCTGCGTGCCGGAGCGCGTCGACCCGCGTGACGCCTGGGTCCGGCCCGCCGGCGCCGCGCCGCTGAGCCTCGACGAGCTGCCCGAGGGCGCGACCGTCGGGACGTCGAGCCTCCGCCGCGCCGCGCAGCTCCTCGCCCGGCGCCCGGACCTGAACATCATCCCGCTCCGCGGCAACGTCGACACGCGCCTGCGCAAGCTCGACGAGGGCGTGGACGGGCTCGAGGCGATCATCCTGGCCTGCGCCGGGCTGACCCGGCTCGGCCTCGAGGCGCGCATCACCGCGCCGCTGGACGTCGACGTCATGCTGCCGGCGGTCGGGCAGGGTGCGCTCGCGATCGAGAGCCGCGAGGCCGATCCCATCGTGGGCCCGGTGCTCGCCGCGCTCCACGACCCGACCACGGCGGCCGCCACCCGCGCCGAGCGGGCGTTCCTCGCGGCCATCGAGGGCAGCTGCAAGGTCCCGGTGGCGGGCCACGCGACGCTCGATGGGGACGAGGTGACGCTGACCGCGCTCGTGGCGGGCGTCGCCGGCGCGCCGGTGGTGACCGCCTCGGCGAGCGCGCCGTCCGCCGAC
>SBGO01000050.1 GCA_006226565.1 Deltaproteobacteria bacterium | reverse complement strand
ACCACGTCCCCGGCGCCGCCCGCACCGTTGTGCACCGTCAGCGTGTAGTCCGCGTCCGTGATGCCCGGCAGGCTCAACGGCGCCACCGCCACGGCGAGCTGCCCGCGCGGTGGAATCGCCGCGTCCCCGCTGAGACAGCTCGCGAAGAAGACGGCGGCGAGGGGCAGGGTGCACGCAAGGATGCGACGGACCATGGCCGACCTCCAGCGCTGAGAGCGTGTCGTTGTGGGGCTGATTGGCGTCGGGATCTCGGCACCGCAACATCGGCGGGACCCGATGCGGTAGAGCCTATCCCAGCCCCCCGCGCATTGCACTTGCGAAGACCTCCGCCCGCGCGCGAGCGGCCGGAGACGCCGACGCGGCCGACGTCCACGCCACTGGCCGGCCACTGGCCGGCCCCCCCCTGAGCGCGCCGCGGCCCTCCCACGCGCCACGCCGCCCCGACGGCGCTGGCACGGGATCTGCTGAGGCCCCTCCCGGAGCCCGACCCACCCGGGACGAACAATGAGGAGGAGGCGATGAGGAACCCAATCGGCCAGCACCTATGGATCGCGCTCGGAGCGTCGCTCGCGCTCACCGCGGGCTGCGGTGACGACGGCCCGGGGACGCAGACCACGGACACCCAGGTCACCCAGGACACGACCGAGGGCGACACCTACGACCCCGTCGACAGCGCCGAGCCGGCCGACACCACCGCGAGCGACACCGCGGTCGCCGACACCACCGTCGCCGACACCGCCGTCGCCGACACGACCAGCCCGACGCCGACCCTCGTGGACTGGCTGCTCGACGTCGAGCGCTTCGGCTTCGTCCACGGCACCTACGGCAAGGGCACCTACTGCGGCGCCTTCGAGAAGGGCGCCATCCCCGGCTACGCGGACGTCCGCTGCACCGACGGCGGCGGCTACGCCTTCAGCCTCGACGAAAACGGCACCCTCCTGATGGAAGAGACGGTCTACCTCCACCGCATCTCGACCCAGGACCCCGACGGCGAGTGGCCGTGGTGGGTCGACGACGGCTTCTCCGGCGCCCTCGTCTACCGCCTCACCCCGATGGCCTGGGCCGACGTCCTCGACGCCGGCAACGGCCCCGACGCGGGCAACTTCCACCTCGCGACCGAGATGGTCTTCGAGGCCGAGGTCATCCGCGGCTACGGCCCCGACGGCTACTGGGGCTGGCTCGGCGAACAGGGCGGCAAGAGCCGCATGGTCCTCGCCCGCGGGACGGCCGACGACACGCTCATCGACTGGACGATCGCCGAGTACGACGGCGACAGCGACAGCTGGACCGCGTCCGGCGTCGGCTTCCCCGGCTGGTTCGTCCAGCGCTACCCCCGCGGGGCCTTCCTGAGCAAGGCCTGCACCGCCGGCACGCTCCGTCCGGGCGCGGTCATCGACGACGGCGACGGCGGGACCCTCGACGCCGGCCCCGGCTACTGCCCGCCGACCTGCCGCATGTACACCGCCCTCGACCCCGACGGCGCCAACGACCTCCCGGTCTGCGGCGCGGCGGACTTCGGCGAGGCGGCGCGCGCCCCGGACCTCGGCCCCGGCGGCGGCTTCGACGTCGACGACCGGACGGTCGCCGAGTGGCTCGTCGACACCGGCGTGTTCTCCTTCACCCACGGCTCGTACGGCAAGGGCACCTACTGCGGCGCCTTCGAGAAGGGCGCCATCCCCGGCTTCCCCGACGTCCGCTGCACCGACACGACGACCTACGCCTTCACGAAGTACGTCGACTGGACGAACACCGATCGCGTCGGTCCGCTGACGATGACCGAGTCGCTCTACACCCACAAGATCACGGACCCCAACCCGGACGGCTCGATGCCGTGGCTCGTCGACAACGGCTACTCCGGCTCCCTCGTTTGGGAGCTCGTCCCGGTCGAGCCGGCGCTCCCGACCGACGCGCAGGACGCCATGGAGTTCGTCGCGACCGTCGTCAGCGGCACCGGCCCCGACGGCTACTGGGCGTGGCTCGGCGACTCCGGCATGACCCAGCGGATGATCTTCAGCCGTGGCCAGGACGACGAGGTGCTCCTCGACTGGACGACCGCGGACTACGACGCCGACTCGGACAGCTGGGACGAGCACGGCGCCGGCTTCCCGGGCTGGTACATCCAGCGCTACCCGACCGGCGCCTTCCACGGCCGCACCTGCGGCGCCAGCGACCGCATCGCGGGCGCCGTGATCTCCGACGGCGCGGGCGGGACGCTGCCCACGGGTCCGGGGTACTGCGCGCCGACCTGCCGCATGTACACCGCCCTCGACCCGACCGGCGCCAACGGCCTCCCGGTCTGTGACGCCGCGCTCATGCCCGACGAGCCGCGCGCGCCGGCGCTGATGCTCCCGCCCGAGCCGACGGTCGCCGACTGGCTCGTCGGCCAGGGCCAGCTCGCCTACGTCCATGGCTCCTACGGCAAGGGCAGCTACTGCGGCGCCTTCGAGAAGGGCGCCATCCCCGGCTACGAGGCGGTCCGCTGCACCGACACCTCGAACTACCTCTTCAGCTACGACGACGACGGCAACCTGCGCATGGAGGAGGCCATCTACACCCACAAGATCAGCGTCGCCGACCCCGACGGATCGATGCCGTGGCTCGTCGACGGCGGCTACTCGGGCTCGGTCGTCTGGAAGCTGACGCCGACCGATCCCGGGCTCGCGGTCGACCCGGCCGACGCCATGGAGTTCGTCGCCGAGATGGTCGAGGGCTACGGCCCCGACGGCTACTGGGCCTGGCTCGGCGGCTCCGGGACGGTGGAGCGCATGATCCTCGCCCGCGGCCACGGCGACGGGGTCCTCCTCGACTGGGCCACCGCCACCTACGACGCCGACGCGGACACCTGGGCCGACGACGGCGACGCCTTCCCGGGCTGGTTCATCCAGCGCTACCCGACCGGCGCCTTCGTCGGCACGACCTGCGCCGCGGCCGATCGCGTCGCCGGCGCCCAGGTCTCCGACGGCGCGGGCGGCTTCCTCGACGCCGGCCCCGGCTACTGCCCGCCGACCTGCCGCATGTACACCCCGGCCGACCCCGACGGCGCCAACGGCCTCCCGGTCTGCGCCGGCGAGCTCGACGAGGCCCCGCGCGCCCCGGGCCTGGCGCCCCTGCCCGAGCCCACGGTCGCCCAGTGGATCCTCGACGAGGGCTTCTTCAGCTTCGTCCACGGCACCTACGGCAAGGGCTCCTACTGCGGGGCCTTCGAGATGGGCGCCATCGCCGGGTACGAGTCGGTCCGCTGCACCGACACCGGCAGCTACGTCTTCTCGGCCAACGACGACGGCTCCATCCGCCTCGAGGAGGCCGTCTACGTCAACGCCATCACCGCGGACAACCCCGACGGCGGCTTTCCGTGGTTCGTGGCCGACGGCTACTCCGGCTCGCTCGTCTACCGGCTGACGCCGCTCGACCCGGCGCTGAACGCCAACCCGGCGGACGCGATGGCCTTCGAGGCCGAGATCGTCGACGGCTTCGGCCCCGACGGCTACTGGGCGGCGGCCGCGGCCGCCGGCGGAAAGAGCCGCATGATCCTCGCCCGCGGGCAGGGTGACGACGCCCTCCTCGACTGGACGACGGCCAACTGGGACGCCGACGCCAGCAGCTGGACGACCGCCGGCGACGCCTTCCCCGGCTGGTTCATCGAGAACTACCCGGCCGGCGCGTTCTTCGGGAAGGTCTGCGCCGAGTCCGACCGCCACGTGGGCGCCCAGGTCTCCGACGGCAACGGCGGCTTCCTCGACCCCGGCCCCGGCTACTGCGTCCCGGAGTGCCGGATGGCGACCGAGCACGATCCGAGCGGCGCCAACGGCCTCCCGGTCTGCGAGGGGGACGCCCTCGCCGAGTGGCCGCGCGCCTCGGCGCTCTGACCCCGCAGGTGGGCGTAGGGCGCCCCTCGGTCCGACGTCGCGTCGGGCTGGGGGGCGCCCTACTCTTTGGGGGGGCGGCTCAGCGGAGGCGCTGGGTCTCGATCCGCTCGAGCTGCGCCTCGAGCCGCTTCACGAGCGCGTTCTTCTCGGCCAGGAGCTGCTCCGCCCGCTCGCGCGCCGCCCGCTCGGCGGTCGCCAGCTTGCGGTTCGCGTCGCTGGCCCGCTCGGCGCGCGCCTCGTTCGCCTCCGCCTCGCGGCGCGCCGCCTCGGCCTCCTTCGCCGCCGCCTTCGCCGCCTTCAGGGCGGCCTCCAGCTCCGCGTAGGACTGCACCAGCTCGGTCTCCGTGGACGCCAGCCGGACCCGCCCCTGATCCGCCTCCGAGCGCGCCGTCCGCGCCTTCGCCTCGGCGTCGAGCCGCGCCCGCTCCTTCGCCTGGAGCTCCTCGAGCTGCTCGCTGACCTGGCGCTCGGCGGCCTGGGCCCTGTCCCGCTCGCGCCCCGCCGCGGTCGCGTTGTCACGTGCATCAACCATGTTGATCAACGCAAACGCGCTGAGCGCGGCGAGGACGACGATGATCGCCGCGATGAGCACCCGGCGGGCCCGCACCGTCCGCTGCGCCAGGGCGAAGACCGCCTCGAGGTAGCCCTCCTCGAGGGGCGCCAGGTCCCCGCGGAAGCGGCTCCGGAAGAGCCGCGCCTCGTCGTGCGCCTCGCCACGCCACAGGAGCCCCTGAGGCCGCCCGCGCGCCTCCCACTGCCGTGCCGCGGTGCGGAGCTGCGCGAGGAAGCCCGCGTGCTCGGCGTCCTCCTCGAGCCAGCGCTGGAGCGTCGGCCAGCGGGCGATGAGCGACTCGTGCACCAGCTCGACCGTCGCGCCCTCGTGCCGGGCGTCGGTCTGGACCACGACCAGGCGCGCCTCGACCAGGAACTGCAGGGTCCGGCGGGCGGCCTCGGCGTCCTCCGCGAGCCCCTCGAGCTCGGCCACGTCGACGATGGCCCGGGTCCGCTCGGGCGTGACCAGGCGCCGGAACATCTCCCGGCAGAGGCGCTGCGCCGGCGCGTCGAGCTGCGCCAGGACGTCGTCGGCGTGCTTGGCGAGGAGCCCCTCGACCCCGCCGGTCGCGTCGTAGGCGGCCCGCGTCAGGAGCCGCCGGCGCGGGTCGCGCGCCTGCCAGAGCTGCGAGGCCGCGAACTGGAGGAGCGGCAGCGCCCCGGGCGCCCCCTCGAGGGCGGCGAGCATGGCGTCGACCATCGCCTGCGACTCGAAGCGGTAGCCGGCCAGCTCGGCGGGCTGGACGATGGCGTCCCGCAGGGCGTCGCCCGTCGGCGCGCGGAGGAACACCAGGCCGCGGCTGATCTCCGCGATGAGGCGCGGGTCCTCGGCGGCGCGATCGAGGAAGTCCGAGCGCAGCGACAGCACCACCCGGACCGGCGCCGAGGCGTCGTCGGCGGCGCCGCAGAGGGCGTCGATGAAGGCCTGCTGCTCGTCCCGGTCGGTGGCGAGGGTGTAGAGCTCCTCGAGCTGATCGACGATGAGGAGCACCCGCGCGTCGTGGCGCAACGCGCGCTCGCGGAGCGCCCGCCCCAGGTCGCCGGGGGCCGCGCGGAGCCGCTCGAGGACGGCCTGGCGCGCGTCGTCGCCGCGAGCGTCGACGGCGCTGTCCGCCACGGCCACCACGTCGGCGAGGGCGGCCAGCGGGCGGCGCCCGGGGCGCGTCACCAGGACCTCCCACGCCTCGCCCGAGGCCTTGAGCCGCGGCACGAGGCCCGCGCGCACGAAGGAGGACTTGCCGACCCCCGACGGACCGACCACGGCCATCATCGGCAGCTCGCGGATGCGCGTCGCCATCGCGTCGGTCTCGCGAGAGCGGCCGAAGAAGCGCGCCGCGTCTCGCTCCTGGAAGGCCACGAGCCCGGGATAGGGGCTCTCGTCGGCGCCGAGGGCGGCGCCGTAGCGCGTCGGCAGGAGCGCGGTCAGCGCCTCGGCGAGGGCGTCCGCGCTCTGGAAGCGCGCCTCGGGGCGCCGCTCGAGGCAGGTCTCGATGACCCGCGCGAGCCCGGCCGGAACCTGCGGCGCGGCGTCGGCGACCGGGGGCAGCGTCGCGTCGGCGTCGAGGGCGAAGCGCGCGACGCCGGCGAAGCCCATCGCGACGAGCGGGTTCTCGCCGGTGACCATCTCCCGCAGGATGAGCCCGAGCTGCCACAGGTCGGTGCGCGGGTCCACCCGCCCGCCGTTCCACTGCTCGGGCGCCATGTAGGGGACGGTCCCGACCAGCGCCCCGTCCTGGGTCACGAGCGGCGCGGGGACGGCCGCCATGGGCGCGCGGCGCTCCCCCGCGGCGCCCCCGTCCCGCGCGCTGGCGTCGGCGCAGAGCTTGGCGACGCCGAAGTCGAGGACCTTCACGCCGCCGCCGTCGAGGACGAAGATGTTGTCGGGCTTGAGGTCGCGGTGGACGAGGCCGAAGGCGTGGGCCCGGGCGAGCGCGCGGACCACGGGGAGGGCGAGCTCCACGGCGCGGAGGGGCGGCAGCGGGCCCTCGCGCAGGAGCGCCGCGAGGGTCTGCCCCTCGAGGTGCTCGAGCACCATGAACAGGCGGTCGCCGTGGTCGCCGACCTCGTGGACGACGACGATGCTCTCGTGGGTGCACTGGGCCGTGACGCGGGCCTCGGCGAGGAAGCGCTGGAGCGCCTCCGGCGAGCCGGGGCGCAGGAACTTGATCGCGACCTTGCGGCCGAGGCGGGTGTCGCGCGCGAGGTGGACCTCGCCCATGCCGCCGCGCCCGAGCAGGCGAATCAGCTCGTACTGCCGGATCGCCGCGCCCGGGGCCAGCGCGGCGGTCGCCTCGGCGCCCGACGGGCCGGTGCCCGCCGTCGTGACGGTCTCCCCCGCGCGCCGCTCGGCGTCCCCTGGTGTGTGTGCGTCCATTGGGCTCCCGGCCAGGCTATCAACGGCACGCCCACGGGGACAAGACGCGCGCCGTCGACGCCTTTCTGTCGCCGCCGGCTTCGGCTAGACTCCCCCCGTGCCCGAGGACCCCCACGCCGCCCCTGACCTCGACCTCGACGAGACCCTGCCCCGCCAGGTGCTCCGCGCGTCCGCCGTGCGCCCGCGGCGCGCGCTCGAGGCCGTGCTGCTCCATCACCCCGAGCTGCGGCGCGTGGGCGAGCGCGCCGACCTCGACGGCCTGCGCATCGGCGAGGCTGTGGGGCTGTCGCGGCTCGAGCCCGCCTTCGTCCGCGAGGGCGGCGGCGCGCCCAGGCCCATCGGCGACCCGTACCTGA
>SBGO01000520.1 GCA_006226565.1 Deltaproteobacteria bacterium | reverse complement strand
CGCCGCCGAGCCGGGGAGCGTGGCCCCGGCCCCGCGCCCGTGGCCGCCGTGGGCCAGGTCGGTGTGGAGCGCGCCGCCGCCCGTGGAGGACCGCTGCTGGCGCAGCTTCGCCGAGCGGAGCGCGGACGAGTCGAGGAGCCCGGTCAGGCTCACGAGCGAGGTCGCGCCGCGGTCCTCGGCCAGCATCGCGGTGAAGGCCTGGTCGAGCCCCGCGCGGAAGTCCTCCGCGGTCCGGTAGCGCGCCTCGGGGGCCCGCGCCAGCGCCGTGCGGAAGAACGCCAGCGCGCTCTCCGGCAGCCGGAGGTCGTCGAGCCCCGCGACCGGGTCGAACTCGGGGTCGAGCTTCTGCGCCATGATCACGTGGAACTCGTGGCTCGTGAAGGGGCGGCGCCCGGTCAGGAGCTCGAAGGCGATGACCCCGACCGCGTACCAGTCGGTCCACGGGCCGATGCTGCGCCGCTCCAGCTGCTCCGGCGCCATGTAGATGGGCGTGCCGACCGTCACCGAGGTCTCGTCGCGGCCGGCGACGAACTTGGCGAGGCCGAAGTCGAGGATGCGGACGAAGGAGTCGTCCCCCGCGACCCGCTGGAGCATGATGTTCTCGGGCTTGATGTCCCGGTGGACGATGTCGCGAGCGTGGGCGGCCGCGAGCCCGTGGGTGACCTCGACGAGGATGTGGCGCGCGTCCGCGAGGTCGAGGAGCTCCTCGCGCGCGGCCTTGTCGGCGATCTCGTGCTTGAGGGTGCGCCCGTCGTCGACGAACTCCATCACGAGGTACGGCGTTCGGCCGTCGTGGAGCCCGTATTTGACGAGGCGCACGATGTGCGGATGGGAGAGCGTCGCGAGCGCGCGCGCCTCGGCCTCGAACTTGTCGAGCAGGCGCGCGGCCAGCGCCGTGTCCGCCTGCTCGTGCATGAGCTTGAGCGCCACCTTCATCATGATGGGCAGCTGGAGCGCCAGCAGCACCTTGCCGAAGCCGCCGACGCCGAGGACCGACACGAGCAGGTAGTCGTCGATGCGCTTGCCGATCAGCGGGTCGGGCTCGCGCCCCGGGGCGGGCGCCATGCTCGCCGGGATGAAGTGCCGACCGCGCCGGGTACAGACGCGCTCACGGCAGAGAGTGCCCACGGGGCCCGGCGACCCGCAGCCGGGGCAAAGACCGTCGCTCATCGAGTCACCTCGCGCGCTTCGTGCGAACGGCGTCTCTGCGCGGCCCGCGGCACCGCGGACCGCCACCGCGAGCTCGCCGGGGTGTGACAGATCCCGCTCGAAACGATCGGCGGGGCACACGCGCCTGTCAAGGCGCCCCCCGGGCTCGGGCCGCCGCGCCGGGGTGACCTTGACAAGCCCAGGACCGAACCGGACCCTGGTTCCGTCCCTCGAAAGCCTTCCGACGGTAGAGGCTAGCTCCCATGAAGACGCCGACGCTCCTCGTCGCTGCGGCCATCGCCTTCTTGGTCCAGGGCGTCCACGCGCCGACCGCTCGGGCGCAGCAGTGCAAGCCGCCGCTCGTCGTGTTCCAGGGCCGGTGCGTCCACCCGAGCGACCTCCCGAAGCGGCCGAAGGCGCGGCCCTGCGACGCCGGGCAGGAGCGCACACGGCTGACGAAGGGGCGCTGCTGCTGGCCGAACCAATTCTGGGCCGAGGGGCGCTGCCGTGGGGTCCCGACGTGTCAGCGCGGCTGGGTGGCGGCCGGCGAGGGCTGCGCGTGCGCGGAGGGCAAGGCCCCGACCAGCGACGTCGGCGCCTGCTGCTGGCCGGGTCAGTTCTGGGTGGACGAGGCGTGCCGCGGGATACCGACGGGCTGCCCGACCGGCTGGGAGATCGCGGGCGAGGGCTGCGCGGCGCTGGCGCCTTGTCCGCCGGGCCTGGCGCGGCGGGGGAAGCAGTGCGTCGCCTGCGGAGGCGACGAGGTCATCGTCGAGGGCGCGTGTCGCCCGTGCCCGGCGAACGCGATCCCGGTGGACGGCAAGTGCGCGCCGTGCCCGAAGGATCACGTCGCCGTGGCGGGGCGGTGCGAGCTCTCACCCGAAGCCAAGGCCGCCGCGGAGAAGGCCGCCGCGGACAAGGCCGCCGCGGACAAGGCCGCCGCAGACAAGGCTGCGGAGAAGCAGGCCGCCGCGGACAAGGCCGCCCAACGCGCACGGGCGGTCGCGTGGGTCGCGATCCGGGGCGGCGACTTCGAGATGGGGAGCAACGACGGCCCGGACAACGAGCGCCCGCGCCACCGCGTGATCCTCGGCGGCTTCGAGCTCGGCCGGACCGAGGTGACGGTCGACGAGTACGCGCGCTGCGTGGCGGCGGGCGACTGCACGGCTCCGGAGACCGGCCAGCGCTACTGCAATTGGGAGCGGGAGGGACGCGGACGGCACCCGGTGAACTGCGTCACGTGGGAGCAGGCCTCGCGCTTCTGCGCCTGGGCGGGCGGGCGCCTGCCGACCGAGGCAGAGTGGGAGTTCGCGGCGCGGAGCCGAGGCAAGCACCAGCGCTACCCCTGGGGCGACGAGGAGCCGAACTGCCAGCGCGCGGTCATGAACCAGACCAAGGGCGTGACGTCCCAGGTGACCGAGGGCTGCGGCGAGGACCGGACCTGGGAGGTGTGCTCGTCGTCGCGCGGGTCCACGACCGAGGGGCTGTGCGACATGGCCGGGAACGTCTGGGAGTGGGTCTCCGACTGGTACCGCCAGGACTACTACGACCAGAGCCCGCGCACCGACCCGCGCGGCCCGGGCGACGGCTCCGGGCGCGTCATCCGCGGCGGGGACCTCTTCAGCCTCCCCCGCGACCTGAGCACGACCCGGCGAGGCCTGCAGCGGCCCACGCTGGCTCACGCCCGCGGGGGCTTCCGCTGCGCGCGGAGCGGGCCGGAGTCGGCGATGGGCGGCGATCCGGAGCGAGACGAGGCGGTGGGCGCCTGCTACTGGCACACGCAGGGGCCGACCCAGTGCAGCGGCGAGTGGTGCTGCGCCTGTGGCCGCACCGAGTCGCAGTGCGTCGACGCTTGCCGGGATCCCAAGCGGCGTGACTGCCGGCTCGAGCCCGGGCGGCCCTGCGAGCGCGCGGCGTGGCAGCGCGCCAACGTGGCGGCCGACCGACGCTGGGAGGATTGGTGCCAGCCGCGCTGACCGCGTGGTGATCGAGGAGGCCGCGCGGGGAGCGCGGCCCGGGGCTCAGCCGTCGGCGCTGTTGCGCATGTGCCCGGCGAGGCGGTCGAGGGCCGCGATGAGGCGCCGCCGGACGCCCTCGTCCGCGATCTGCTCCTCGGCCGCGAGGGTCATGCAGCGCATCCACTGGTCCCGCGCGCTATCCCCGATGACGAACGGCATGTGCCGCGCCCGCAGCCGAGGATGGCCGTACTTCTCGACGTACAGCGGCGGGCCGCCGGTCCAGCCGACGAGGAAGCGGTAGAGCTTGTCGCGTGAGCCGGCGAGATCCGCCGGGTGCATCGCGCGGAGCTCGGCCACCTCGGGCAGCGTATCCATCAGGTCGTAGAAGCGGTCCACCAGGGCGCGGACGGGCGCCTCACCGCCGAGCAGCTCGTACCAGGTCTCCATGCGGCGGAGCGTGCGAACCGTGGCCCGTCCTGTCAACGGCCCTGCCACGCGACGCCGCGACGAGCAGCGTGAACCGCGCTCACCCATGCGTGACGCGCCGCCCCTTCGTGCTAAGCTGCTCCAGCCGACGTGGCGCTCGACGCCGCCTCGGCTCCAGCACACCCGACCGGAGAGGCCGCTTGACCCGCTCCTCCATCCTCCTCGCCGCCGCCGGGCTCCTCCTGGCGTGCGGGGACACGTCCCGCATCGAGACCCTCGCAGACGCCTGGCCCACCGCGGACACCGTGCTCGCGCCGGACACGACGCCCACCGACACGGTCGTCGCCCGGGACACCACGCTCGCCGACACGGCCGTCGCCCAGGACACCACGCCGACCGACATCGTCGTCGGACGGGACACCGTCACGGCGCAGGACACCGTCGTCGCGCAGGACACCGTCGTCGCGCAGGACACCGTCACCGCCGACACCACCACCACCACCGGCTGCAGCTCGCCCTTCATCTACCTGAAGAACAAACGCTTCTGGCTCGGCGACGCGCCCTACGTCCCGGTCAGCGTCAACTTCATCTTCGACATCCGCCACACCCCCGAGGGCGACTACTACATCGCCCCGCACCACGCGAACTGCGACACGCCCGCCGGCTGCTGCAACGACGCCCCGAGCTGCCTCGCCGCCGCCCGCGAGCAGCTCGCCCAGGTCAAGGCGATGGGCATCAACTCGCTCCGCATCATCGGCCTCGCGGTGGTCCCGGCGAACGGCACGGTCGTCCTCGACTGCTCGCACCAGTGGCCGACCTGGCTCGACTACTGCCCGACCGACGCCCGCCTCGTGATGTGGCCGCCCGACCCGCGCGGCCTCGACCTCATCGCCGACGCCGTGGCGCTCGTGAAGGAGGCGGGCCTCCGCGCCATCCTCCTGGCCGGCCACGCCGACGTCGACGCCGAGGGCGTCCGCGACGCCTACGCGAGCTACCTCCAGGCCCTCGCCACGCGCTTCGCCAACGAGCCGACGCTCTGGGCCTACGACCTCACCAACGAGCCCGTCTACGAGTTCGCCCACAAGGACATCGACAAGGTCGACGCCAACGCCATCGGGCGCCTCTGGTACGACGCCGTCCGCGCCGGCAGCTCGCGGCACATGGTGACGATGGGGCTCGCCGAGCTCGGCACCGTCCGCCACTGGGACCCGGGCGCGCTGCCGCTCGACTTCGTGTCCTTCCACATCTACGGCTCGGGCGGCTGGAACGAGGCCGTCCGCGACTACGTCTCGACCTTCCTGGCCTGGGCCGGGCGCGAGCCCTACCCGGCGATCGTCGGCGAGACCGGCCTCTCGGTCGAGGACGGCGGGCCGAGCGACTACGAGCAGCGCGACTTCGCCAAGCACGCCATCGACGCGAGCTGGGCCTGCGGCCTCAACGGCTTCCAGTGGTGGCTCTACCGCGACGTCCACTGGGGCCCGCCCGGCGAGCACTTCGGCCTCGTCCGCTGGGACGGCAGCGTCCGCCCGGCGGCCGTCCCCTTCGACGACTTCTACCCGGCCGAGCCGCGCCCGGCCTGCCCGGCGCCCGACTACTGGGGCAGCGACCCCGACGGCATGGTGCTCACGAGCGGCCGCGTGCTCCGCCAGGACGGCACGCCCGTCGGCAACGCCTTCATCTCCGGCCACCGCTGCATCACCGGCGGCAGCGACTGGACCCTCTCGAAGCCCGACGGGACCTTCGAGCTGCGCTCCGCGAGCCTCATCAGCGAGCTCGAGGTCACCGCCTCCGGCCTCTCGGTCGAGCACGTCGCCATCGCCTGCGGCTTCGCCACCCCCGGCGACGTCGTCCTGAAGGCGCTCCCCCTCGACATGACGATCTCGACGCCGCCGCCCTGCCCGCCGTAGCCCGCCCGTGCCTGCCCGCCGGCGCCTGCCCGCGGGTCAGATGCGGCTGATGACGAGGTTCGCCGCGAGCGCCTGGTGGTCGGACATCGGCTCGGCGTGGTCGACGATGACGCGCAGGTCGCGGGCGGTGAGCCGGTGCTCGGCGCCGTCGCGGAGATAGATCCGGTCGAAGCGCTGGTCGCCGTCGCCCTTGCCGGCGTACGGGTTGGCGACGAGGTAGGTCGGCTCGGGGCGCTCGAGGAGCTCGCCGGCGTCGCGGAAGCCCGCCTCGGCGAGCACCCGATGGGACGCCCGGTCCTCGGGCGAGTCGTCGAAGAAGTTGAAGTCGCCCGCGAGGACCATCGGCCCCGGGATGTCCGCCGCCGCCTCGAGGATCTGGTCGACCTGGCCGCGGCGGATCCGGCCGTGCCGCCGCCCCGCCTGGAGGTGGGTCGTGAGGACCGTGACGCGGCCGTCGTCGCCGAAGGGCACGTCGACCGCGAAGGCCCCCTTGGTCTTCACGCGGTCCCAGCCGCGGTGCTCGCGAAAGGCCGTGATGAGGCGCGTCACCAGGCGCGCGCCCGGCGCCAGCGTCGGATGCAGCTTCACGCCGAGCCCCGAGTGGTTGAAGCCGTGCGGGCGCCCGAGCGGCGTCCCGGTAGCCTGGCGCGCCCACACGAGCCCGGTCGGGCCGAGGACGGGCGGCGCCGCGTCCCAGAGCTCCTGCAGCGCGACGACGTCGTAGGTCGTCTCGGCGAGGTGGCTCGCGATGCGGGCGAAGCGACGCTTGCGGTGCCGGGCCAGCGGCCAACGGAAGCCCCAGGTGTTGAGCGTGAAGAGGCTCAGCTCGAAGGTCGCCGCGCTCGTCTGCGTCATGGGTCCCCGCGTCGTGACCGTTGGCCCGGGACCCCACGTCCCGAACGCCCATCATAGGAACGAATCGACAGATCCCGCGGCGCGGGCTCCACTTTTTTTGCGCCCAATCAACCCGGGATCGCACGGCGCCTACGTGCGCGCGAGGCCGTCCGGCGGATCCCCGCCGCCCGCCCGGAGGTCACTCGGCGTGCGCGCCCCCCGAAGTCCGGGCGATCGGTTGCGGGCGACGGCGACCTGCGCTTTCGTGGGGGGACCGCCGCTTCGGAGGCCCGATGTCGCCCCTTCGACCGCTCGCGCTGCTCGCCCTGTTCGGCCTGCTCGGCCTGTCCCGCTGCGGCCCGAGCGACCGCGAGCGGTGCTACGAGACCCCTTGCATCGCCTTCTGCGCGCCCGCCTGCGAAGACGGCGACGCGACGTCCTGCGTCCTGACCGCCGGCCTCACGGCGCTCGACGACATCGACAGCCCGCAGGCCATGCGCGCGGCGGCCGACTTAGCCCGCCGGGCCTGCGAGCTGCGCGGTGAGACGCCGTGCAAGGCGGCGGAGGGCTGGGAGGACGTCGCCCGGACGCTCGAGGCGCGAAACGCGGCGCTCCCGGCCGAGGACGACGACCCCGCCGCCGGCAGGCCCATGGGACCTTGACCCGCGTCGCCGGGCGTCCACCGTTTCGGCTGAGCTTCACAGAACGGGACGCGGAGGTGCGGTGATGAACGCGCACACGAGGTCGACCCTGCGAGCCGCCACCCGGGCGACGGCGCTGACCGTGCTGCTCCTCGGCGCGGGCGCCGAGGCGACCGCGGCCCCGGCCCCCTTCGTCGCGACCCTCGAGGACGGGCAGATCCACACCCGCGCGCCCGGGGAGCCGGCGCACGCCACCGGCCTCCGCC
>SBGO01000444.1 GCA_006226565.1 Deltaproteobacteria bacterium | reverse complement strand
CTCGGCGTACTCCTCGAGCGCTTCCTTGCTCGGGATCTTCAGCTCGACGTCGGGGTGCAGCATGCGCGGCCAGCCGTTGGCGCGCTTGAGCTTCTTCCAGCGGGTGCCGTCGCCGTAGAAGCGGGCCGCGATGCCCCACCAGGAGTCGCCCTTCTTGGTGGTGTAGGTCGCCATCTGCGGCTGGGCGGACTTGGCGACGTCGGCCCAGATCGCGGTCATGTCCTCGAAGGCCTCCTGGACGTCGGCCACCTCGAGCTCGACCGCCATGCCGTTGAGCTCGAACTGCTCGGCGATCGAGACGGCGAGCTGCTGCTGCTCCTCGCTCCCGACCGCGCCCTTGAGGGTCGCGAAGCCCTCCGCGTCGATCTGCACGTCGACGCCGCTGATGCCGGCGTTCTCGAGGGCGTCCTCGATCGTCTCTTCCTGCTGCTTCCAGTGCGCCGCCGGATCGTCCGACGCCTGACCGGCCTTCTGGGCCTTCGCCGCCTCGACGGCGGCGAGGGCGTCCTGCGCGAAGTCGAACAAGCTCATGCTTCCTCCCTTTTCCGGGTTCCACTACCGATCACGGCAATACGCCAAGGTGGTCCGGTTGGGAAGCCGACCCCGGTCAGTCCGAATTGAGCTGCTGGTACTCGAAGGTCGTCTCGCCGCGCCAGGAGAGGTCCTCGGCGCTCTCGGGGCTGACCCGCGCCCGGAAGAGGAACTCCGCGTCGTCGAAGATGAAGGTGAAGGGCTTCATGAGGCGCCGCACCACGACGCGCTCGATGGCGCTCAGGCGGCGCAGGTCGTCGCGGCGCTCGGTCAGCGCGTTCGAGCGCACGACCCCACGAAACCCAGGGCCGTCCTTGCTCTCGAGGAAGACGAGCCCGGGAACCCCGTAACCGGTCTCGCCGTCCAGGGTGAGGTCGCGGGGCGTCAACGCGACGTCCCCCTCGTACACCTGGAGCCCATCCTCGTCGGCGACGAGGACCCAGCCCTGGAGCTGGCCGCCGAGCTCCTCGGTGCGCTCGAAGGCGCTGAGCACCACCGTGCGCTCGAGGGTGTGCTCCCGCATCTTGAACCACCGCTTGGCCATCCGGTACGGCGCGAGGTCGGTCGCGCGGTGCTCGATGTAGGCCCAGCCCTCGAGGTCGATGGTCTCCTCGACCGGCTCGCCGCCCTCCTCCTCGGGGGGGCCTCGGGTCACGAGCGTCCCGACGAGCCGGCCGCGCGGGATCGGGATGGTCGTCGCGTAGAAGGCGCCGCCGAAGTTGACGACGCCGCCGGGCGGCCGCAGCGCGGGGAGGTCGGTCTCGACGGTGTAGTCGAGGACGAAGTTCTCGCCGACGGCATGGACCTGGGCGAAGCCGACGCCGGCCACCACGGTGCAGTCGCCGACGGTGGCCTCGAATCGCTCGTTTCCCGCCGTCCAGTCCCCGCGGTCCTTCTTGACCTTCGTGCGGAAGACCGGTCCGGTGGGGGCGGCGGCCTTCCGTCGGGCGGCCTCGTCGTCCTCCTCCTCTTCGTGGGCCGCGCCGTTCGCGTCCTCCTCGGCGGGCAGCTGGATTTTGGCGCTGAGCTCGGCGCGGCCGTCGTACTTGGCGATGTTGGTCACGGTGAGCTTGGTGAAGAGCTCGCCGCCGTCGTCGAGCACCGCCTCGATCCGGAACTGCTCGGAGAAGTTGTCCCCCGAGCGGTTGGCCGCGCGGGTCCACGCCATCTTCAGATCGCCGTCGGTGAGCGGCCCCTCCTGGATGACCACCGGGCGCAGCGTGCGACAGCCCGGCGCGCCCAAGAATGTCGCGAGGGCGAGGACGAGCACGAAGCGAGCGCGCGAGACTCCAATCATGGCTCGGCACGGTAGCAGGGTCCGGCGCCATGTCCACCCTGCGGTCCGAGCGTTACGCGGACCGGGGGTTTTGCTTGACCGGGTTTCCCTGCGGAGCTAGTGGACGCCGACCGCGCGGGCTCTGACGCGCGCGGAGCAGGCTTCATCCCTGTGGATGAAGGGCGCTCCACAGAAAGGGCCGTCGTTGGAGCAGAGCTACTCCACCCCCGCCGAACAGGGCCGGGATCAGCGGCCGAAAACGCTGGCGTGAACCTTGCTTCCGCCAGCCCGACGAAGTCACCGCACGGTGACGCGAAACGAGTCCCGGAGACCCCGATGACACGTGGTTCCCGCCCAGCCGCTGCCGAAACCGTCGAGAACGCGGTGCCGTATCCGCCGCTGCCGCCGTTCTCGAGCCTCCTGAAGTCGCGAGACGTCGAGGATCCGGTCAACATCTGGATGCACCGCCCGCTGGCCTACGCCTTCGTCGCGGCCATCTACCGGACCCCGATGACGCCGAACATGGTGACGCTCCTGGCGATGCTCACCGGGCTCGTCGCCGGCGCGATGATCCTGGTCGGCACCGGGGCGGCCCTGGTGCTCGGCGGCATCCTGCTCTGGACCGCCGCCATCCTCGACGGCGCCGACGGCTTCCTCGCCCGCGCCAAGGGCACGTCGTCGCAGTTCGGGCGCGCCCTCGACGGCGCCGCCGACGCGGTGGTCGCCATCGCCACGGTCTTCCCGGCCGTCTATCACCTGTGGGTGACGCAGCACAACCCGGTGCACCTGTGGCTGGCCGTCCCGGTCATCTACCTGGCCGTTCAGCACCTCGTCATCTACGACTACTACAAAGAGACCTACCTCCGGCAGACGCGCCTCGAGCGCGGCGGCGAGGGGGACGACGCCGAGGTCCTCGAGAAGGCCGACCTGAGCGGCAAGAGCTGGCTGACGCGCTTCGTCGTCCAGCAGATGATGATCCCTTACGTCAAGGCCGGCGAGCGCCTCGTCCGCTGGACCAACCCCCTCGCCAAGCGCGGCGGGCTGAGCCACAAGCGCACCGAAGAGACGGCGGCCATCTACCGCAAGCACAACCACGGGCCGATGCAGCTGTGGGCGCTCATCTCGCTGGCGCCGCACACCTACCTGATGGCCATCTGCATCATGTTCGACCGGATCGACGTCTACCTCTGGTTCCGCCTCGTCGGCGCCAACGTCATCCTGGCCGTCGCCGTCATCTGGCAGCGCATCGCGACCATCCGCACCGTCGACGAGATCGCGCAGCTCCGCGGGCGTCGCCCCCGGGCGAGCCTCGAGGTCGTCACCGAGGAGGCGCGTGGCTGAGAACGCCGCCGCTCCCGCGCTCTCCGTCGTCGTCCGCAGCTTCCGTCGCCTCGACCCGCTCCTCGAGCTGTGTCGCGTGCTGGCGGCGCAGGACCACCCGAGCTTCGAGGTGGTCATCGTCGAGCAGACGCCGGAGCCTACGCCGGAGCAGACCGCCGCGCTGGACGCGCTCGACCCGCGGTTCCGGGTCCTGCGCTTCCCGCCGCTCGGTGGACCGCGCGCCCGCAACGAGGGCGTCCGGGCCGCGCACGGCGAGGTCGTCGTCTTCATCGACGACGACGACACCCCGGTCGACGCGACCTGGCTCTCGGAGATGGCCCGGCACTTCGAGGACCCGCACCTCCTCGGCGTCTCCTGTCGCCAGGTGTGGCAGGCGGGCGAGGAGCTCCCCTACGTGTCGCGCGCGCTCGTGCGACCGTGGGTGATGCGCTACTCGCGCCTCAAGATCCCGAGGACCTACGCGCGCTTCGACGAGGACGTGACCCCCGTGGACTGGCTCCACGGGACCAACAGCGCGGTCCGCCGCGAGGTCGCGCTGGCCGTCGGGCTCTGGGACGAGCAGGTGCTCCGCCAGGACGAGCACAGCTTCGCCTTCCGCCTCGAGCGCTGGCGCCGCGAGAGCGGGCGCGAAGACGGCTACCTCGCCTTCCGCGCCCGCCCGGCCGTCCGCCGCGGGCTGGACATCGCCGGCGGCATGGACAAGCGCCGCGCCACGCTCGAAGGCGAGATCGCCAACCAGGCGCGCTTTCAGCACAACGTCATCGGCGCCTACTACCCGGCGCTCTACAAGCGCTTCCGGCCGGTCTACCGCGCCCAGGCCTTCGGCCGGGTCCTCACCTGGATCTGGGGCAAGAGCCGCCCGCTGACCACCGGCGACCGCCTGCGCGAGACGGTCCAGCTGGTCGGGCGCTTCGCCTCCGAGGACGGCAAGCACCGCGGGTAGTCGCGCCGCTCGGCGGTGCAGCCTCCTGTCGAGGCGCCGCGGCCGAGGTTGCGGCGGCGGCGCTACTCCTCCGCGACCGGGTCGGTCGCGCGGCGGCGGCGCACCCAGTCGGCGGCGATGATGAGCGACGGCAGGATGATGACCGCCGCGACGAAGCACGCGATGAGCCCGGCGACCGAGGTCCACGCCATCGACAGGAGCCCGCGGTGGTTGGCGAAGAGGATGCCGCCGAAGCCGATGGCCGTCGTGAGCGTCGTCATGAAGACGACGCCGCCGGTCTCGCGGACGACCCGCCGGAGCCGCCCGACCCCGTCGTGCAGGTAGCGGTGGTACATGTGGACGGCGTAGTCCTGGCCCATGCCGAGGAGCAGCGGGATGGCGATGATGTTGAAGAAGTTCGCCTTCCAGTCGAAGATCTCCATCATCCCGACCACCCACAGGACGCCCAGGGACACGGTCAGCGCCACCGCGCCCATCCCGAAGAAGGTGCGGAAGAGGAGCAGCGCCGTCACCAGCACCACGACGAGGGCGAGGCTGACGACGATCGGCCCGTCGTGGGCGACCGTGTCGAGCATCGCCGGCATGATGTAGACGTTGCCCGCGGTCTCGACGTTGCCGGTCGGCGTGGGGAGGTCGAAGAAGGCCGTCTCGATGTTCTTGGCGACCAGGTAGTCGGACTTCGTGCCGGAGTTCCGGAAGATGACGAACTGCCCGAGCTTCCCGTCGGTGTCGGTGAACTGGACCTTCACCCACTCGGGGAGCGCGGCGACGGTGATCTGGTCGTTCACGGCGAGGTAGCGCTCGACGTCCTCGAGCTTCTTCCTGGTGTCCTCCGAGAGCTTCTTCCGCTTGGCGTCGATGCGCCGCCGGATGTCCCGGATGACGGTGAGCTTGTCCTCCTGACGCTCGGGGATGAACGTGAAGAGCGACAGGACCTGGATGAGCGAGCCGTGCATCATCTCCACCCGCGCCGACGAGTAGCCGTCGAAGCGGGAGGCGGCGTCCTTCGAGAGGGTGGCGCTGGCGCTCGCCTCGGCGCGCAGGCGGGCCCACTTGGGATCCTCCTGCTCGTCCCACGCGTCGTCGTCCTCGTCGCCCCAGTCGTCCTCGTCGTCGCCGGCCTGCGCGGCGGGGGCCGCGTCCTCGGCGGGCTTGGCGGGGGCGGTGTCCTCGGCGGGCTTGGGCGGCGCGACGTAGGTGCCGGCCCGCACGGCGTCGAAGTGCGCGGCCTCGTCGTCGGTCATGTCCATCGCGGACGCGAGCATCCGGTGGACCCACTCGGTCTGGGCGAGGTCCTTGGTGAGCGCGACCACCGGGCCGGTGGTGGCCTCCTTGCCGACGGCGTCCTTGTAGCTCGCGGCCTTCTCGGTCTCCTTGTCCTCGTCGTCGTCGTCCTGCGCGACCGGTTTGGGCCCGAGCTTGTTGAAGTTGTACTCGAACTCGATCTTCGGGACCGAGACGCTGGATGCGACGGCCGTGCCGAGGCCGAAGACGAGCGCCGTCATGGCCGCGATGACGAGGCCGCGGGTCGGGCGCCGGACGGGCGGCTCGGGGGCGGTGAGGGTGCGCTGCTGGCGGCGGCTGGGCTTCCACGGGAACCAGCGCTCGAAGACCACGATGAAGGCGGGCATGACCGTGAAGACCGAGATGGCGGCCGACAGCACGCCGACCGCGGCGAGCTCGCCGAACTGCGCGAAGCCCTGGAAGTCGGCGATCATCAGGATGCCGTAGACGCCGATGGTGCTGGCCGCGCCGGTCAGGGTCGACATGCCGGTGGTGGAGAGGACGAGCTTGAGCGCCTTCGCCCGGTCGTGGCCGCGCCCGCGCTCGGCCTCGTAGCGGCCGAGGACGTGCAGCCCGAAGTCGATGCCGACGCCGAGGAGCACGGCGAAGATGAAGGCGCTGACGAGGTTGAGGAAGCCGTAGCGGAGCTGCGCGTAGCCGAGCGCGGTCACGACGCTCAGGAGCAGCGGCACCATGACGAGCGGCACCGCGCGGATGCGCCGGAAGTAGAAGCCGATGCAGAGGACGAGCAGGAGCGCCGCCACGGCGGTCCCGCGCGCCGCGTCGCCGGCGATGCTGTTGACGTTCTTTCGCCGCTTCGCGTACGCGCCCTCGATGGTGACCTCCATCTCGGGGTGGAAGGTGTGCGGGGCGAGCGCCGCGATGTCGGCCTCGACGCCGGCGATCATCTCCTTGGTGAAGGCGACGTCGGTCGTCTGGTGGATCGGCCGCGCCTTGACGACGATGACGCGCCCCTCGTCGGCCTCGAAGTACTCGGGCAGCTTCTCGTCGATGCCGTACTTCTCCCTCAGCGCGTCGCCGCTGAGGTCGCCGAGGTCGTCCTCGACCTTGTCGGGGGGCTTGTCGGCGCCGTCGTCCGGCTCGTCCTCGAAGCCCTCGTTGAAGCTCGCGGCCACCTCCTTCTTGATGCGCTTGATGACGCGGTCGCGGAGCTCGAGGAGGTCGGCGAGGCTGACGTAGAGGAGCGCGTGGTCCTCGAAGTAGGTCCGGTCCTGGTGGAAGAGGGCGAAGCGGATGTCGTCCCGGGCCGAGAGGCGCGGGGCGATGGCCTCGCCGAACTTCAGGTTGGCGTCGCGGGAGGGGCTCTTGATCTGCACGAGCAGGTCGTCGAGGTTCCCCATCCGGCGGTCGACCTCCTCGAGCCGGGAGATGCTCGGGGCGTCGGGCGGGAGCAGGATCTTGAGGTCCTGCACGACCTTCAGCTTCGTCGTCAGCCACACCGACAGGCCGGCGACGAGGACGGCGACGGCGATGACGAGCCACGGATGCCGCTCGACCCAGTCGACCAGGCGTCCGACGATCCGTTCAACGCTGGAGGAACCGGTCACGCGCTGCTTCTCCATGGCGGCCGATGGTGCCCGAGCGCGTTCGCCGCCGCAACTGTCGTGCCTCGCTGGCGTTGGACGCGGAGCACGCGTCGTCCGCTCGGAGCAGCGGTGCTCCATGCGTCGGGGACGCCCCGTGTCGTCGCGGGGGAGATCGGCGCGGGGGAGGGACGGCGCCGCCGCGATCGCCACGGCCGCGGCGAGGCGGCGGGCGCCCTGCGGGGCCGCGGCCGAGCGCGTGGAGCAGGGCTG
>SBGO01000712.1 GCA_006226565.1 Deltaproteobacteria bacterium | reverse complement strand
ACAGGCCACAAGGCGCTGAACCGCAAGGCGCTGAACCGGAACGGCTTTCTACCACGGAGAGCACGGAGCTCACGGAGGGGGGAGCGGGTCGCGCTTGGAGTTTCGGCTTGAGCGGCCCCACATCCTCCGTGCCCTCCGTGGCCTCCGTGGTGGAAAGATGTGTTCAATCTCATAGGGTTATCCACAAGCGACCGCACTGCGGCTAGGCCGGCAGGACCTCGCGCACGGCGGCCACGATGCGCTCCACGTTCGGCAGCGCGGCGTCCTCGAGGTGACGCGCGTAGGGGAGCGTGTCCTCCACCGCGACGCGTCGATAGGCGAAGCGCAGGCCGGCCTCCAGGCACAGCGCGGCGAGCTCGCCGCTGAGGCCGAACTGGGCGTAGTCCTCGTCGACCGCCACGAGCCGCCCGGTCTTCGCCACCGACGCGACGACGGCCGCGCGGTCGAGGGGGCGGACGGTGCGGAGGTCGATCACCTCGCAGCTCACGCCGTCGCCGGCCAGCGCCTCGGCCGCCGCCAGCGCGCGGTGTACGCCGACCGCCAGGGAGACGAGGGTGACGTCGCTCCCGGGGCGCCGGACGACCGCCTCGCCGATCGCCACCCGCTCGCCCTCCGGGACCTCTCCCTCAGAGGCGGCGGGCGGCGCGAACGACACCGTCTCGCGGTACTGGCGCCCCAGGAACTCGAGCCACGCCTCGGACAGCAGCTTGTGCTCCATGAAGATGACCGGGCCGTCGTGCTCCAGCGCGCTGCGCATGAGGCCCGCGGCGTCCGCCGGCGTCGACGGCACCACCACGGTCAACCCCGGGATGGCCGCCAGGAGCCCCCACAGCGCCTGGCCGTGCTGGCCGCCGTCGCCGTAGCCGGCGCCACACGGCGCGCGCAGCACGAGCGGACAGCGCCACCGCCCGCCCGAGAGGCCCTCGAGCTTCGCCATGTGGTTGAGGAGCGCGTCCATCGCCACGGCGGCGAAGTCGACCATGTAGAGCTCCACGACCGGCCGCAGGCCCGCCATGGCCGCGCCCACGGCCGCCCCGACGAAGCCCGCCTCGGAGATCGGCGCGCCCAGCACGCGGTCCGCGCCGAAGCGGGCCGCGAGGGCGCTCCGCAGCATCGGGACGTCCTCGCCGAACACGACGATGCGCTCGTCCTCCAACATCGCCGCGCCGATCGCGGCGTCGATGGCCTCGCTGAATCGTAGGGTCGCCATCACGGAGCCTCCTCGAGCGCGGCCGCCACCGCCGCCGCCACCCGCTCCCGACTCTCGACGTCGGCCTGCTCGACCTCCGCCGCCCGCTTCTTGAGCGCCTTGCGCGCGCGGACCAGCGGGTCGCTCCCTCCCCCCTGGTGGCCCTTGCGGGCGTGCCGCATGGTGTTCGTCATCGTCCCCAGGCTCTTGACGCGCGCCCGGAGCCCGCCCCCGCGCTTGAACGTCGCGGACACGACCTTCGAGAAGATCTCCCGGCCGTCGGTGGTCGGCGCGGCGGCCGCGCGCACCAACGGGTCGCCCAGCATGTGGCCGTCGAGCCGAGCGGTCCGCGCCAAGAGGAACCCGGGCCCCTTCCCGCGGCGGGCCCGGGACACGAGCTCGCCGGCCGCGCCCCACACGGCCTCGGCGTCCAGGCCGTCGACGGCGCGCGTCTCCAGCCCGAAGGCCCGCGCCCGCTCCTCGAGGCCCCCGCCGGTCATCGCGCCCTCGCGGGTCGTGATCGCCCAGCCGTTGTCCTTGCACACGAAGAGGACGGGCACGCGCCAGACGACGGCCAGGTTCAGGCTCTCCATCAGCATCCCCTGGTTCGCCGCGCCGTCGCCGAAGGTGGCCACCGCGACCGAGCCCGGGCGGAGCCGCCGCGCGGCCAGCCCGAAGCCGACCGCGGCCGGCCCGGCGGCGCCGACGATCCCCGAGGTGGCGACGAGGTGATCCTTCGAGAAGAGGTGCATGTGCCCGCCCCGCCCCCGGCACAGGCCGCCCTCGCGCCCGAGGACCTCCGCGACGATGGCGCGCAGATCGATCTCCATCAGCGCCAGGAACGGGGTCGCGCGGTGGTCGAGGGCCGCGGCGTCCCCGGCCTTCAGGTGGGCCGTGACGCCGGCGGCGACGGCCTCGTCGCCGGTGCCGAGGTGCAGCTCGCCCGAGATCAGCCCCCGCCGCCACAGATCGGCCAGCGCCAGCTCGAACGCCCGGGCGAGCGCCATGCGCCGATAGAGATCGATGAGCTCCATGATCGGTGCTCCTCGTGCAGGTCGTGCAGATGCCAGCGTGCGGCCGCCGCGCCAGCTCCGGATCCGGGCGCGACGCGCCCGGCGCGGGCCGCACGGGCCAGGAGCCGCATCCGCTGCGTCTCCTAGCCTACGCCACCCACGCCCGATCCGCGAGGTGTTGGCGTCGAACACCCGAGCCCCTAGACTGCGCGCGCTATGGACACGACCTCCGACATCGACGCGGCCTCGCCGCAGCCCCCCGGGTCCCCCTCGCCGACGCCCCCGGGGCCGGACCCCAGCGCCGCCGGATCGCGCGCGCGCCGCGCCGGCCGCGTCGCCGAGCTCGTCCTCGTGTGGGGGGCGGTCGCCTTCGCCGCCTTCGTCGTCGCCAAGTACCTCTACGTCGCGCTGAACACGGTCGACTTCCCGTATCAGCTCGAGTGGATGGAGGGCGGCTTCGTCGAGACCGTCCAGCGCCTCGCCCAGGGCCAGGACATCTATCCGCCGCCCGGCCTCGAGTACACGGGCTACATCTATCCCCCGTTCTACTACCTGGTCAGCGCGGCCTTCGGCGGGGTCATGGGGGTCGACTTCTTCGCCCTCCGGCTCGTCTCGTTCCTGTCGATCCTCGGCGTCGGGGCGCTCATCTACCGCTTCGTCCAGCGCGAGACCGACACGCACCGCTGGGCCGTCATCGCGGTGGGCCTCTTCTTCGCCACCTACGAGGTCGGCGGCCGCTGGTTCCACATCGCCCGCGTCGACAGCCTGCTGCTCTTGCTCCTGCTGGCGAGCCTCTACGTCCTCCGCTTCCGCACCACGCTCCGCTCCGCCGTCGCCGCCGGCGTGCTCATGGCCTGCGCCGTCATGACCAAGCAGACCGCCGCCATCGCGCTGCTGCCCGCCGGGCTCGTCCTGCTCTTCACCGACCGCCGCCGCGCGCTGGTCGCCGGCGCCGTCGGCGCCGGGCTCGCCGGGCTCACGGTGCTCGTCCTCAACGCCGTCAGCGACGGCTGGTTCTGGTACTACCTCGTCGAGGTGCCGCGCGCCCACCTGATGCTCGACGACCGCATCACGAGCTTCTGGACCAAGGACATGTGGCACGCCGGGATCGCCCTCGGCGCCGCCATCGCCGGCGGCGGGCTCCTCCTCGCGCGGCGCCCCAAGCGCGGCCTCTTCTACGTCGCCGTCGCCGTCGGCCTCCTCGTCAGCGCCTGGCTCGCCCGCATCCACGACGGCGGCTGGACGAACGTGGTCATCCCCGGCTTCGCCGCCGTCGCGCTGCTCGGACCGCTGGGGCTCGGGCTGGCCGAGGGCGAGGCCCGCGCCTCCGAGCGCCGCCGCCTCGGCGCCTCCCCCACCGCGGCCGCGCTCGCCCTGATGATCGCCGCGCAGCTCGGGATGCTCGGCTACCGCGCCTCGTGGTCGATCCCGCCGGACGACGCCCAGGATCGCGGCGACCAGTTCCTCGGCTACCTCGCCAGCCTCCCCGGCGACGTGCTGCTGCCCGACTGGCGCTTCCTGCCGCAGTGGGCCGACAAGCGCTCCTACGGGCTCGGCATGGCCGCCCAGGACGTCCGCCGCATGCGCGACCCGGACGACCCCGGCAAGAAGCGCCTGAACGCCGAGCTCACCGCCGCGTTCCGCGAGCGGCGCTTCTCGCACGTCATCCTGACCGATCGGCACCACCCCCTGCTGCCGCTGATGCGCCCGTACTACCGCTACGGCTGGTCGATCGACCTGATCGCCCCGATGGTGGCCGGCGCGACGGTCCTGCCGCGGATCGTCTACGTCCCGAACGATCGCTGAGAGTGCCGTCGGGCAGCGCGTTTTTGACGCCAATCAAACCCATGGGTCGAAATTCCGACCTTTTGGCCGGAAGCCTTGATCGACGATCCGAGACGTTGCTAGGCTGGTCCCAATGGCCCGTGGGGGGACGGCGCGCGAGCCACACACGCGCCGTCGACGTATCGAGAGAGCGGGCCGGGGGGAAACCGATGCAGGACATCCTCGACCACGCGGTCCGCGTGGCGCCGGAGGCGTTGGCGCTCGCCGGGGAAGCCGAGGGGGATTGGCCCGTGCTGCGCGCGGTGGCGTCGACGACGACGCCGTGGGCGCACGACCTGGCGGCGCTGTTCGTCGAGGAGCTGCAACGGTGCGAGGGGACGGCGCGGTTCCTCGGAGCCGCGTCGTCCGATCGCGAGGCGAACCTCGCGATGTGGCTCGAGAAGCTGCTCTCCGGCGCGCCCGGGGACGGCTTCTGGGGCGAGTGCTGCTTCATCGGGCTGCTCCACGCCGCCGCCGGCGTGCAGAGCCGCCACGTCGTCGCGCTCGCCGCGCGCATCGAGCTGGCGTTCGCCGAGCGGCTCTTCGCCACCCTGGACGCCGCGGACGCCCTCGTCGTCTATACCAGCTTCAAGCGCCTCTTCGGCGTGGCGATCGGCCTCATCGTGGACACCGCCACCCACGCGCTGCAGGTCGGCATGAACGACCTCGGGATGAACGAGCGCGTCGTCAAGACGATGCGGCGGGTGGCCATCCGCCGCATGGTCGACGGCGCCCGCGAGCGCCTGCCGCTCATCGACTGGTCGGACGCCATCGCCGTCGGGATCCCGGAGATCGACGCCCAGCACAGGCGCCTCGTCGACCTGCTGAACGCCCTCCACGCGGTCAGCGCGGGCGGAAACCACGGGCAGACCGCACGCATCCTCCGCGAGCTGACCGACTACACCGTCACGCACTTCGCCTACGAGGAGCGGCTGCTCGAGGCCGTCGGCTATCCGGACCTCGCGGCGCACCGCGCCTCGCACGCGGCGCTCGTCGCGCGGGTGGGCGACATCACGGCGCGCTTCGAGGCGGGCCGCACCAAGCTCGACGCCGAGCTCTTCACGTTCCTGAGGTCGTGGCTCAACGGGCACATCCGCGGGACCGACCGGCACTACGCGGCCTACGTCCTGGCCCGGGGGGACGGCGCGACCCCTTGATTTTCCGCGGGGCGTGACACCCTTTGGGCTTCCGCGCGCACCAGCCCGCACGCGGGTCACCCGCCCAGCCACCGGAGGCCCCGAGGATGATGTCACGCCTCGCTCTGCCCGCTCTCAGCCTGCTCCTGCTCGTGTCCCTCGCGCCCGCCTGCGGCGGTGACGGCGGCGGCGAGCCCCTCGGGACGTGCGGTCTCCCGATCTCCCAGTGCGAGTCGGCCGACACGTCCCTCGACGACGCCGGCGCGGACGCGATCGGCGCCGACGCGCTCGACGAGGACGCCGCCGCGGACACCCTCGCCGACGACGCGACGGGCGAGGACGTCGCCGCGGACACGCTGTCCGCGGCGGACGACACCCTCGCCGACGACACCGCCGCCCCCGTCGCCGACCCGACCGACTGGATCGTCGACGGCGCCTGGCTCGCCGCCCACCTCGAGGACGACGGCCTGGTCGTCATCGACGTGCGTGACGCGGGCAGCTGGACCTCGAGCCGCATCCCGGGCGCCCTCCACATCGACGTCGCCGACGTGCGCGCCACGGTCGACGGCGTCCCGAGCCAGGTCGCCGGCCCCGAGCAGGTCGCCGCGGCCTTCGCCGCCGCCGGCCTCGAGCCCGGGACCACCGCCATCGTCGCCGGCCCGGCCACCGACACCACCACCGCCCGCCTGGTGTGGACGCTCCGCTACTACGGCCACGACGCCCGCCTCCTCGACGGCGGCTACGCGAGCTGGTCCGGCGCCAGCGACAGCCACGCCCCGGCGACCGAGAGCACGACCTACCCGGCCCCGACGGCCGACGACGCCCTCCGCGTCACCGGCGCCTGGGTCATCGACCACCTCGAGGACGCCTCGGTCGCCCTCGTCGACGCCCGCTCGGCCGGAGAATACGGCTCGGGCCACATCCCCGGCGCCTACAACGTCCCGTGGACGGACAACGTGTCCGGCAGCGCCCTGAAGGACCGCGCGGCCGTCGCCGCCCTCTACACCGACCTGCCCGCCGAGGCGACGACCCTGGTCGCCTACTGCGCGAGCGGCACCCGCGCGTCGGTCACCTGGCTCGTGCTGCGCTGGCTCGGCTACGAGGACGTCCGCCTCTACGACGGCTCCTGGGCCGAGTGGTCGACCCTCTCGGGCGCCCCCGTCGAGCCCTGAGGCCGACCAGACGGTCAGCGCCACAGAATACCAATGGGGTTACAAATCGTCGGCGCGTGCGCTAAATGTCTGGCACCGACGACGCGTCCTTGCCAGAGTGACGCGCGGGATCACCACCGCTCAGAATACGGAGAACCCGATGAAGCAACTCATTCTCTCACTCCTTCTCGCCCTCCCCGTGGCGGCCTGTGACTCCGGCACCACGGGTATCGACCTCGAGCTGAGCCCCTACGTCGCGTCGTCCGCCGGGACGAACCTCTACGTGATCGACGCCGACTTCGAGGTCACGCGCTTCGACGTCCTCGTGCGCGAGGTCAAGGTCCTCCCCGACAAGGACACCGACGCCGAGAAGTTCAAGGCGAAGGGCGAGTACCACCTCGACCTGCTCAACCCCGAGTGGAACACGACGGACATCTACACGCTGTCCGCCGGCACCTACAAGAAGGTGGAGTTCAAGTTCGACACGCCCTCGGACGGCACCGGCCTGACGCCCGACAACTCGGCGGTCGTCGTCGAGGCGACCATCGACGGCGTGAAGGTCCAGTACCTCGCCAAGAAGATGGACAAGGTCACCCTCCGCAACGAGGAGGGCCTGACCATCGGTGACGGCGACGTCGCGACCTTCCTCGTCGACCTCGACGTCGTCGGCTGGTTCGCCGGCGTCGACGTGACCGCGCTGACCGTCGGCGACGACGGGATCGCCGTCATCGACGAGTCGGGCGACAACAAGGACGCCTGGAAGACCATCACCGAGAACGTGAAGGCCGAGATCAAGCTCCTCCGCAAGAAGTAGCGTCCCCGGCTCACTGACGAGACGAAGCGCGCCGTCCGGACTCCCCGGGCGGCGCGTTTCGTTTTGGGCCAGCTGCGTGGACGTCGCCCCGACTCACGGGCAGTCGATGCAGACCAGGCTCCCGGCGACGATGGTCGACCCGACCGTCACGATGTTCGCCTGCAGGACGTCATAGATCTCGAGCTGGTGGTCGACCGTCAGCTTCGCGCTCGTCGGCACCGTGAACACCTTGCTCGTCCCGCCCGACACGTCGCCGTCGTAGACGAGGACGTCGCCGTTGACCTGGACCTGGGCGCGCCCGCGCACCTCGAGCTCGTCGACGACGACCAGCCCCCGGAAGGTGTCGCCGTTGGCCGCGTAGGCGGTCATGCCCGGCGCCGTGAGGCGATCGTTGAGGTTGGTCACGACCGTGCTCACCGCGTCGTCGGTGAGGGTCGCCGTGGCGTTGTCGGCGATGTCCGCGCGCAGCATCGTGCCCGCGAGGTAGTCGGGCGTCAGCCACGACAGCGAGCTCTGCAACAGCGTGTCGTCGGGGGCGCCGGCCGTGAGGGTCAGGATGGTGCCCTGCCCCACCGTCGCGATCGGCGTGGAGTTGGCGAAGCTGTTGTACTCCTCGTTGTCGACGATGAGCGCGCCGTAGGTGTCGGTGCTCGAGCGCATGAAGATCGTCCCGGCGCCGCCGCGGTAGTTCGCGCCCGAGCCGCCGCCGCCGGCGCTGATGCTGACCCACGGCGTCCCGGCGAAGATCCCGGCGAGCCCGGTCCCGGCGGTGTAGCCGTCGATGACGATGCGCCCGCCCCCGCCGCCGCCGTAGCTGCCGGAGTTGCCGCCGATCGCCTGCACGACGCCGGCCCCGGCGAGGCTCGGCGCGCTCAGGTGGACCGACCCGCCGCCGCCGCCGCCGCCGCTCGAGGAGTAGCCGCCGTTGGCCGAGATGGTCCCGTCCACGGTGATGCTCCCGGTCGCCTCGACGAAGACCACGCCGCCGCCGTGGCCGCTGCTCGAGTAGCCGCCGCCGCTGCCGGGCAGGTCGGCGGAGTCGAAGGCCTCGTAGGCCACGCAGCGCGGGTAGCTCCCGTGGTAGAGGTAGCCCAGGCCGCCGTGGCAGCCGCCGTTGTAGTAGCCCGAGCCGTAGGTCGTGGAGCCGTCCGGCCAGGCCTGGCCCGGGGTCGAGGCGTTGACGCCGGCGCGCCAGCCGAGGCTGTCGCCGTGGATCCGCGCGCCGCTCCCGACGTAGACGTCGGTCGCCGTCACGTGGAGGCGCCGGATCGCGGCCCCGCTCGTCGCGCTGTGGGAGATGACCGCGCTGCTCAGCACGTCCAGGCTCCCGACGACCGCGAGGTCGTCCTGGGTGACGTTGACCCCGGCGCCGCTCTGGATGACCGCGTCACCGCCGACGCTGAGGGTGCCGACGGTCCAGCTGCCGCCGGTGATGGTCAGGTCGCTCGCCGTCGAGACCGACGGGAAGTTGACCGTCGCCGAGGTGACCACCGCGCTCCCCGCGAACTGGAGCGAGGTCGCGCCGGTCAGCGTGCCGCTGGTCGAGGTGAGCGTGTTCACGACCAGCGCGTCCTTCGCGATGCTGCCGTCGGCGAGGATCACGTCGAAGGCGTGGCCCGCGTCGTTGGCGCCGATGAGCGTGTCCACCGTCAGCTTGGCGCTGGTCCCCGCGGTCATGGCGAGGGTGCCGACGCCCATCAGGTCGAGGGCGCGCACGTCGAGGCGACCGCCGAGGTTGAAGGACACGGCGTCGCCGCCCTGCACGTCGCCGGAGTAGACGAGCACCTGCGCGTCGGCCACGACCCGCGCGCCGCCGCGCACCTCGAGGTTGTCGAAGGCGTAGAAGGCGCTCCAGACGCTGCCGTTGACCGTGTTGGTGAGGGCGGAGGTGGTCGTGACGGCCGTCGCCGTGCTCGACGCGATGGTGAAGGCCAGGTCGTCGGCGAGGGTGTCGGTGCCGTTGGTGTACGCGACGTTCGGGTTGATCATGTAGTTGATCAAGCTACCGTTCGACGCGAAGCCGGGGACGGAGTCGGTGAGCGTGCTCCCGGACACGCTGTCGTTCGCCGAGCTCCCCTGGAAGGGCAGCGGCGTGCTGCCGTCGAAGGTCGCCCGCCCCTGCTCGCTGTTGTCGACGACGAGGTCGCCGGTCGCCGCGCCGACCTTGCGGAAGAAGGTGCCGGCGCCGCCCGCGGCGTAGGCGGTGTAGGCGCTCTGGCCGCCGTGGACGTCGAAGGCGTCCCACGGGCTCGTGCCGCCCAGGGCGCCGGTGATGGCCGTGCTCGCGGCCAGGGCGATGCGTCCGCCGCCGCCGCCGGTGCCGTAGCTCGACGAGTTCTGGGTCAGCGACCCGCCCGCGGCGCGTAGGAGCCCCGAGGCGCCGGTCGCGATGACGTCGGCCTCGACGTAGATGCTGCCGCCGCCGCCGCCGCCGCCGTAGCTGACCGTCTCGCCGCTGGCCGACACGGTGCCGTCGACGGTGACCGTGCCGCTCGGGCAGATGATCTCGATGAGGCCGCCGCCGTCGCCGCCCTTGTAGGTGGTGCTGGAGCTGTAGGCGCCGCCGCCGCCGCCGGGGTAGCGCGGCCGGTAGAGCGAGTCGAAGGCGGGGCCGGAGACGTAGCCGCCGTAGGTCGTGCCGAGGCCGCCGTGCGCGCCGCCGACGTAGCCGGTGTTGCGGAGCTGCGGCTCGGGGGCGCGCCCGCCCCAGGCCGCGTTGCCGCTCGCGTAGCCGCCGAGGTAGCCGCGCCCGTCCACGTCGAGCATGCCGCCGCCGGTCAGGGTGAAGTCGCTGGCCTGGATCCGCAGCTTCCGGATGACGTCGTCCGCGCCCATCTGCCCGGAGTAGAGCTTGGCGCTCCCCTGGACGGTCAGGAGCCCGGTCACGTCGACCAGATCGCCGTTGATGGTGAAGGCGCCGCTGCAGTCGAAGGTCGCGCCCGACGGGGCGGTGACGGTCTGGAGGGTCCAGGTGCCGCCGCAGAGGCTCAGGAGCGTCCCGGACGGCGCGGTCACCGAGGTCCAGGTGAAGGTGCCGCCCGAGCCCTGGACGGACTCGTGCACGGTGAGGGTGGTCCCCGACAGCTTGGGCGCGGCGCTGGCGTAGACGAGCCCGACGTGGAGGTCGGCCTTGTTCACGTAGCCGTCGGCGAGGTGGTAGTCGAAGGGGTAGTCGGGGCTGCCCCCGCGGATCAGGTTGACGGCGGTCACCCCGGCGGCGACGCCGAAGGTCAGCCAGATGTCGGACACGCCGTTGAGGTCGAGGTCGCGGACGTTCAGGCGGCCGCCGACCTCGAAGTTGACGGCGTCCGCGTGGGACAGATCGCCGGCGGCGACGTAGACCTGGGCGTCCGCGGTGACCCGCGCGCCGCCGCGGATCTCGAAGTTGTCGAAGCGGTAGTAGGCGCTCCAGGTGTCGCCGGTGCTGGCACCGGCGAGCGCCGCGGTCGTCGTGACCGAGGTCGCCCCGCTCGACGCGATGGCGTAGCGCAGGTCGTCGCCGAGGGTCCCGGTGCCGCCGGTGGCGGCGACGTTCGGGTTGATGAGGTAGTCGGTGAGGTCGCCGTTGCTGCTGAAGTCGGTGCCGGTGTCGGTCAGCACCGCGCCGGTGATGTCGGTCGAGATGCGCGTCCCCTGGAACGGCAGCGGCGTGCTCCCGTCGAAGGTCGCGCGGCTCTGCTCGGTGTTGTCGATGACCAGGTCGCCGTCGGCAGCGCCCACCTTGCGGAAGAAGGTGCCGGCGCCGGCGCCGGTGTAGCCGGTGTAGGCGCTCTCGCCGCCGGCCACGTCGAAGGCGGTCCACGGCGTCGTCGACCCCAGCGCGCCGGTGATGACGTTGGCCTTCAGCGCGATCCGCCCGCCGCCGGCGCCGGTCCCGTAGGAGCTGTGGTTCTGGACCGTGCGCCCGCCGCTCGCCGACAGGAAGCCGCTCGCGCCGGTCGCGATGACGTCCGCCTCGATGTAGATCGCGCCGCCGGCCCCGCCGCCGCCGTAGTTGATGCTCTCGCCGTCGGCGGTGACGGTGCCGTCGAGGGTGAAGGTGCCGGTCGGGACGATGATCTCCACGAGCCCGCCGCCGCTGCCGCCGCGGTAGGTGGTGCTGCTGCTGTATGCGCCGCCGCCGGCCCCGGGGTAGCGCGGGCGGTAGAGCGAGTCGTAGACCGGCGCCGAGAGGCTGGCGCCGAAGGCCGCGCCGAGGCCGCCGTGGGCGCCGCCGACGTACGCCGGGGCGCGCAGCTGGGGGGCCGGGGCGCGCCCGGTCCACGCCGCGTTGCCGCTGGCGTAGCCGCCGATGTAGCCGCGCCCGTCGACGTAGACCGAGGTGCCGGCGCCGAGGCTGAAGCTCGTCGCCTCGACGCGGAGCTTCCGGATGACGTCGTCGCCGGTCATCGCCGCGTGCCGCAGGCTCGTGCCCGACCCCTGGAGGGTCAGGGTGCCGGCGACGCTGACGAGGTCGGCGGAGACGTTGACGACGGCGCCGCAGTCGATGACCGCGTCGCCGCTGGAGACGATCGAGCCCACGTTCCACGTGCCGCCGCACAGGGTGAGGGTCGAGGCCGGGGGCGCCGTCACCGAGCCGAAGTTCATGGTCATCCCGGCGCCGTTGAAGGTGCCGCTCACGGTGAGCGAGGTGCCGTTGATGGTGCCGGAGCCGCCCGTGTAGACGTTGGCGACGGTCAGGACGTCCTTGGTGAGGTAGCCGTCGTTCAGGTAGAGGGTGAACGGGTAGCCGTCGTCGTCGTCGTGGATGAGGTCGGTGACGGTCATGCCGGCCGCCTGGCCGCTCGTCATGGTGAGCGAGGTGACCAGGTTGAGGTCGAGGGTGCGCACGTTGAAGCGCCCGCCGAGCTCGAAGCTGACGGCGTCCGCGTTCACGAGGTCGCCCTGGAGGACGCACACCTGGGCGTCGGCCTTGACGCGCGCGCCGCCGCGGATCTCGAGGTTGTCGAAGCAGTAGACGGCGCTCCACGGGTCGCCGGTGACGGCGTCGGTGATGGACGCGGTCGTCGTGAGCGCGCTCGCGGTGCTCGAGGCGATGGTGAAGTCGAGGTCGTCGAGGAGCGTGGGCGTGGCGTTGAAGCCGGTGTTCGGGTTGACGTGGTAGTCGGCCAGGTCGCCGCTCGAGGTGAAGTTGCTGAGCGCGTCGGTCAGCGTCGCGCCGCTCAGCGCCGTGCTGACGCGCTGCCCCTGGAACGGCAGCGGCGTGCTGTCGTTGAAGGTCGCCCGGGGCTGCTCGGTGTTGTCGATGACGAGGTCGCCCAGCGCCACGCCGACCTTGCGGTAGAAGGTGCCCGCGCCGGCCGCGCTGTAGCCGGTGTAGGCGCAGTCGCCGCCGGAGACGTCGAAGGCGTCCCAGGGCGTGGTCCCGCCGAGGGCCCCGGTGATCGCCTGGGCGACGATGGCGATGCGCCCGCCGCCGGCGCCGGTGCCGTAGGAGCTGTGGTTCTGGACGGTGCGGCCGCCCTTGGCCTGGAGGCTCCCGGTGGCGCCGGTCGCGACCGTGGCCGCCTCGATGTAGATGGAGCCGCCGGCGCCGCCGCCGCCGTAGTTGACGTTCTCGCCGTTGGCGACGATCTGCCCGTCGAGGGTGACGGTGCCGGTCGGCGCGATGACCTCGATGAGCCCGCCGCCGTCGCCGCCCTTGTAGCTCGTGGAGGTGCTGTACGCGCCGCCGCCGCCGCCGGGGTAGCGGGGGTGATAGAGCGAGTCGAAGACGGGGGCCGAGACGCTGCCACCGAAGCTCGCGCCGAGGCCACCGTGCGCGCCGCCGACGTACGCCGGGGCGCGCAGCTGGGTGGCCGGGGCGCGCCCGGTCCACGCCCCGTTGCCGCTGGCGTAGCCGCCGAGGTAGCCGCGGCCGTTGGCCTCGAGATAGGTGCCGGCGCCGATCGTCACGTCGCCGGCCTCGACGCGGAGCTTCCGCACGGCGTCCGTCCCGTCCATGTCGCGGTGGCGGAGGGTGGTGCCGCTGTCCTGGAGGGTGAGGAGCCCGGCGACCGTGACGAGGTCGTTGGTCACGGTGACGCCGGCGTTGCAGCCGAAGGTGGCGGCGGCGGGCGCGCTCACCGTGCCGACGGTCCAGGTGCCGCCGCAGAGGCTCATGCTCGTCGCGGCGGGCGCGGTGAGGGTGGTCCAGGTGAAGGACCCGCCGGTCCCGTTGACGACGTCGTGCACCGTGAGGGTCGTGCCGCTCATCGACCCGCCGCTGCCGGAGAAGACGGCGCCGACGTGGAGATCGGCCTTGTTCAGGTAGCCGTCGTTGAGGTGGACCACGAAGGGCCAGCTCGCGTCGCTGCCGTGCACCAGGTCGACGACGGTCAGGCCGGCGGCGGTGCCGCTGGCCAGGGTGATGTCGGTGACGCCGTGGAGATCGAGGGAGCGCACGTCGAGGCGCCCGGCGAGCTGGAAGTCGACGGCGTCGCCGCTCGAGACGTCGCCGCTGAGCACCTCGACCTGGGCGTCGGCCTTGACGCGGGCGCTGCCGCGGATCTCGAGGTTGTCGAAGCGGTAGAAGGCGCTCCAGGTGTCGCCGTCGACGGCGTCGGTGATCGTCGCGGTCGTGGTGAGCGCGGTCGCGGTGCTCGAGGCGATGGTGAAGACGAGCGCGTCGGAGAGGGTCGCCGTGCCGCCGTTGAAGCTCGTGTTGGGGCTGACGAGGTAGTCGGCGAGGTCGCCGTTCGCGGTGAAGTTGGCGAGGTTGTCGATGAGCACCGCGCCGCTGATGCTGCCGGCGGTGCCGCTCCCCTGGAACGGCAGCGGCGTGCTGCCGTTGAAGCTCGCGCGGGGCTGCTCGCTGTTGTCGATGACGAGATCGCCGAGGGCCGCGCCGACCTTGCGGAAGAAGGTGCCGGCGCCGGCGCCGCTGTAGCCGGTGTAGGCGCTGTCGCCGCCGGAGTGGTCGAAGGCGTCCCACGGCGCCACGCCCCCGAGGGCGCCGGTGATGACCTGGGCGACGATGGCGATGCGGCCGCCGCCGCCGCCGGTGCCGTAGCTCGACGAGTTCTGGACCGTGCGCCCGCCCTTGGCCTGGAGGAGCCCGGTCGCGCCGGTGGCGAGGACGTTGGCCTCGATGTAGATGGAGCCGCCGGCGCCGCCGCCGCCGTAGTTGACGTTCTCGCCGTTGGCGACGATCTGCCCGTTGAGGGTGACGGTGCCGGTCGGCACGAGGACCTCGATGAGGCCGCCGCCGTCGCCGCCCTTGTAGCTCGTGCTGGTGCTGTAGGCGCCGCCGCCCGCGCCGGGGTAGCGCGGCCGGTAGAGCGAGTCGAAGACCGCCCCCGAGACGTTGCCGCCGTAGGACGCGCCGAGCCCGCCGTGGGCGCCGCCGACGTAGGCCGGACCGCGCAGCTGGGCCGCGGGCGCGCGCCCGGCCCACTCCGCGTTGCCGCTCGCGTAGCCGCCGAGGTAGCCGCGCCCGTTCGCCTCGAGATAGGTGCCGGCGTTGACGACGAGGCCGCCGGCCTCGACGCGCAGCTTGCGCACGGTGTTCGAGCCGTCCATGTCGGCGTGGCGCAGCGTCGTGCCGCTGTCCTGGAGCGTGAGGGTCCCGGTCACGTCCACGAGGTCGGCGGTGATGGTGACGCTCGCGCCGCACGCCAGCGTGGCGTCCACCGGCGCGACCAGCGTCCCGATGCTCCAGGAGCCGCCGCACAGGGTCATGCTCTGGCCCGCCGGCGCGGTCACGACGTCGAAGGTCATCGTGGAGCCGGTGCCGTTGAAGGTGCCGGAGACGGTGAGGGTGTCGCCGATGAAGTTGCCGCTCGAGCCGGTGTAGACGTCGCCGAGCACGAGGTCCGGCTTGTGCAGGTAGCCGTCGTTGAGGTGGACGATGAACGGATAGGCGTCGTCGTTGCCGTGGACGAGGGTGGTCACGTCCATGCCGGCGCTCTGGCCGTTGGTCATGATGAGGGTGGTGGCGCCGCCGAGGTCGAGGGTGCGCACGTCGAGGCGCCCGCCGAGCTCGAAGGTGAGGGCGTCGCCGTTGGCGAGGTCGCCGGCGAGGACGCAGACCTGGGCGTTCATCTCGACCCGGGCGCCGCCGCGGATCTCGAGGTTGTCGAAGCAGTAGACCGCGCTCCAGGGGTCGCCGCTGACCGTGTCGGTCATGGCGGTGGTCGTCGTCAGCGTGTTCGGGCCGCTGGCGGCCAGGGTGAAGCGCAGGTCGTCGGCCATCGTCGGCGTGGCGCCGTTGAAGGCGGTGTTGGGGTTGAGGAGGTAGTCCTTGAGGTCCCCGTTGGTGGTGAAGCTGGTGAGGTTGTCGGTCAGGACCGTCGAGGAGAACGAGGTGCTGACGCGCGTCCCCTGGAAGGGCATCGGCGTCGAGTGGTCGAAGGTCGCCCGCGGCTGCTCGGCGTTGTCGACGACCAGGTCGCCGAAGGTCGAGGTGCTGGTCTTGCGGAAGAAGGTGCCGGCGCCGGCGCCGGAGTAGCCGGTGTAGGCGCTGTCGCCGCCGGAGACGTCGAAGGCGTCCCAGGGGGCGTCGCCGCCGAGGGCGCCCGAGATGGACTGGGCGAGGACCGCGATGCGCCCGCCGGCGCCGCCGGTGCCGTAGCTGGACGAGTTCTGGAGCGTCCGCCCGCCTTTGGCCTGGAGGAGCCCGGTCGCGCCGGTGACGACGGTGTCCGCCTCGACGTAGATCGAGCCGCCGGCGCCGCCGCCGCCGTAGTTGACGTTCTCGCCGTTGGCGACGATCTGCCCGTCGAGGGTGACGGTCCCGGTCGGCACGATGACCTCGATGAGCCCGCCGCCGTCGCCGCCCTTGTTGCTGGTGCTGGTGCTGTAGGCGCCGCCGCCGGCACCCGGGTAGCGCGGCCGGTAGAGCGAGTCGTACACCGGGGCGGACACGTTGCCGCCGTAGGACGCGCCGAGCCCGCCGTGCGCGCCGCCGACGTAGGCGGGGCCCCGCAGCTGGGAGGCCGGCGCGCGCCCGTTCCACGCCGAGTTGCCGCTGGCGTAGCCGCCGAGGTAGCCGCGCCCGTTCGCCTCGAGATAGGTGCCGGCACCGAGGGACAGGTCGCCCGCCTGGACGCGCAGCTTCTTGATGACGTCGGTGCCGTCCATGTCGGCGTGGCGCAGGGTGGTGCCGCTGTCCTGGAGGGACAGGAGGGTGCCGACGTCGACGAGGTCGCTCGTGAGGGTGACGCTCGCCGCGCAGCGGACGGTCGCCGCCGCCGGCGCGACCAGGGTCCCCACGGTCCAGCTGCCGCCGCAGATGCTCAGCGTCGTCGCGGGCGGGGCGGTGACGGTGTTCCACGTGAAGGTCGTGCTGGCCCCGTTCACGGTCGTGTGGATGGTGAGCTCGTCGCCGAGCATCGCGCCGCCGCTGCCGGTGAAGACCGTCCCGACGTGCAGATCCTCCTTATGAAGGACGCCGTCGTTGAGGTTGACCGTGAAGGGCCAGGCGGGGTCGCCGGCGTGGATGAGGTCGACGACGTCGAGCCGCGCCGCGGTGGCGTTGGTGAAGGTGAGGGTCGCGACGCCCCGGAGGTCGAGGGTGCGGACGTCGAGGCGGCCGCCGAGCTCGAAGGTGACGGCGTCGTCGCTGACGAGGTCGCCGGCCTCCACGAGCACCTGGGCGTCGGCCTGGACGCGCGCGCCGTCGCGGATCTCGAGGTTGTCGAAGTGGTAGAACGGGCGCCAGGTCGCGCCCGCGCTGACGCCGTCGGCCACGAGGTCCCCCGAGGCGAGGGTGAGCGTGTGGAGCGCGGTCGCGCCGATGGGGTAGCGGAGGTCGTCGACCAGGGTCGGCGAGGCGTTGGCCGCGACGTCGGGGTTGACGAGGTAGTCCGCGAGGTCGCCGTGGGTCAGGAAGTCGGTCAGCCCGTCGCTGAGGGTGTCCGCGGTGACCCCGGTGCTCACGCCGGTCCCCTGGAAGGGCAGCGGGGTGCTGCGATCGAAGGTCGCCCGGGTCTGGGGCGAGTTCGAGACGATGAGGTCGCCCTGGGCCGAGCCGACCTTGCGGAAGAAGGTGCCCGCGCCGCCCGCGGAGTAGCCGGTGTAGGCCGACTCGCCGCCCGGGACGGTGACGTTCGTCCACGGGGTCAGGCCGCCGACCGGGCCCGTGATGGCGGTGGTCGCGACCAGCGCGACGCGCCCGCCGCCGCCACCGGTGCCGTAGCTGGAGCTGTTCTGCAGGGTGCGGCCGCCCTTGGCGCGAATCACCGTGCCGGCCGCGGTCGCGATGACGTCGGCCGCGACGTAGATGCCGCCGCCGGCGCCGCCGCCGCCGTAGTTGACGTCCTCGCCGTCGGCGGTGATCGCGCCGTTGAGGGTCACGGTCCCGGTGGGCGCGAAGACCTCGATGAGGCCGCCGCCGTCGCCGCCGCGGTTGGAGGTGCTGGTGCTGTAGGCGCCGCCGCCGCCGCCCGGCCAGCGCGGCCGGTAGAGGGAGTCGAAGGTCGGGCCGGAGACGTTGCCGCCGTAGCTCGCCCCGAGCCCACCGTGTGCACCGCCGACGTATGCGGCGCTGCGCAGGTTGGCGGCCGGAGCGCGCCCGCTCCAGGCGGCGTTGCCGCTCTGGTAGCCGCCGAGGTAGCCCGCGCCCGACGCCGTCAGGGAGCCGCCGGTGTCGACGAGGACGTTGCCGGCCTCGATGTGGAGCTTGCGCACGACGTCGTCGCCGACCATGTGGGCGTGGGTGAGGTAGCTGCCGCTGTCGCGGACGAGGAGCGTGCCGCCGACCAGCACGTCGTCCTGCTCGATGACCACGTGGGTGTTGCCGACGAAGCTCGCGTCGCCGGTCACGGCGATCGTCTCGGCCGTAACGGTGTCGTGGGAGCTGAGGAGGTTCCCGCCGACCTGGAGGGTGCCGAGGTCGAGGGTGCTGTCGCTCGAGGTCGCGCCGGCGGTGACGACGGTGGTGCCGGGGATCCGGAGCGCGCTGTTGCCGAGGACGGTCAGCGTGACGAGGTCCTGGTCCGCCTTGTCGAAGGCGCCGCCGACCATGATCAGGTCGAAGGCGTGCTGAGCGTCGTTGGAGCCGATGAGGGCGTCGTTGACGGTGAGGTGCCCGCCGTCGCGGATGTCGACGGTCTGGACCGGGCCGAGGTCGAAGCTCGAGACGGTCAGCTCACCCTGCAGGATGAAGCGGGTCGGGTTGCCGGGGGTCCCGCCGAGGACCCACAGGAGCCCCTCGCCGGCGTCGACCCGGGCGTTGCCGCTGATGCTGAGGTGCTGGACCTTGGTGATGCCGCGGTAGACCGCGAGGCTGCCGACGCCGACGGGGCTGCCGTCGAGGGTGAGGTTCTGGCTGTCGTTGGCGGTGATGGTGAAGATCTGGTCGTCGGCGAGCCCCTCGCCGCCCTCGGGGACCTTCACGTCGACCCGCGTGCCCACATAGAGGTTGGGGATGAAGCCCGCCGAGGCGTCGGTCAGGACCGCACCGCTGACGACGTCGACCTGGCCGGAGAAGTCGCTCAGGAGCGGCGTCGAGCCGGCGATCGAGGCGCGCCCGCCGTTGTCGTAGAAGAGCCGCCCGGAGGCCCCGTCGCCGGGGTACTCGACGTAGATGGAGCCCGCGCCGCCGTAGCGGCTGGCGTAGCCGAAGCCGCCGTAGGTGTGCACGCCGGAGACGAGGCTCGGCGCGTCGAAGTGCGCGCTGACGTCGCTGAGCCCGACGATGGCGATGCGCCCGCCGCCGCCGCCGCCGGAGTAGCTCGTGTGCCCGTTGCCGCCGTTGGCGTGGACGGTGCCGGAGCCGTAGAGCGCCGGGGTGTCGAAGTAGATGCTGCCGCCGGCGCCGCCGGCCCCGTAGGTCACGCCGTTGGCGCCGTCGGCCCCGACGTCGCCGTCGATGACGATGTAGCCGCCGACGCGCGCGGTGACCCGGATGACGCCGCCGCCGTCGCCGCCGCGGTAGCTGGTGGACTGGTTGTTGCGGCCGCCGCCCGCGCCGGGCTGCCTCGGGTTGCGGAAGTCGTCGTAGACGTGGCCCGGGGTGCCGCTGGGGACGTCGCCCTGGCCGCCGTGGCTGCCGCCGATGTTGTAGCCGGCGCCGCCGGTGGTGCTGTTGTCGAAGGTGTAGCCGATGTAGTTGGCGCTATCGCCGCCGATGTAGCCGCGGGCGGCGACGTCGATCTTGCCGCCCGTCTTGACGCGGAGGCTGTCGACGAGGATGTCGATCTTCTGGGTCGAGGTCGTGGTCGCGTCGTGGTGGCGCAGCACGCCGCCGCTCTCGATGACGACGTCGCCGAAGGACATCGGCGCGCAGCCCTCGGAGTCGATGTAGACCGGGTCGGCCGCGATGATCAGGTTCTTGTCCTGGAAGAACGGGTAGCTCGCGCAGTCGATGGTCGTGCCGGCGGCGATGTTCTCGGCGTCCGAGAAGGTCACCGTGGCGTCGTCGGTGATGGGCAGCGTGTCGACGGTCGCGGTGATCGTCGCGGTCTCGGCGACGGCCGAGGCCTGGAGCTGCTGGGTGTAGTAGCCGTTGGCGTCGGGGCCGGTGACGGCGCCGAGGAGCGTCCCGGCGGTGGTCTGGATGACGACCGTGTGGGGGTCGTGGAGGACGACGCCGAGGTCCGACTTCAGGCGCACGCTGATGGTGCTCTGGTCGCTGCCGTTGGCGAGGAGCCCGGTCGGGATGGCGGTGACCTCGCAGCGGTCGACGTCCGGGGCGGCCTCGCCCCCGGCGCCGGCGGTGACGGTGATGGTGCCGGTCGAGCCGTCGATCACGGCGGGATCGGGGTGGTCGGCCTGCACGGTGCCGACGCTGCCGGCGACCTGCGCGGTGAAGGTGAAGCTCGGCTGGGGCCCGACGAGCTGCTCGGGCAGGCTCCCGGTGGTCCGCCAGATGACGTTGACGTCGTTGAGGTAGTTCAGGTCGACGTCGTAGCCGGCGGCCCAGAGGGTCTTCGTCTCGGGGACGGCCAGGGTGAAGTCGCCGACGGGGTTGCCGGCGCCGCCCGGGGCGTCGCGCACGACGATGGCGACGATGGGGTTGACGGCGCTGCCGGTGGCGGCGGCGACGAAGACGGTGAAGGTCTCGGCGTCGGAGAAGACCCCGTCGGTCACCCAGACCGTGGCGGTGTGGGTCCCGATGTCGTCGTGGGTCGGGACGATGGCCAGGGTGGCGCTGCCGCTGCCGTTGTCGGTCAGGGTGATGAAGGACGGCCCGGCGAGGTTGAAGGAGAGGTTCGCGGCGGGGGTGTCGGGGTCGGTGGCGGTGACGCCGACGTACTGCGTGTTGCCCTCGGTGACGGAGACGTCGGGCACCGGGCCGAGCACGGGGGCGCGCCCGTAGGAGAGGATGACGTCGTCGACGTCGACGTAGAGGACGTCGGCGCCGGATGCGCCGTGGACGAGGAAGCGGACCTGGGCGTCGGGCTCGTTGCCGAGCCAGCTCGACACGTCGACGCTGATGAGCTGGGCCGGGAGCGCGCTGGCGGTGCCGTGGGTGTAGACGGTCAGCCAGGTGGTGCCGGCGTCGGGGGACACCTGGACGTCGAGGCTGACGCTGGCGCCGGCGCCGTTGGGGGCGATGTCGACCCAGGCCTGGAGGTTGACGTTGGCGTAGCCGGTGGCGTCGACGATGGGCGAGACGAGCTGGGCGCTGAAGTTGACCGCGGACGCGTTGTACATGAAGCGCGGGTGCGGATCGGGGCCGAGGGCGCCGGCGGTCGAGAGCGTCCAGCCCGGAGGGCCGGGGGCCCACCAGGGGATGTTGGCCGGCGAGAGCGCGAGCATGTCGACGGTCGTGGTGTCGAAGCCCTCGTAGTAGGGCATGGTCGCGCCGGCCGGGACGGCGACGTTGCAGCTGTTGTCGCAGCTGTCGTTGGCGATGGTGTTGCCGTCGTCGCAGGCCTCGCCGCTGTCGACGACGCCGTCGCCGCAGTACGGGTTCTTGCAGTTGGTGCGGCAGGTGTCGGGGAGGCTATCGGAGTTGTTGGCGGTCCCGAGGTCGCACTCCTCCGGGGGCTGGACGACGCCGTCGCCGCAGACGGAGCCGCCGACCTCGCAGGCGTCGCCGATGCCGTCGAGGTTGGAGTCGGTCTGGTCGGGGTTGACCACGTCGGGGCAGTTGTCGGAGCCGTTGAGCACGCTGTCGCCGTCGCGATCGGGGTCGCACGGGTCGCCGAGGCCGTCGCCGTCGAGATCCTCCTGGCCGGGGTTGGCGACCGTCGGGCAGTTGTCGACCGCGTCCGCCACGCCGTCGCCGTCGCCGTCGGGGGGCGTGCAGCCGGCGAGCCCCTCGTCGATGAGCCCGTTGCAGTTGTCGTCGCGGCCGTTGCAGGTCTCGGGCTGGGTCGGGCCCACGTCGGGGAGCGGGCTACAGTCGGCGAGCATCGCCGCGTCGACGTCGGCGGAGTAGTTGATCTCGACGCGGGTGTTCGGCCCGCAGGTGCCGTCGTTGACGAGGTCGGCGAAGAAGTGGAGCGCGGGGCGGCCCTCGGTGTAGGTCGTCTCGGGGTTGCCGCCGGCGTCGTAGTTGACGTAGCCGAAGGCGCTGAAGGTGCACGTCGCGGTGTGGGTCGACAGGTAGTCGACGTCGAGCAGCCAGGCGCTGTTGAAGTAGTGCTTGCCGGCGATGGCCTCGACGCCGCTGTAGGTCTCGGTGGTGACGACGCCGGCGAACGGCGGCTCCTGGCCGAGGGCCGTGCACAGGGACTGCACGCCGTCGTCGCAGCAGAGGTAGGCGTCCACGAAGGCGATGTAGGTGTCGGCCACGTCGGCGTTCTGGTCGCCGGTGCAGGCCATGGCGGTCACCAGGGTCGGCCCGCGCTCGCCGGTGACGGGGTCGTGGAGGAGCGCCGGGCTGCAGTCGACCTTGGCCGAGCAGAAGACGTCCTCGAAGTCGACCTGGATGTCGGTGAAGCCCTGGCTCGCCATGCGCAGCACGGTGATGTCGACCTGGACCTGGGCGTCGGCGTTCTCGACGCAGGTGAAGGTCTCGACGACCGGCGGCGGCAGCACGATGTCGATCGGATCGCCGTTGCTGTTGGTCACCGACAGGAGCGAGACGGAGACGCGGCTCTCGTCCGCGCCGCCCGCGACGCAGGGGCCGACGTAGGACAGCTCGCCGCGGAAGTCGGAGTCGCGGTTCGAGATCGTGGCGACCGGCTGCCAGCCGTTGGCCCCGTCGAGGTACTCGACCGTGATGTCGTAGACGGCGGTGCCCACGGCGTCGAGCTGGAGGGGGGCCACGTGCAGGTCGAGCTTGCCCTCCGGGCGCTCGTCGGCGCTCCCGCAGCCGACGAGCGCAGGGAAGAGCAGCGACGCGATCGCTGCGCGGATCCACGGCCATGAACGGAGGCGTCCCAGATCGGCCATGTTGGTCTCTCGTGGTGTGTGGACGGGCGCGGGCTGGCTCGCTGCATCGCAGCACACGCCCGGCTGGATGAGGGTATCACACCGCTCGGCGGACGCGATGCCAGGGTCGCGCTCGCAGCACGATTCGCGTCCACGGCGCGTCCCCCGCACGTCCGCGCAACTTCCTGCGGATGCAGGCAAAAAGACGCCCCACGCAACGCAACAGCCCAACGCCGACACGCGTCACGGCGACGTTCTCGACGCCGCATCAGAGGCGCATCGCGACCAGCCATGTGCAATGCAACATCACACACCCTGTCCGGGGGGCTCGGGCCCGCGCTCCCGGCCGCAGACGTCGGCCGCCTCCCGGTCCGGAATCCGTTGACAGGCCCCCGGAGCGGCCGGACCATGCGCGCCATGGTCATGACCCGCCGCGCCCCCGAGACCCGGCTCCGACAGCAGCTCGTGCAGTTCGGGCACCTCTGCTACGAGCGTCACCTCCTCGTCGGCCTCGACGGCAACCTGTCGGTGCGCCTCACCGACAGCCTGGTCCTCGCGACGCGCGCCGGGGTGCACAAGGGGCTGATGACCGCCGACGACCTCGTCGTGGTCGACCTCGCCGGCCGGAAGCTGCGCGGCCAGGGGCAGCCGACGTCGGAGATGGCGATGCACCTCGCGTGCTACCGCGAGCGCCCGGACGTCGAGGCGGTGGTCCACGCGCACCCGCCGACGGCCGTCGCGTTCACCATCGCCGGGCTGAGCCTGGCGCGCTGCGTGCTGCCCGAGGTGGTGCTGACGCTCGGCACGGTCCCCACGCTGCCCTACGCGACGACGGGCACGACGGACCTGGCCGAGGCGGTCGGGGCCGCGGCCGCCCGCCACGACGCGCTGCTGCTCGACCGCCACGGCGCGGTGTGCCTCGGGACGAGCGTCGAGGACGCCTTCTGCAAGCTCGAGACCCTCGAGCACCTGGCCCTCATCATGAAGGCCGCGCGCGACCTGGGCGGCATCCAGGACCTGCCGACCGAGGAGGCGCTGCGCCTGCGTCGGATGGGGCTCGCGCGCTACGGCGGGCCCCCGGCCGCGGTCGCCGCCGCGGGCGCGCCGATGGCCGACCTCCCCGACGCGTGTCAGGCCTGCTCGGGCTGTGGCAACCCGCGGACCGACGGCCTCGCGCCGCCGGCCGGCTTCTCGCTGGCGCGCCTCACGCGGGCCTGAGCCGGGGCACTTTCGCAGCGCAGCATGTGCCTCCTGTGCATACCGCGTCAACGTCGCTCAAACCTGAGTTACGCCGCGATCTTGCGGCGCTCGGAAGCGCGGGGGCCCTTGCGTCCGCTCAGAGTGCCACCGGCGCCCCGATGACACCCCGCTGAACGGCCATTCATGCGGTGTTGCGGCGTCGATCCGGCGGCCGGCGAAAAAAAGGCTGGGGCCGTGCAGGTGCCATTACGCACACCCAGATCATCTGTGCTAGGCATGGCGCTGCGCCCGGGGGGAACACGGCGCGTATGTGTGGCCGTCCGCTTCCCCGGGTCCCCTGAGGAGAGAGTCGTCATGCAACCCAATGGTACGTCGGACCAGAACGTCGCCACCAAGGCGATGCATCCCTACGCCGCGCGCGTCTTCCGTGAGGTCTCGGAGCGCGTCCCGTGGGAGGTGGAGTTCCTCCAGGCGGTCCAGGAAGTCTTCGAGACGATCACGCCGGTCCTCGAGCAGACCACGCTCTATGAGGAGGAGTCGGTGCTCGAGCGTCTCGTCGAGCCGCAGCGCGTGCACGCCTTCCGCGTCGTCTGGCACGACGACGCCGGCCGCGTCCGCGTCAACCGCGGCTGGCGCGTGCAGTTCAACAACGCCATTGGGCCGTTCAAGGGCGGGCTGCGCTTCCACAGCTCCGTCACGCTCAGCGGCCTGAAGTTCCTCGGCTTCGAGCAGACCTTCAAGAACGCGCTCACGGGTCTCCCGATGGGCGGCGGCAAGGGCGGCTCGGACTTCTCGCCGCGCGGCGCGAGCGACCGCGAGATCGAGCGCTTCTGCCACTCGTTCATGACCTCGCTCTACCGCTACATCGGCGCCGAGGTCGACGTGCCGGCCGGTGACATCGGCGTCGGCGCGCGCGAGATCGGCTACCTCTTCGGCCAGTACAAGCGCCTCACCGAGACCTTCTCGGGCGTCCTGACGGGCAAGGGGCTGAACTGGGGCGGCTCGAAGCTGCGCCCGGAGGCGACCGGCTTCGGCCTGGTGTACTTCGCGCAGAAGATGCTCGAGCGCCGGGGCGAGGAGCTCGCCGGCAAGCGCGTCTCCGTCAGCGGCTTCGGCAACGTGGCCTGGGGCGCGGTGAAGAAGGCGACCGAGCTGGGCGCGAAGGTGGTCACGCTGTCCGGGCCGGACGGCTACATCTACGATCCCGAGGGCGTCAGCGGCGAGAAGATCGACTACATGCTCGAGCTGCGTTCGAGCGGGATGGACGTGGTCCAGCCGTACGCCGAGCGCTACGGCGTCGAGTTCCACGCCGGCCGCCGCCCGTGGGAGGTGCCGGTCGACGTCGCGCTGCCGTGCGCGATCCAGAACGAGCTCGAGTCGGCCGACGCCGAGCGCCTCGTGGCCAACGGCTGCAAGTACGTGGCCGAGGGCGCGAACATGCCGACGACGCCGGACGCCGTGCGCATCCTGCGCCAGGGCGGCATCGTCTACGCCCCGGGCAAGGCGTCGAACGCCGGCGGCGTGGGGACCTCCGGGCTCGAGATGGCGCAGAACCGCACCAACCAGACCTGGACGGCCGAGCGCGTGGACACCGAGCTCCGCCGCATCATGACGGACATCCACGACATGGCGTGGGACGCCGCCGCGACCTGCGGCAACCCGGGCGACTACCTGCAGGGCGCCAACGTGGCCGGCTTCCTCAAGGTGGCCGACTCGATGGTGGACCAGGGCTCCGTCTGACGGTCGGGCCGGCAGGCCGATAGCACGAGGAAAGGCGGGGGCGACCCCGCCTTTCCCTTTTTTGGGGCCCTTTTCGCGGACGCGAAGCGCCGTCGCCGCGGGCGTGGGCGGAATGGCGCGGCGCGGGGGGTATCCCACACCTGGGGGCGGTCACGCCGCTGTGCTCCGAAGGGCACACCGCGATGGGGACGGGCTCGTCGGGGCGCGGGGCGGCTGGCCTGGAACTTGCTGCATTCTGACGAAACACAACACCACCTGAATTCGCTCGTGCACACGGGCCGCTCCGTGCCCGTTGCCGAGGAGGGGAAGGGTCGTGAGCGTCACTACGCGGCACGCCGTGGTCGGCATTTGCCTTTCGTTCGTGCTCTTCGGGCTCGGGGGGCTGCTCGGCTGCGGGGACGCCGGCCCGGCGGAGTACACCGTCACCGTCACGACGCAGGCCCACGGGCTCATCACGGTCCTGCCGGAGCAGGACCGCTACGAGGAGGGGACGGAGGTCCACGTCTGCGCGACCGCGGCGACCGGCTACACCTTCGCCGGCTGGGCGGGGGACCTCAGCGGCACGGAGAACCCGACGCGGATCGTGGTCGAGCAGAACCTCGTCATCGACGCCACCTTCGAGGCCGTCCCGCCGATGACCTACACGCTGACGGTGGTGCAGCCGAAGAATGGCACCCTCACGGTCTACCCTGAGCAGGACACGTACGTGACCGGGACGATGGTCTCGATCACGGCGACGCCGGCGACGGGCTACCGCTTCGTCGGCTGGACGGGGGACCTGGCCGGGGACACGAACCCGGCCATCGTCACGATGAACCGCGACAAGGCCATCAGCGCGAGCTTCGAGCCCTACGAGATGGCGACGCACACGGTGAGCGTGCTGCCGTCGGCGCACGGGGTGATTCGCCTGACGCCGGACCTCGCGCGGTACGAGGCGGGCTCGCAGGTGATGGTCACGGCGAAGCCGTTCAGCGGCTACAGCTTCGCGGGCTGGCTCGGGGACCTGTCGGGGACGGACAACCCGACGACGCTCACGATGGACGCGGACAAGGTCATCGGCGCGAGCTTCGCGGAGCACATCGTCACGACCTGGGAGCTCACCGTCGTCCAGCCGCCGGAGGGGCGCATCATCCCGATCGGCGGCACGTACGAGGACGGGGCGGAGGTGACGCTGCGGTGGCTCCCGGACACCGCGGGCTGCTTCGAGGTGAGCGCGTGGACGGGGGACGCGAGCGGCGTGGGGGCGACGACGACGCTGGTCATGTCGGCGGACCGGACGGTCGGCGCCGAGGTGGCGCGGCCGCTCCAGCAGATCGTGGTGGAGGACCCGCCGGACGGCTTCATCTCGATGTTGCCGCAGGACGCCGAGACCGCGTTCCGGCGCTGCTCCTACGTGACGGTCCGGGCGGGCCACGACGGGGACGGGGCGTTCCGGCTCGCGGCGTGGACCGGGGACCTGGCGGGGGTCGTGGAGAACCCGCACCGCTTCCAGGTGATGGCGGACATGCGCCTCGGGGCGCGCTTCGAGGAGGCGTGGTACACGGTCTATCCGGCGGAGAACCCCGAGCACGGGAGCTTCACGACGGACGTGCCGCTCTCCGAGGAGGGGACGCTGCTGCGCGGCGGGAGCATCGTGACGGTGACGCCGGCGGCGGACCCGGGCTACGTGCTCGACTCGGTCTTCGCGGTGGTCGAGGGGCCGGAGGGCCCGGAGTATCGGGAGCTGCTGGCGGCGCCCTACGAGATCACCGTCGATCGCGACGGGATGGCGGTGGGCGCCTACTTCGTGCCGCGGGAAGCGACGACCGGCATCCGGACGACTCAGGACGTCCCGTACGCGACGACCGGGTGGCGGCCGCTGGTGTACGACGTGTTCGAGCCGGCGGCGGCGCACACCGGCCTGCCCGGGGTGATCCTGGTGCACGACGGCGGCTGGACGGCGGGCGACGAGGACGCGGCGCGCGGGGTCGGGCGGATGATCGCGAAGACGGGGCGCTACGTGGCGTTCAGCGTGGACTACCGCGGGCTCGGGCTGGCCGAGGGGACGGTGCGGCCGGCGACGATGGCGACCCTGATCGAGGACGTGCTCGGCGCGATGCGCCACATCCAGCGGCACGCGGCGGAGTACGGGGTGGACCCGAACCGGTTGGCGCTGGCCGGCGAAGGCTCGGGGGGGCACCTCGCGGCGGCGGTGGCGACGATGCTGGATCGGGTCGGCGTCGGGGGCTTCGTGGAGGGCGTGTGGCAGCTCTGGCCGACGGGGGTCCCGGAGGTCGAGGTCGCGTGCGCGGCGCTCGAGCTCGAGGAGGCGCTGAGGGTGGTGGTGGCGAGCTACGGGGCCTTCGCGGCGATCGCGGACGGGGATCCCGAGCACGCCTGGAGCGCCCACGTGTCGCCCATCGACAACGTGCCGGAGGTGAGCGAGCGGGCGCTGCCGCCGCAGCTCCTGGTGCGCGGGGAGCTCGACGAGGAGGTGACCGCCGAGGCGCAGGGAAATTACGCCATCACGCTGGCCCTGGCGGGGCAGCCGGTCACGACCACGACGCTCACGGGCGCGGGCCACGGCTTCCTCGCGTGGCGGCCGGACGACGAGACGGTGGCGACGTTCGAGGACGTCGGGCGGATCGGCGTCGGGCTGCTGCTCGACCGCTTCGACGTGGACTTCTACGGGGCGGAGCCCGGGAGCCATCGGGTGAACGTGGAGCCGGTGGACGCCGGGGTGGTCACGCTGTGGCCGCCGGGGGGCGTCTACCCGGAGGGGACCGAGGTCACGGTGACGTGGGTGCCCGACGACGAGGGGTGCTACGCGCTCGACCGGTGGACCGGGGACGGGAGCGGGGCGAGCTCGTCGTTCGTCGTGGTGGTGGACGGGGACAAGACGGTGGGGGCGTCGGTGTCCCGGCCTCGGACCGCGTTGACGGTGGTGAATCCGCCGGGCGGGGCGATCGAGGCGTACCCGGCGTCGGTGGCGGGGATGTACCCGCGGTGCAGCTACGTCACGGTCAAGGCGACGCCGAGCGACGACAGCGGCGCGTTCCGGCTGGCGTCGTGGAGCGGGGCGCTCGCGGGGGCGACCGACAACCCGCACACGCTGCGGCTCATGGGGGACGTGACGGTCGGGGCGAGCTTCGAGGAGGCGTGGTACGCGGTGCGGCCGAGTCAAGTGGCGGCGCACGGGAGCTTCAAGCTCGACCTGTCGGTGCCGGCCGGGGGGAGCGTCGTGCGCGGCGGGACGGTGGTGACGGTGGAGGCGACGCCGGACGAGGGTTACGTGCTCGACGCGGTGTACGAGGCGGTGGACGGGCCGTGGACGCCGTTCACCGGGGTGCCGCTGTTCAAGGCGCACCGGGCGCCGCCCTACGCGGTGACGGTCGGGCAGGACGAGGTGCGCATCGGGGCCTACTTCGTGCCGGAGAGCGTGGTGGCGGGCGTGTCCGAGACGCTGGACGTGGTGTACGCGCGGCCCGGGGTGAAGCCGCTGGTCTATGACGTCTACGAGCCTGCGGCGCTGCACGAGGGGTTGCCGGCGGTGATCGTCGTGCACGGCGGCGGATGGGACGAGGGAGACGAGGACGCGGCGCGCGGGGTGGGCCGGGCGCTGGCGCAGACGGGGCGGTACGTCGCGTTCGCGGTGGACTACCGCTGGGCGGGGCTCGCGGACGGGGACGTGCGGCCGACGACGACGGCGGACCTCATCGCGGACGTGTTCGGCGCGATCTATCACGTGATGGGGAGCGCGGCGGCGTACGGGGTCGACCCGACGAGGATCGCGGTGACCGGGGATGACGCCGGGGGGCACCTGGCGGCGGCGATGGCGACGTTGTCGGACCGGATTGGGACCGGCGGGTTCGTCGAGGGGGTGTGGGAGATCTGGCCGACCGGCGTGCCGGAGGCCGAGGTCGCCCCGTTCCGGGTGGCGCTGCAGGCGTCGCTGCGGGCGGTGGAGGCGAGCTACGGGTGGTTCGCGGCGGTGGACGACCACGACGCGGAGCACGAGTGGGACGCGATCGTCTCGCCCATCGCGAACGTGCCGTACTGGACGGAGCGGGTGCTGCCGGTGCAGCGGCTGACGCGGGGTGGGGCCGACTTCCTGGTGACGGGGGCGGCGCTGCAGGCGTACGCGAGCGCGCTGGCGGCGCAGGGGCAGCCGGTGTCGATGGCGACGGTGGTGGGCGGGGGCCACGGGTATCTCGAGTGGCAGCCGCACGACGCGGTGGTCGCGGCGTTCGAGGGGTATGGGATGATGGATGTCGCCGGGATGGTGGCGTTCTTCGACGGCGTCTTCTATCCGTGACGGCCGCGGGGTTGACCCGAGCCGAGGGAGTGGGCATCGTCGGCGGTCCGAGGAGCGAATCCGAGGAGGATGGATGTTCGTGCCCACTGTGCCCTGCCCTCTCGTCGCGTTCTGCGCCGTCCCGAGAGCTCATCGCGCCTGAACGACGCGCCGCGTGAGACGCGGCGACCTTGGCGCGCCCGGGGCGGTGTTCTGCGCCGCGACCGACGACCTGCATCGCCCGTGGGGTGATGGGCGGGGCGTGGGGTCGTGGCGGGTGTTCTGCATCGTCTTGGAGCACGGCATTGGCCACGCAATCTTTGGAGTCTCTGGGCTTTACGCCTTTCTTTCGTCAGTCCTTCGCCCAGCTGGGGGACGAGGGCTTGGTGCCTGCGCGCGTCGTGGTGGCGCATCGCGGGGTGTGGATCTGCGGGACGGCGGACGGCGAGCGTCCTGCGCGGTTTCCTGGGCGGCTGCGGTACGCGGCGCGGGATGCGCGGGAGGTGCCGACGGTCGGCGATTGGGTCGGGTTGCGGCTCGGCGAGGACGCTGGGGGGCTGGCGACCATCGAGGCCCTGTTGCCGCGGGCGACGTCGTTGACGCGTCAGGCGTCGGGGCGTGCGGCGGCGCCGCAGGTGTTGGCGGCGAATGTGGACGTGGTGTTGATCGTGACGTCGGCGAACGCGGACTTCAGCGCGGCGCGGCTCGGTCGTTATCGGGCGGCGGTGGCGGCGGGAGGGGCGGAGCCGGTGGTGGTGGTCAACAAGGCGGACCTGCTCGACGACGCGGCCTTGTCGGAGCTGCGGGAGCGGGTGCCGCGCGGGATGCGGGTGGTGACGACGTCGGCGTTTACGGGGGCGGGGTTGGACGCGTTGTCGGCGGAGCTCCTGCCCGGGTCGACGGTGGTGTTGGTGGGTTCGTCGGGGGTGGGCAAATCGACCTTGTTGAATTGCCTCCTGGGCGAGTCGCACTTTGCCACCTCAGAAGTGCGCGTTTCGGATGATACCGGTCGGCACACGACGACGCGTCGCGAGCTGGTGGCGTTGCCGTCGGGGGCGCTGCTCATCGACACGCCCGGGATCCGGGAGCTGGCGCTCTGGGTCTCCGAGGGGGATGGCGAGGACTTCGACGCCATCGGCCTCCTCGCGCGGGACTGTCGCTTCTCGGACTGCTCGCACCAGGGTGAGCCCGGCTGTGCGGTCTTGGCGGCGGTGGAGGCCGGGGACATCGACCCCGACGAGCTCTCCGACCACCTCCAGCTCGAGCGCGAGGCCGCCTGGCAGCGCCGCCGCCAGGACCCCGCCGCCGCCCGCGACCACGGCCGCGCCTTCCAAAAGATGGTCCGCGAGTACCAATCCCTCGTGAAGCACAAGCGCCGCTGACCCCACGGCAGCCCCCAACCTCCCCAACTCCACGGACCCGCCTATGAAGTGACCCAAGCCCCCATGGTGGTCCCAACCACCGCCCTCCTCACCCAGCCGACAGCGCGCTACACGGACCCGTGCACGCACGCCCCGACAAGATACGCGGAACCGCCGACTTAGTGTTGGGCAGACTCATCGCTGCTGATCGACATGTTGCAGCCCGTCAGCTCCATCCTCCTACCCTTCGGACGCCACCTCATGTACGATGCAACCACCGGCCAGCGAACGGAGGTACGTCGTGGCGGCCGACCTCCTGAGCACCGCAAACTCAAGTCCGACTCAGCAACACCGTGTTGCATCAACCGGCTTCGCTGAGCGCAACGCCGTCCGAGAGCAGCTACGGTCCGGTGACGACATCACTCTGAAGCAGGGCAAGTTCAGAACAGCACGAGGCAAGAAGACGAAAGGGATGCCGACCTCGCCGAAACCTGCGAAGGATCTCCCTGCGCATCGTCGTCCACCGGAAGAGAGCGGCGCCCAATCGGTGCGATGAAAATCAAGTACTGCGAGTGTGGAGGTACGAATCCGAACTGTAGCTTCTGCTACGGTAGGGGCGTCGACCCAGATAGTTGGGACCGTCTCGTGGCGCTCGGAGAGCCGCGTTCAGACAGCATGGGCCCAGCACTTCGACGCTATGGGTCTGCGCATGGGCGGCCTGGGAACGGTACCTGGCCAGGCCGGCATCTCACGCGACAGGGGCTCGACACATTTGCGGCTCGGGAGCACCTCCACGCGATTCGAATGGAGTATGCAAAACTCGCGCAGCTATATCAGGACGAGCTTTCGGTACCGATGGAGGTTGCCCGCCGCATTGATCTTCTGGGGCGGTTGGCGTGGATACAAGAAATCAAGCTTCGGGATCCAACGGCCGCTATGCACACATACTTGGAACTAGCGAGCATCGAGCCGTTGAACGCTGTCGCAAGAGATGGGCTGGAGCGCGTCGGCCCGACTATCGGCGATTGGCGAACCGTCGACCCGGTCCTGGTTTCGCGATCGAGTATCGCTGTATCGCCAGCGGACAGAGCCAGACACCTGACCGAGCGTGCGGTGAACGCGCTCCAATATCGTCAAAGTCCCTACGCACTGTCCTACGCGACAACGCTTCTTGCTGAAGCAAGTCGTCTTATTGGCCCGGGACCAGGACCTGACTTCCTCGTGAGCGGCCTAGAGGCACTTCTGCCGCACCCTAGCGTCGAAGATGCGGCGGCCCACCTTCTACGGGCGCGCTACGAAGCGCGTTCGGCCCTATCCGCACAGCTTGACTCCGCGGGCAGTGACAGTCTTCACAGTCCGGCCCGGACGCCCCCAAACGTGCCCACATTCACCGCTGCGACAACGACAATACGCCACGTGACTTCGGACGAACCGTTGCCTCATATCGAGCCTGATCGACCGAGCCTCTTGGATTCGGCCTTCGCTGTGATGGTTATCGTTGGTGTCGCAATCTGGCTCTTCCAAAATTGCTAGACCGATGACATTCAACTAGCGAATACTGAGGCATGATCCCGTATGCCCAATGCGTTGACGATGCAACGCGTTGACTGGCAAGCAAGACATGACACGTGCCCCAAAGCCAGCGTCCACCCAAACCGTGGCTGCCCAACATCGCGATGAAGCTGACCGGGCGAACCCTGACGCCGCGGACGACTCGGTGACAGCCAAACAACACGGCAACACCGCCCGGCAGCTTATCGCAACGTTGGCCTGACGTGGAGTACCGTCAGTCCTTTCCGGGTAGCCAATGGCCATCTTGACGCTCCGATCCCCGTATGGTAGCTGCCGAACATGACCGACAACACAGCGCCACATGCTACAGATCGGCGAAGCGAGGATCCGATCCTCCTTCAGTGCCGCGAGTGGATCAACGACCTACTCACTGATCCCAAACTCCTTCGCCTGGACAAGAAGCTGCGCTCCAGCAACCTGTTCTCGATCCTGGGAGCATCTCACCGCGAACTCTGGCATAGCGCGTTTCTCAAGTGGGTTCTCGACCCGCAGACCGGGCTGGGCCTCGGCGCCTACCCGCTGGAGTGTTTCCTCAGAGCGTTACCTCTCTGCGGCGGTAACGCGGGCCTGGCGCTGGGCGAGAGGATGTCGCTCCAGTGGATCTCAGAAACGGCGCCCAGGTTCCAGTTCGCGTGCGAGTTCTCGCACCAAGATCTGCAAAGCAAGAGGGCGAATATGGGACGGGCGCGGATTGACATATTCGGGGAAGCACTTAGTGGCGACCCGAATCATGACACTCCCGACGACGAGCGCACAGTCCTGGCTAGGATCATTATCGAAAACAAGGTCAAGGCATCCGAGACCGGCGATCAAACGGAGGCATATCACGAATGGGCAGAAAAGCAGCACGGGATAACTCGCTGCAAGAATTCGCTTGACGTCTTCGTCTTCTTGAGTCCCTTTCGCGTTCCAGGCCCGAAGTGTGAACAATTCGTGGTCATGACCTATCAAGATCTCCACGAATATGTCCTTCGACGAGTTCGAAGCCACCCAGGATTGGCGCCAGAGGCTGCGTTCCTTCTCGACCACTATGCGTTGAACCTCGCGCTCCCCATCGCAGTTACAGGGAATCGACCCATGGCAAACACACACGAAGACATGTGCCGAGAGGTATACGAGGCACACCAGGAAGTTCTAGACCTCATCTACAGCGTTGTAATGGCGGGAAAAGGCGGAGCTCCGTCATCGAACAGCAGACGCACGTCTCGGTCCTACTCCGTGAACATTACTGACATCGTAGAGGTTGGAGGCCAACTCACCCTCCAGAAAAAGGACGGAACACAGGTTCACGCACTAGTGCAGAAGGACGGGTCAATCGACGTCGTCGGTGACCAGTCACTCACTGGTCTAACAGTCTCCGCCGCTGCGACGAAGCTTCTCGAGCGGTCTGCAAATGGCTGGCGCGAGTGGAAGGCCATCGACAAAGAAGGAGCTGTTCGCCCATTGAGTGATCTTCGTGACGCCTATGTTCTCAGCCAATCTGCCGAAAGTGATGACGTCCCCTGAAGGCTCCTGAAGTCGCTGCCGACGGGCGTCGCCCCAGGTGACGTCGGCCGGATACCCGCGAGTCAAGCGCTCCCATGGTCAAGCGCTCCCCCGGTCAAGTGCTTCCGTTGATGCCCTCTTCCGGCTCTCGCACTGTCTGCCCACGCTCGAACACTACGCGAGTCGCAGCCCAACCTCGCGTTGCACCTGACAGGGCGCGACCTCTCGCCACGAACGACTCGGCGACAGACAAGCGGCATGGCGCCTCGCGCCCTGCAGGTGAACGCAACGTTGGGGGGACGAACGCGACCATCTGCGCGACGTCGACAACTCCGTCCCCCTCTGCTACGAAGACTGCATCTGCACGAGCAACCCGCTGCACCACAGGTTCCCCATGCCCATCGATGTCGTCACGGTCAGCGCTGAAGACAGAGACCGGATCTTCGCGCGTCACGAGGGCCACTTCCTGGACATGAAGTCGGCGCTCATCCTCCCTGCGAGCTTGACGAAGACGATCTGTGCGTTCGCGAACGCGGACGGTGGCGAACTCTTCGTCGGCATCGACGAAGATGGTGACGGCACCTGGAGATGGAACGGATTCGCCAAACCGGAGGACGCGAACGCGCACCTCCAGGTCTTCGAGGAGTTCTTCCCTCTGGGGGGAGATTTCAGGTATGAGTTTCTCGAATGCCCGGGTGAGACCGGTTTCGTGCTACACGCCACGATTCTGAAGGTCGGACCAGTGAAGTCCGCCTCAAACGGGAAAGTGTACGTTCGGCGAGGCGCGCAGAACCTCTCAATAGTCGGCCCAGAGCCTCTCCGTGCCCTTCAACTCGCAAAGGGTGTGATATCACATGAGGACTCGACATTGGCGAGTGTTCCCGTCGCAGACGTCACGAACTCCGAGAGGATCATCGAGTTCATGCTCGACGTCGTTCCGAACGCGAATCCCGAGCAATGGCTCCCGAAGCAGCGCCTGGTAGTTGATGGAAAGCCGACGGTTGCCAGCGTCCTGCTGTTTGCAGATGCCCCGCAGGCGTACCTTCCGAAAGCTGCCGTCAAGTTGTACAGATACAAGACGACGGCCCTCGAGGGGACGCGAGAGACCCTCGCCTTCAATCCTGTCACGATCGAGGGAACGACGTACGACCTCATCTACGCCGCGGTTGCTGATACTGTGGCTGCTGTAGAGCAGATCCAGATCATGACCGACGAAGGTCTCATGCCCGTGTTGTATCCACATGAGTCCCTTCACGAGATCATCACAAACGCAGTCCTGCATCGTGACTACGCAGTGAACGACGACGTCCATGTGCGGGTCTTCGACAATCGAGTTGAGGTTGAAAGCCCGGGCCGCCTGCCTGCGCACATTACCCCTTCGAACATCCTCGCCGAACGCTTTGCCCGGAACCCGAAGATCGTGCGGATGGTGAATCGGTTTCCTGATCCGCCAAATAAGGACGTCGGTGAGGGCCTCAACACGGCGTTTCGCGCGATGAGGAAACTGCGCCTTCGAGATCCGCAAATTATCGAACGCGAGAACTCGGTCCTCGTGCTGATACGGCACGAGACACTCGCATCGCCCGAGCAACAGATTATTGAGCATCTCCAGCGACATGGTATCATCAACAACTCGTCCGCGAGGGATGCCACAGGAATCGAGTCCGAGGTGAAGGTCCGCGCTCTCTTCAAGAAGCTCATCAGCGCAGGAGAAATCGAGCAGGTGCCAGGAACGGCTCGGTCGACAACAGTGTACCGGATACCCTCCAAAGCTTGAACGAGCGCCCCCCAACAAATAGGTTCTGGCGAGGCCGAGCGGGGCAGTGAGCGCTCGGCTGACGAGCGGGTGCTCGCCGGGCGAGCGCGTCGCCGGAACCGCATGTTG
>SBGO01000323.1 GCA_006226565.1 Deltaproteobacteria bacterium | reverse complement strand
GGATCGCCTGATCCCCGTCCCCCACCGGCGTCGGCGCGGCGCCGATGGGCGTGCCGTCGAAGGCCGTCGCCGACAGCGAGGCGCTCGGCGTCGCCTGGCAGCCGTCGAGGGCCCCCTGGGTCAGCACCGCGACGTCGAGGCCGGTCCCGGCGAGGATCGTCGCGCCCGCGGGGGCGATGCGCGGCGCCGCGACCACCGGGACGGTGGCGACCGCGACCGCGCCGCTCGGGAAGGTGGCCGTGAGGACCGCGGTCCCGGCCGCGTTCGGCGTGAAGAGCACCGTCCCCTGGGCGGCGCCGTCCCCGGTCGCGGCGAGGATGAGCGTGCTGGCGCCCCCGGCGAAGCTCCCGTTGGACGCCGACAGCGTGACCTGGGCGTTGCCGGGGCTGGCGCCCGCGGCCGTGACCGTCACGACCGCCGAGGCGCTGCCGTCGGCCGGCAGGTGGTCGCGGTCGAGGGGGATCGCGACGGTGAGCTCGAGCGCGTCCACCACGACGTCCGGCGGCGGGCTGGTGACGGTGAGCGCGAAGGTGCCGCTCCCCGCCTGGCCGTACTCGTCGCGGCAGGAGACGGTGACGCTGCCGTCCTCCTTGGCGCTCGCGAGGCCGACGACCTCGAGCTGGTAGCGGCCGGCGGCGTCGCGCTCCATGTGGACGGCCGCGGTGCCGATGGCCGTGCCGTCCTGGCGCACCTCGAGGCCGGTCGCGGGCGACGCCTGGCAGAAGTCGAGGGTCCCGTCGGTCACGATGAGCGCGGTCATGCTGGCGCCCGGGACCAGGGTCGCCTCGCTGGGGGCGAAGACCGGCGCGGCCGCCGCCGTGACGACCGTGGACGCGACGACGTCCTCGGCGGTCGCCGTCAGCACCACGTCCCCGGCGGTGTCGGCGTAGTAGAGGGCGGTCGCGGTCGCGATGTCGGTGCCGGGCTGGGCGACCAGGACGACCTCGCCCGCGGCGTTGACGCCGTGGAAGGTGCCGGTGGCGGCGTGGAGCGCGACGTGGGCGCCGTCGGCGCGGCCGCTGGCGGTCAGGGTGAGGGCCGCGGCGGCGCTGGCGTTGGCCGGCAGGCTCGAGCGCTCGCCGGGGTAGGTCGCGGTCAGGGTCAGCGCGGTGATGTCGATGTTGGGCGTGAGGTCGACCGGCAGCGTGAGCTCCACGAAGGGGTAGCGGTTGCCGCAGGCGTCGATGGCGTCGGCCTCGACGACGACCTGCCCGTCCGCGTCGGGGGTGGCGGCGAGGATGAGGTCCTCGTAGCTCAGCGTGGCGGTCCAGCGCTGGAAGTTGAACTCGTTCAGCTCGGCGGAGACGCCGGCGACGAGCACCTGCCGGATGGCGAGGCCGTCCTCGTGGAGCGCGGTGCCGCGGACGACCACGGTGTCGCCCTTCGAGAGCGGCGCGTCGGGGACGGCGTCGAGGGCGACGGTCCCGCTCACGCGGCTGTTGGTGAGTGTGAAGGGCCCGGGGTCGCTCGGGCAGCTCAAGGTCTCGCCGTCGTCGACGGTGTCACACGCCGCGAGGGGCGCGAGGGCGAGGGCGAGGGCCAGCAAGGTCGTCGTGGTCCGCGTCATGGTCCCCTCCCCTACTGCAGCAGCGCGGCCGAGCCGGCGGCGCCGATCTTGAGGAAGCTGGGCGAGAGGTTGATGACCACCCCGAGCCCGAACACGTAGCGGTTCTCGGTCGGCACGTCGCCGTCGATGGGCTGGCCGACGTGGTAGCCCGAGGCGAGGCGCTCGACCCGCCGCAGGTTGCCCGTCACGGCGACCGAGAACGACGGCGTGAGCTCCCACTCGATGCCGAGGTGCACCGACTTGAAGAACTCGGCGCTCCCCGACGAGTTGGCGCTGACGAGGCCGAGCCCGAAGTACGGGGAGAAGCAGAAGGGCGCGCTCTCGCAGCCCGCCGCCGAGCGCCCCCCGGGATCGAGGTAGGGCGAGTAGCCGACGACCAGGTCGACGTCGACCGGGTTCTTGCCCGAGGCCGTGATCTCGGCCTGCTTGCTGTTGGGCGCGGTCGTCTTCGCGTAGGTCTGGTCGACGCCGCCCAGGAAGACGCCGGCGACGCCCATGCGGAAGGCGCCCGAGAAGGTCTCGTCGATCCAGAACTCGACGAGCAGCGGCGAGCCGATCTGCTCGCCCTGGAGGTCGGAGAGCTTGACCGTCAGCGGCGCGTAGCCGGGCTGGCGCGGGGCGAGGGTCTGGGTGCTGATGGTCAGGTCGGGCGCGTCGACGCCCTGGCCGCCGCCGATGCCGCCGCCGCGGCTGCCGGTGGTGCGGATCCGCAGGTCGCCGCGGTTTCCGGGGACGTAGGTGCCGATCTGGCCGCCGAGGCTGACCTCGACCCGGCGGTCCACGAAGTGCAGGACCTGGATGTAGAAGTAGCGGTTGGGCTTGGTGAGGCGCGTCCCCTCGGGGACCATGCGGTAGCGCAGGGTGTCGCCGGTCGCGTCCACGCACACGACGATCATGTCCTCGTGCGGGAGCTTGGCCGGCGGGCAGGCGAAGTCGGCCGGCGCGGTGACCGTCCACTTGCCGCGGTTGTCGGGGTCCGACGGATCGCTGGTGGCGACGGTGACCGTGGGAGAGCCCGGGGTCGGCCGGAGGGCCGGCGCGGGGGTGACGACCGGCTCGGGCGGCTTGGTCGTGGCCTTCGGGAGCACCTGGTAGGCGAGGACGCGCCCGTCCTGCTCGGCGTAGACGGTGTAGCGGCCGTTGAGCGCGAGCGCCTGGCGGAAGGTGGCGTCGTCGAGCTGGAGGTGGCCGTCGAGGACGTCGCCGGCCGTCCACGCCAGCGGCGTAGCGCCGCTGTAGGTGAGGTAGGTCACGCTGTCGCCGGCGAAGCCCGGGGGCATGAGGATCTCGCGGGCGGTGGTGTCGAGGGCCGCGGGGCGCGGGGCGCTGGTCCAGCCGCGGGCGAGGCTGAGGGTGACGTTGCCGTCGTCGCCCTGGAGCTGGAGGTCGACCGGGGTCGGGATCTCCATCGCCCAGAGGAACGGGCAGTCGCCGGTCAGGGCGCCGCCCGACAGCGCGAGCGCGCACCCCGGGATGACCTGCGGCGCGCCCGCCATCAGGGACACCTGGCTGGCGGAGAGCTCGACGTCCGCGAGGTCCTCGCCCACGGCGACGCGCTGATTCGCGAGGTCGACGGGGGAGAAGGGGACGGCCGCGTGGGACGTCGCCGACGCGGCGGAGACGCCGACCGCGACGATGCAGGTGAGCAGGGCGCACCACAGCGCGCGTGGTGGACGCATGGCGCCTCCCGGGCGGGTGAGGGAACGGTCGAGCTGAGGCGGGGTTCGTCAGAACAGGCCGACGTCGGGCGCCTGGCATGGCGCCCCGCCTGAAGAAACGTCGGTCATCACGACGAAAGTTGTCAACCGGCCCCCGGCATTCCCGGGGGGCTCAGGGGGGGCCGCTGCTCGGCGCGCTCGGTCGCCCCCCGGGTCGCGCCACGGCTCGGTCAGGGAGCGAGCGCCCCCTGTCCGACGGCGATCCGATGCCAGGTGAGCGGCGCGCCGGGGCTCACGCAGCGGGCGATCTGCCCGATCCAGAGCCGCTCGTTCGCCATCGGCCCGGCCGAGCGCATGAGCTCGAGCGAGGCGAGGGGCTCGTCGTCGACGAAGACGCGCGCGCCGCTCTCGCCGACCTGGAGGACGAGGCGATGCCGCCCGTTCAGCGCCTTCGGCAGCGTCACCACCGTGCCCTTGTAGCGATCGACGAGCGTGACGCCGTCCGCGGCGAGGTGCACCGCGGCGCCGCGGTCGCCGTGGAAGAGCTGGAGCCCCGGCGTCCCGCAGAGCGGCTCGGCGGGGAGCGTGACGTCGACCGTGACGACGGCGGCGCGGCGCGGGTCGAGGCCGTCGAGATCGGCGCTCCACAGAACCCCGAGCCCCTCGCCGCCGGTCTCGACGCCGTCGGCCCCGAAGCGCGGCGTCCCGGCCGCCTCCTCGCGGTTCAGCCCGACGAGGGCGAGCTGCACGTCGCTCTGGGGCACGACGTCGAAGGTGCTCGTCCACGGGGTCGCCGACCCGGCGTTCCGGCGCGTCGGCGGCGCGGCGGCGGCCGGGACGAGGCGCAGCCAGCGGACGCGGCTCCCGCGCTCGACGCGATCGCGGACCACGAGGTGCACGGCGCCCGTCGCGTCGGCCGTCGCCGCGAGGACCCGGTAGGCGAAGTCGCCGACGGCGTCGCGCTTGGCGGGCCCGACCTCCCACCCGAGGAGCGGCGCCAGCGAGGCGTCGCGCACGGCACCGCCGGCGATCCAGGCCAGGCGCGGGTCGCGCGTCTCCACGCCGGGGGCCGTGCAGGTGAACTCGGGAGGCTCGGGGCAGGTGTTGATGGGGCCCGCGGGGTCGCAGGGGTGCATCATGCCGCGGAAGGGCTCGCACTTCTGCTGCGCCACCGTGGTCGAGAGGGTGTAGACCGCGGCCGCGCCGCCCTCGAGCGCGAGGACGTCCTCGAGCTGGCCGTCGTGGGTCACGACGCGGCACGGCGCGTCGAGGCAGCTGCGCTGCGGGGCGGTGACGTCGCGCGGGAGGCGCAGGGTCGCCTTCTTGAAGCCATGGGCGCCGTCGACGAGGGTCAGCGTGTGCGCGTCGCCCGAGACGGTGACGAGCGACGGCCGCCCACGCGGGTCGAGCGCCGCCTTGAAGCTGGCCACGTCGGAGAGGCGGAGGCCGCCCGAGCCGGTGAGGGCGCGCGCGCGGAGCGATAGCCCCTCGAGGACGACGGCCCAGACGCTGTCGCCGTGGGCGAGGACGGTCGGCGGCCCGGCGTTGGCGGAGCCGATCGGCACCGAGCGCCAGCTGCGGCCGCCCCCGAGGGTCGCGAGCCGGTAGCCGTGGTCGGCGTCGTAGACGACGGCGCGGAGCGGGCCGACGCCCGGCAGGATCTGGGTCGCGCCCTGAGGCGGCGCGGGCAGCTCGGTCGCGTCGCCGAAGGCGCGCCCGTCGAAGGCCAGGCTGAACCAGGGGTCGCCGGGGCGGCGGACGGGCGTGACGGCCGCGATCTCGGGCGTCCCGGAGCCGAGGTAGGCGACCGGCATCGGGAGGACCCGCCAGGCGCCGTCAGCGTCGCGCACGGCGAGGCGCATGGCCGGGCTCGCGTTACCGACCGTCATCAGGGCGACCCGCGGCGCGCCGTCGGCGAAGTGGACGGCCGCCCCGGTCACGCGGGCCGAGCCGTCGTAGAGCACGGCCTCCTCGGCGACCCGCCAGGGCAGCGCGGCGGCCGCGGCGGGGGCCGCCGGAACGAGCAGCGTCGAGGCCGTCGCGAGGGCGGCGGCGAGGGGCAGCGAGTGAGCGAGACGAGACATCGTTCCTCCGGAGGTCCGCCCTCGGACGCGGCGGCGACGGAATAGTTCTCCGACACTCGGGCGACGAGGCCGAGACGTCCAGCGCACCGGCTACGGGACGACCTCGCCGATGGCGCGCTCCCGCACGAAGCTCTCGAAGCCGAGCCGGAGCCACCGGACCCGCGAGCCGCCCCCGACCTTCTCGCGCACCACCAGGTGGACGTCGCCGTTGAAGTCGGCCGAGGCGGCGAGGACCTGCTGCGGATAGTCCCCGTCCGCGTCCTGGACCGGCGGCGCCAGCTCCCAGCCGAGGGCCGGCGCGAGCGACTCGCGGCCCGAGGCGACGTCGGCGGTCCACCAGATGCGCGGGTCGCGGGTCGTTCCGAGCCCCTCCTCGGTGCACGCGAGGCCGCCCTCCGTCGCCTCGGACGGCACGCAGCGGCGCTGGGTGCGGGTGCTCGTCAGGGTCCACACCAGGGCGGCGTGCTTCTTCTTCAGGACCATGACGTCCTCGAGCTCGGCGCTCCGCTGCGCGCGCTCGCACGGCGCCTCGACGCAGCGCGGGTCGGGCGGCGCGACGTAGCTGCCGAAGACGTTGGGCAGGCGCTCGTAGCCGCGCGCGGGGTCGAGCAGCTGGAGCGTGCCGTAGGTCGTCAGCGCCGCGAAGGCGACCTCGCCGCCGTGCCCCAGCGCGACCTCGAAGGCGGCGACGTCCGGCACGGCGAAGCGGTACGGCCCCGGGACCTTCTTGCCGCGCACGACGTCGCCCTTGCGCACGATGGCCCAGGTCGCGTCGTCGTCGCCGAGCACCGCCTCGAGGATCGCCGGGCCGCGCGCGAGCTCGACCGCCCCGTCGTGGCCGTCGCCGTAGAGGAGGTGCTTGCCGCTCGGATCGCGGAGCACCCCCATGGCCCGGCGACCGCCCGGCAGGACCGGCGTCATCCGCGCGGAGCTGCGCCCGATGCGCTCCGGCGGGCCGAAGCCGTCCGGGCCCAGGGGGGCGCGGGTCCAGGCCGACAGGACGCGGTCGGCGGGCACGACCCACGACACGTCGGGCCAGCCGCGCACCAGCTGACCGTTCGGGACCGGCAGGACGCGCCAGGAACCGCTCTCACGGTCGCGGACGGCGACGCGCATCTGCGGCGCCTCGTCGGCCAGGACGGTGAGGGCGACGCGCGGGTCGTTGAGGTGGCCGAAGGCGACCGTCGCCGCGACGACCCGGGCCGGCCCGTCGTAGAGCACGGCCTCCTCCACCGGGCGCCAGTAGGTGTAGGCGGACGCGGCGGAGACGCTCGGCGGCGCGAGCCCGAGGGCGAGCGCGAAGACCAGCGTGACGACAGGGCGCGGCATGGCTCCTCCAGGGGTCCCCGGTCCGGTCTAGGGGACCTGGGGCGCGTGCGCAACAGCGGGGAATCGGTTTCCCATCCCAGGCGAAGCCTGGTAGATCCGGGCCCGAAGGCGATGGTCGAGCGGCGTCGGGACCGCCTCCCGAGCGACCGCAGCCCTCGAGGAGGCGGCGTGGCGATAGCGTTCCCCCCACCCGGACTCTTGGCGCTCGCGGACGGGACCGTCTTTCGAGGCGTGTCGGTCGGCGCGGCCGGCACCGCGATCGGCGAGGTCGTGTTCAACACCGCGATGACGGGGTACCAGGAGATCCTGAGCGATCCCTCGTACCACCAGCAGATCGTGACGCTCACCTACCCGCACGTGGGCAACACCGGCGTGACCCCGGACGACGACGAGGCCGAGGGGCCGCAGGTCGCCGGGCTCATCGTCCGCGACGTCCCGCGGCGCCCGTCGAGCTGGCGCATGGCCGAGCCCCTCGGGGCGTGGCTGGCCCGGCACGGCGTCGTGGCGCTGGCGGAGATCGACACCCGGCGCCTGACGCGGCACCTGCGCGAGCGCGGCGCCCAGGCCGGCTGCCTGGTGAGCGACCCCGCGGTGAGCGAGG
>SBGO01000314.1 GCA_006226565.1 Deltaproteobacteria bacterium | reverse complement strand
CGGCGGCCCCCCAGCCCGCGCGGTCGGCCGCGACGGGCGCGCCGGCGGGACCCACGGGCGTCGCGAGCGCCGGGGCGGAGAGGAGGAGGGAGACGAGCGCTGCGCGGCCCGCGCTGGAGAGGCGTGTCATCGAGACTCCGGTGTGTGTCGTTGCGCGAGAACCTAGCGCACGCCGCACCGCCGAGCAGCCCCTTTTTCGCCGGAGGGTCCCCGGCGCCTCGCGCGGAAGGCGCGTCATCGCGGGCGGTTGCGCCGCCGGCCCGCGCCCCCTCGGCTCAGCGTCCGGGCGATCGCCCCGTCAGTGGAACTTGCCCTCGGCCTTGAGGCGGTCGAAGCGCTCCACGTCGCGCATCTTGAAGACCGTCGCCGGGTTGCCGCCGGCGATGGCGCAGCGCGGGATGTCGCGGACCACCACGGCGCCGGCCTGGATGATCGCCCCCTCGCCGATGCGGACCCCGCCGAGGATCAGCACGTTCGACCCGAGCCAGACGAAGGGCTCGATGACGACGTCCTTGTTGATCATCGTGCTGTCGTAGGGGATCGCCTCGCCCTCGTAGTTGTGGACGTGGGTGATGATCTGGCAGCCGTCGCCGGAGTGGAAGTAGTCGCCGATCTCCACCCGGGCGTCGCCGCGGATGCGCATCCCGTTGAAGTTGCAGTGCGAGCCGATGACCGTCTGGCGCGAGACCCGGGTCGCGCCCCACACGAGCAGCCGCGGCCCCACCGAGGCGGCCCGCGCGCGCACCCGCCACCGGTACCAGGCTCCGACCAGCCGCTTCAGCACGCTCTTCGCCATGCGCCCCCCGTCACTCGGATCCCCGGCTGACTACCAGAAGCCGCCGCGCGGGACAACGACGGCCGAGCCGCGCGATCCCCCGGGTCGACCCTACGGCCGACCCGGGTGACGTCGGGGCGCTCCCCCCGAGGCGGGAGCGCGAGGCCGGCGTTCGCGCCGCAGCGCCGAGCCGATGGAGGTCCGCGAGCCCCCTCGCGCCCGGATAAACCGACCGGTATACCGCAATGCAATATTATGAATTCATTACATTTAGACCGACCTGTCTCCCAGATCCGCGATCACGGTGGTATGGTCCCGCCGCCGAAAAACGACGCCCTGTTGCCGGGAGACAGCCATGTACCGCAACCTTCGCCTCCTCCCCCTCCTCCTCGTCCCAGGCCTCGCGCTCGTGGTGGCCGGCGCCTCCGGGTGCGCCGACCGCGCGCCGGTCGACACCGCCGCGCCGTCGGTCGTGACGCAGCCCATCATGAACGGCTATGGGCCGGACGCGCCGCGCCACGCCGCCACGGTGGCGCTGCTCCAGCGCTCGTCGACGACCGTCTACCCCGACATCTACTGCTCGGGGACGCTCGTGACCCCCGACGTCGTGGTCACCGCCGCGCACTGCCTGACCAGCCAGCGCGGCAAGAAGCTCGTCACCACCGCCCCCGAGCAGGTCGCCATCTACTTCGGTGACGGCACCTACACCGACAGCAACGGCGCCGCCTACGCCGCGGTCGAGACCCTCGTCTACCCCGGCTACGACGCCAACGCGCTGGTCAACGACATCGCGCTCATCCGCATCTCCCCGCCCATGACCGCCATCGCCCCGGTGCCGGTGCTCCCGCACGCCCTCGGCTTCTCCTCGGCCAACGTCGGCGAGACCCTGAACTTCGCCGGCTTCGGCGAGGACGAGAACGGCGCCTACAACACCAAGCTCCAGGCCGACGGCGTGCTCGCCGGGCTCGGCTGCGCGGTCTCCGGCTGCTGGAACGCCGGCGTCGCCGCGAGCCAGTTCTCCTACACCCAGTACGACAGCGGCCCGTGCTTCGGCGACAGCGGCGGCCCGGCCTTCGTGAACCGCGGCGGCACCTGGTACCTCGCCGGCGTGACCTCCTACGGGGACAACACCTGCACGCAGTACGGCGTGAGCACCCGCGTCGACGCGTACGAGGGCTGGATCGCCGACTTCGCCGCCCCGGCGCCGACCTGCGTGTCCGACGGCTTCTGCGACGCCAGCTGCGCCGACGACCCCGACTGCGCCGCCCCGACCTGCGTGGCCGACGGCTTCTGCGACGCCAGCTGCGCCGCCGACCCCGACTGCGGCGCGGCCGAAGGCTGCGGCGACGGCGTGTGCGCAGCGGACGAGAGCTGCGACGGCCGCTACGGGACGACCCTCTGCGACGCCGACTGCGCCGGCAAGATGACCGGCAAGCCGGCCGGCCGCTTCTGCTACGTCGGCGACACCTGCGAGGGCGACGGCTGCCCCTGAGCGCGACTCGATCTCGCCTCGGCGCGCCGCCGGTGCTATGACCGGCGGCGCGCCAGGGGCACGCGCATGACGCATCGCACCACGGCGCACTCTCATTGAAGACGAGGCGCTAGTGATGCGGGCATCGGCTTTCTTTTTGTGCGTCGCCATCGGGCTCGGCGGCTGCGGCGACGACGGCGGCACGGGCGGCGCGGACACGGCGCTCACCGACATCACCTTCCCGACGGACACGGTCGCGGCGGATACGACGACCGTCGCGGACTCGGTGACGATCGCGGACTCGGTCGCGCCGGGCGACACCGCGACGGCCGAGGACACCCTCGCGACCGACGTGATCGCCGACACGGCGGTCGCCCAGGACACGGCCGTCGGCGAGGACACGACCGTCGTCGAAGACACGACCGTCGCCCAGGACACGACCGTCGCCGACACGACCGTCGCCGACACGACCGTCGCCGACACGACCGTCGCCGAGGACACGACCGTCGCGGACACGACCGTCGCCCAGGACACGACGGTCCCCGCGGACACGACGATCCCGCCCGCGGACAACGTCATCGCGGAGGGGAGCTTCGAGAGCTGGGCCGACGGGCTGCCGGTCGGCTGGTACGGCGACGCGTCGAACCTGTCGACGGACGGCGTGGTCGAGGACACCAGCGCGGCGCACGACGGCGTGCGCGCGTGCCAGCTCGTCAACGAGGGCACCACCCACAAGCGCTTCACGACCGCGCCCTTCGCGCTGCCGGCGGGCCACTACAGCTGCGTCTACTGGGTGCGCGGGACCGGCGAGATCCGAAACGCCCGCTACACCGGCGACTACTCGAGCTACTCGGCCTACGACGCCATCGACAGCGACGACTGGACGCCCATCAGCTACGCCTTCAACGCCGTGGACGACGTGCCGGCCTTCGAGCTCATCTTCAGCGTGCGCAGCACCGGCGCGGCGCGCGGCCACCTGCACATCGACGACGTCCGCTGCGCGCGCGAAGCGGAGGCCTGCGACACGGTGAGCTGCCTCGACTGGCAGCGCTGCGACGAGGCGACGGCGAGCTGCGTGACGGCGTCGGGCTTCTGCGGCGGCGACGGCGAGTGCGCGAGCTGGGAGGTCTGCGGCGCCGACCACCTGTGCGCGCTGGCCGAGGGCGCGTGCTACGGGACCGTCGACTGCGACGGGGCCACGCCGGTCTGCGACCTCGCGACCCACACCTGCGTCGCCGGCGACCCGTGCGCGAACGTCTCGTGCGAGGAGTGGGAGACCTGCCGGCCGTCGGACGCGACCTGCCAGGTCACGCCGGGCCGCTGCGAGGCGCTCTCGGACTGCGAGGGCGCCCTGCCCGTCTGCGACGTCGCGGCCCACGACTGCGTCGCGGTCGAGGCCGCCGCGAACATCGTGCCGAACGGCGGCTTCGAGGCGTGGAGCGAGTACACCTTCGGCGGGGCGACGACCTACCTCCTGCCCGACGCCTGGTACGGCGAGTGCGACGGCTGCTCGCCCTACTGGCCGACCACCGAGATCTCGCCGAGCAACGTGCGGCAGTACACGACGGCGGTCCACGGCGGCAGCTACGCCTGCCAGCTCGTCGACCCGACGGTGCCGGCCGAGCGCTTCGTTACCGAGCCCTTCACGGTGACGCCCGGCAAGAGCTACGCCTGCTCGTACCGCGTCCGTGGCCACGGGACCTACCGTCAGCGCGCCTACTGCGGCGGCTGGGGGCCGGACACCGACTTCACCGCCATCGACAGCGATGAGTGGCAGACGACGAGCTTCACCATGAGCGGCGCCGTCTCGTGGTGCGTGCTGATCTTCTACGCCAGCAACACCGACGCCGACCGCGACCACATCCAGCTCGACGACGTCGTCTGCATCGACCCGGCGCCCTGAGCCGCCGCGCTCACTCGCGGGGCGCGGCGACCGGCCCGCCCCGCAGCAGCGCGTCGAGGCGATCCCAGTCCATCCCCGGGCCCGGGTCCCAGTGGTCGGGGCTGAGGAGCCAGTGCGCCACGACGCCCTCGACGTGGCCCGTGTCCTCGATGATGTCGTTCGGGACCTTCCCATCGGGGCCGCGCACAGCGCCCGCGCCGACCTTCGGGAACGCCACGGCGAGGGCGCGCAGCAGGCTCCCGAGGGCGCTGTACTGCGCCTCGGTGTAGCCGTAGCTCTGGACCCTGCCGCCGTTGATGATCATGCGCTTGCTCTTTGGCCGCGGGTGCCTCGCGAGCAGCTCGGCGCGCGGGTCGTCGGGGCTGAAGGGAGGGGCGTCGGGCTCGCGGACGAGGTTGATCGCCGGGTTCACGAGATCGACCCCGATCGTATGGGAGTTCACCTCGCCCGCGTGGAAGGCGACGTAGGCGGGATCGAGGTCCTGGTAGACGGTGCCGTCGACGTCGATCGTGAAGTGTGTCGACAGGCCTCGGCTGGTGAGGGTGTCGAAGCACTCCTTCGGGCTCGTGGTCGCGGTCGCGTGGAGGACGACGGCCGAGACCGTCTGCGTCCAGCGCGGCAGCTCGGCGAGCGGCGTCGGCGGCGTCCACGGGGTGTGGGCGAGGAAGCGCTTGACGAAGATGGGCCTGTCCAGGGCGCGCTCGACCCGCGCGATCACGGCCTCGTCCTGAAAGCTCAGCGCGTTGGGGTCGTCGAGGCCGACGACGACGGCGCCGTCGAGGGCGACGGGGTGTCCGGCCACGCGGATCGCGCCGGTCGCGTGCGCGTCGTACCAGGTGGTGCGCCCGTCGGCGATGGCGAGGAGGCGCCCGTCGCCGAGGGTGTAGAAGCCGACCGGCAGCCGGCCCGAGGTCGGCACCGCGACCTCTTCCCCCCCGCTGGACGTGAGCGCGAGCGCGCCAACCGGCTCGCCGTCGCTGCGGCGCAGCCAGCCGGTCCCGGGGACCGGGGTGTCCACGTCGACCTCGACGTCGAAGGCCACGGTCGCCGCCGCGCGCTCGCCCGCGGTGCGCGCGCGCTCGGCGATGGGCGCCACCTCGCCGAAGGTCCGGCCGGTGACGGTCAGCTTGCCGTCCGCCCAGGTGACCCGCCCTTCGGAGAGGTCGGCCGCGATCTCGACGAGGGCGCTCACGACCGCGCTGGAGGTGGCGTCGGGGGCGGCGCCGGTGTCGCGCACGTAGATCTCGACGAGGCCGCCGCCGCTCGCCTCACGCAGCCGGTCCCGGGCCTCGGCCGCGATCTGGCCGCCCGGAACCACCGCCTGGAGCCGCATGCCCTCGGCGTCGCGCGTGAAGCTCAGGGACATCGGGGCGGCCGGGGGCGCGACCGGGGCCGCCTTTTGCCCGCAGGCGCCCACGGCCACGAGGCCGAGGGTGAAGAGGATGGGGGGGATACGCGCGGTCACGGACCGCCGCCGATGGCTCGCGTGCTTCATGGCTCCCTCGCTCGTCCTTGGGGGCGACGCCCCGACATGGACCGAGGATAGGAGCCATTCGGGCCGCGCGATCCTACAGCGATCTCACTCCTCGTACGTGAAGGTGCCCGCGTCTCCCGGCTCGCGGCCGGCCGGGTCGGGCTCGCCCCACCCGTAGTACACGTAGACGGCGTAGGTGCCGGGCGGGTTCGGCGGGGTGCGGAAGGCGATGCGGCAGGGCCCCATGGGCACGCCCTCGCCGTACAGCATCTCGGTCGCCGGCGCGCTGCCGATCTTCATCATCCAGGTCAGCGCGCCGATGTAGAACTCCACGCCTTCGGCCACGACCAGGTCGCCGCCGATCGTCGAGCCGTGGGTGGGGGAGATGCGCAGCGGCCCGGTGCACGGGTCCGGCGCGGCCGTATCCGCGACGAGCGTGTCGGGGGCAACGTCGACGACGGCCGTGTCGACGACGGCCGTGTCGGGCACGGCGGTGTCCGTGACGAAGGCGTCTACGCCGTCGGCGCCGTCCTCCGTGTCCACGAGGGCGTCGGCGTCGGCGTCCGAGGCGTCGGCGACCGTCCCCGGGCGAGAGTCGAGGCAGCCGCCCACGGCGAGCGCAGCGAGGAGACCAAAGGTGAGCTTCATGCCCGAAATCTAGCGGGGTGGACCGCCCGATGCCACGCGCTCCGGGACAAGAACGTCCTGCTCGGCTCACCGTGGCGTTTTGTCGCACCCGCGGGGCCGGCTATACTCCGCCGGCGCGACGGCTCAGCGGCGCGCCCGGCCGGAGGGAGAGATGCGGAAGCTGTGGACCACCATCATCGCGGCGCTCGGCCTGATCGCCGGGTGCGCGGACGGCGCGACGGAGACGGGGACGATCGTCCCGCCGGGCGAGTGCCAGGGCCCCGCGGCGAGCGACGCCAGCGCGCTGACGGCGGCGAGCTTCCAGCTCACCGACTTCCAGCCGAAGAGCTGCGGCTACGGCCAGACCTACGGGCTCGAGCGCTTCGTCGGCAAGCCGACGCTGGTCTCGCTCCTCGCCGGCTGGTGAAGCTACTGCGTCTCCCAGGCTGGGAGGCTCGAGGACCTGCGCCAGGAGCTCGCGGACGCCGGGCACGACGTCTACGTCGTCGCGATCAACGCGCCCAGCGCCGCCGCGAACCAGGGCGCGCTCACCGACAAGTGCAGCTTCCCGCTGCTCCAGGACACCGAGGAGGTCGACGCCTGGGGCCAGCTCGGCGGGAGCAAGGACGACTTCTTCGTCCTCGATGAAAACGGCGACGTCGTCGCCCACCTCCCCGTCGGCGGCGAGGTGAGCACCAACCTCTCCACCGAGGAGGGCTACGCCAACGTGCGTGCCGCCCTGCTCGCCGCCGAGCCGTTGCCGTGAGATAGTCGCCCCATGTCGGGGCTCCGCCTGCTGAACGCCGCCGAGCGACCCGCCGCCGCCGAGTCCCTGGCGGCGGCGTTCGTCGACGACCCGCTCTTCGTCTGGGCCGTCCCCGACCCGACGCGCCGGGCCGCGTGGCTCCGCGCGTTCATGGACGCGAGCCTGTGGCTCGCCTGGCGCGACGGTCGCACCTGGGTCGCCGACGCCCCCGGGCGGCCCGGCGCCGTC
>SBGO01000142.1 GCA_006226565.1 Deltaproteobacteria bacterium | reverse complement strand
GGCCTGTGCCGCGACCACTGCGGCGACGACGGGGACTGCGGCGCGGGCGAGAGCTGCCTCGGCGCGGCGCTGGTCGACGCGCTGACCCTCGCCCCCCTCGGCGTGGTCACCGTCTGCGACAGCCTGGCGCGCGCCGGCGAGACCTGCGCCAGCCAGGCCGCCTGCGGCGCCGACGCGACCTGCCTCGCCTTCATCGACCCGGCGACGCTCGGGGCGAGCTACCGCTGCGGCGTCCTGCCCGACGGCCTCGAGAACGAGAACCAGCCCTGCGAGGGCAGCTGGGTATGCGCCGCGGGCCTCACCTGCGTTGCGGGCCAGTGCATGCGCCCGTGCCCCGGCGGTCAGGGCGACTGCCCGCCGTCGTCCACCTGCGGGACCGGCGTCCTCCACGGCGGCGCGAGCCCGCTGGCGAGCGACGACGTCCTGGCCGACATCTGCGTACCCGACTGATGGGGGCTCAAGTGACCCACCGCGCGCTCATCTTCTCCGCGGCCCTCGGCCTCACCGGACTCGGGGCCTGCACGACCGTCACCGAGGCGCCGCCCTGCGGGCCCGGCACCGTCGCTCAGGCCGACGGGAGCTGCGTCCCCGACACCGACGTGGTCTGCGGCGCCGGCACCACCCTCGACGGCGGCGTCTGCGTCGCCGAAGGCGTCGAAGCGGACGGCGTCGTCATCGAGGAGGACGTCTCGCCGACGCTCCCCGACCTCGTGGGGATCGACGTCTCGGTGGCCGAGGACACCGGCGGCGCCTGCGAGCCCCGCTGCGAGGGCCGCGAGTGCGGCGACGACGGCTGCGGCGGGAGCTGTGGCGACTGCGCGACCGGTGCCTGCAACGGCTACGGCGTGTGCGTCGACCCGGCCTGGACCTGCGCGCCGGACCTCTACGGCAGCGGCCTCGCCTGCGACTGCGGCTGCGGCGCCGACGACCTCGACTGCGGGGCGGGCTCCATCCTGCCGACGGTCGGGTGCGCGGAGGGGCAGACCTGCCAGGCTGGTGTGTGCGAGGCGTGCACGCCCAGCTGTGCGTTCTCCGAGTGTGGCGACGACGGCTGCGGCGGGAGCTGCGGCAAGTGCTACGACCCGACCAAGCCGTACTGCGACGGCGGCCAGTGCGTCGAGGCGTGCGTGCCCGCCTGCGAGGAGCACGAGTGCGGCGACGACGGCTGCGGCGGGACCTGCGGCGGGTGCGGGACGGGGACCCACTGCGTGCTCGACCACTGCGTCGACCTGCCGGCGGCGCTCTCGTGCGAGGGGAGCTGTGGGCAGGTGACGGCCGGCGGCTGCTCGTGCGCCGCGGGCTGCTCGGGCGCCGGCTGCTGTGGGGACGTCGCGACGGCGTGCCCCTGCGAGGCACAGTGTGACGGGCGCGTGTGCGGGGCGGACGGCTGCGGAGGCAGCTGCGGCGGCTGCGATGCAGGGAAGGCCTGCGTCGACGGGGCCTGCGTCGACGGCGACCCGTGCGACCCGAGCCCGTGCGCGGCCCACGGGACCTGCGACGGCGGGCTCTGCCTCTGCGAGCCGGGCTACGCTGGCCTCGACTGCGGTGCGTGCGCCTTCGGCTACATGGGCTACCCCGACTGCGTGTCCGACCCGTGTGCCAACGAGAGCTGCAGCGGCAAGGGGACCTGCAACTCCGCGACCGGGGCGTGCGCGTGCGAGGCCGGCTTCACCGGGCCGTACTGTAACCTCTGCACCGATCCGACGGCGGCCTTCCCGACCTGCGACCAGCCCGACCCCTGCTACGACGTCTTCTGCAACGGCAAGGGGACGTGCAACCCCTCGACCGCCGCGTGCGACTGCATGGCCGGCTACGCGGGCGCCGGCTGCACCGAGTGCGAAAACCCCAACTTCGCGTGGCCCGGCTGCGGCGTCACCTGCACGAGCGACGCCCAGTGCTTCGACGGCGACGGCTGCACCGTGGACACCTGCGACGGCGGGAGCTGCCAGAACGTCTCGTGCGCGCGCAGCGACGTCGTGTGGAGCGCGCTCCAGCCCGGGGACATCCCGTCCCAGGCGACGGCGGCGAGCCCGTTCACCTTCGCCATCGACGGGCAGACCTCGGTCAGCTTCTACCGCAGCAACGACTGGCCGCTCTCGGCGTACACGCCGACCCTGGCGACCAACGGCTCCTTCGTCTCGGAGGTGCTCTCCGGCGTCGTGCTCGGCTGGAGCGGGGCCTTCACCTACATCAACATCGACGTCCCGGGCGGCACCGCGAACAACGCCGGCGCGCTGACCTTCGACTTCGGGGCGGCGGCCACGACCCGCGGCGCGAGCTGGCGTTACGTCGTGGGCGTCGCGGCGCTCGGCTTCGCCGGGACCGGCCCGACCGACGTGACCTTCTCGGTGCCCGTCCAGGAGATCGGGCGCTTCGACGGCTTCCAGACCGGCGCCTACGCGACGCTGAGCGCGGACGGCACGACGCTCAGCGCGCCCGCCGGGCCCAACACCGGCCTCCAGTTCTTCGCGGTGCCCCCCGCCGCGACCGCCGTGACGCTGACCCTCGACGACCGCGGCACGGTCGGCCCCGACACCTTCGGCGTGTGGGTCGGCGCCGTGGACATCGACGTCGTGACCTGTCGGACCGGCGCCCAGGGCAACGTCTGCGTGGCCAACTTCTGCGGCGACGGCGTCCGCGCGGGCGCCGAGCAGTGCGACGACGGGGACAACGATCCGAACGACGGCTGCGACGCCGACTGCGGGATCGAGGGGGGCTACAGCTGCGTCGGCGCCGTGCGGAGCGTCTGCTCACAGTAGCGGTCGCTGCGAGCCGGCGCGCGGGGACCCGAGCGGTCGTGGCCGATGGCCGTGACCGCTCGGTTAGCTTTCGAGGGCCACAACGCTGTGATCGTCGGCGTCTCCGCGGCGGCGGAGACGGGTGACGTGAAACGGTCCTGGAGGAATTCTCCCGTATTCTGAACGCCCGCGCGGGACCTCTCGCGGACGCAGGCGCGGTGCGGTCCTCCGGGGCTCCGCCGGCGCGGCGCCGGGACGGTGCGGTGCGGCATGTAACCTCCGCCTCGACCCGAGCGGCGGGGTGTGATACCCCGCCCGCCCGTTGGTGCCGTGAACACGAGGTCCGCATGACCGTTCGACATTTGATAGCCCTCCTCCTCCCCCTCGGCCTGACGCTCGCCGCCGCAAGCGGGCCGGCCCACGCCCAGACCCCCGTCTGGAAGGGCAGCGTCCAGGGGGCGATGACCCTCACCGGCAACACCCTCGGCCTCGACGCCACCGCCACGGGGGCGAGCCACCCCGGCGACATGGACGGCATCGGCACGTTCATCGCCGATCCCGGCGTCTGGGGCAGCGTCCAGAACGCGAGCTACCCCGTCGGCACAACGTCCAAGTGGACCGAGAACGGCTCCACCGCCTACCTCGACGTGCCGGGCGACGCCCCCATCGTGCGGGCGCAGCTCGTCTGGTCCTGCGCGACCAAGATCGGCACCGAGGTCCCCGACGCGACCCTCGGCACCTCGACGACCGTGACGGTGCGCCTCCCGGACGGGACGAGCCACGTCGTCGCGCCGGACGGGGGCGTGACGGACCTGACCCTCGTCAACGCCGACCACCAGTTCTACCAGCGCTGGGCCGACGTCACGTCGCTGGTCAGCCAGGGCGGCCCGGGCGCCTACACCGTGTCGAAGGTCTACGGCCTGGCCGCGCCCGGCTACAACTACGTCACCGGCTGCGGCTGGACGCTCTTCACCGTCTACCAGGACCCCACCGAGTCGGTCCGGGTCTTCGGCCTGTGGATGACCGCCAAGAAGGTCTGCTACACCGGCGAAGGCTGCCCGGCGAACTCCGAGGTCACCCTCTCGGGGTTCTGCACCCCCGAGGCCGGGCAGATCGGCGGCCGTCTCTTCGCCACCGCCCTCGAGGGCGACGCGCGCTGGACCGGCGACTCGCTGGAGCTCGAGACCGACGCCGGCGTCTACGTCCCGCTCAACGGGCCCAACAACGCCGCGACCAACTTCTTCGCCTCCCAGATCAACGACGAGTACGGCGCGCTCGACGTGACCGGCACCTTCGGCGCCCGCAACGACGAGGTGAGCCCGGTGACCGGCGCCAAGGACACCGTCACGCCGGTCCTGCAGGCGCGCCAGGGCTGGGACATCACCGCCGTCCCGCTCAACGGGGCCTACAACGCCAACGTCCTCACCAACGGCCAGGACAACGTCCGCGCCCGCTTCACCACCAACTCGGCGGCCGGGGGCGGCGACGACTACATCGTCAGCGCCGTCGGCATGGAGATCGACGTCAAGGCGCCGGCCATCAGCGTCGAGCACAGCGCCAACCGGACCGCGACCTTCACCGGCGACCACATCACCTACACCGTCACCCTCAAGAACGACGGCTTCGCCACCGCCGACGCGGTCTACCTCTGCTACACCGACCCGCCGAACGCGACCCGCACCGGCAGCATCCTCGTCGGCGACGTGCCGGTCACCACGGGCACGCTGAACCCGTCGGGCTGCCTCGCGGGCAACGGCGGCGTGCCTGTCGGCGCCATCGCTGTCGGCGCCTCGGCCACCATCACGCTCGAGTACGCCGTCGACAACATCGCCGCCGCGCCCGGCCCGAACCACACCGTCATCACCACGCCGAGCTGGTACAGCACCTGGACCGACCCGTGCGCGGGCGAGCTCGCGCAGGGCCTGTCCGGCACCGGCCAGACCATCGAGGTCCCCGGCGCGCGGCTGGCGGTCGTCCTCACGGCGAGCCCCCTGACCCCGCCGAACCTCCTGACCGACGACGTCATCACCTACACCGCGAGCATCAGCAACGTGGGCGCGGCCGACAGCCCGCCGACGAGCACCTTCGCCATCCCGGTCCCCGCGGGCACCGCCTACGTGGCCGGCTCGACGACCTACAACGGCGCCTCGCTCGCCGACGCCGCCGGCGGCACCCTGCCGTTTGCCACGCTCCGCGAGATCCACAGCCCCGGCGCGGCCAACGGCGTCGTGAAGCTCGGCCAGCCGGTGATCGTGACGTTCCAGGTCAAGGTGACGGCGACGACCCCGATGTTCGTCATCAACCAGGGCAAGGCCGACATCGACGGCGCGGCGGGCGTCGCGCCCGAGCGCTTCTCGAACCAGACGAGCACCGGCGTCGGCGGCGCGGACATCGACGGCGACGGCATCATCGACATCGACGACAACTGCCCCACGGTCTACAACCCCGACCAGGCCAACCACTACGACCTCTTCGGCTACACCCTCTTCGGCGCCGACGACGCCGAGGGTGACGTCTGTGACGACACCGACGGCGACGGCCTCCTCGACAGCGAGGAGGACCCGACGGGCGACGGCTGGAACCAGGGTCAGGAGACCAGCGCGACCAACCCCGACACCGACGGCGACGGCCTCTGCGACGGCGCGATCACCGTGGCGACGTGCTTCGGCCACGAGGACCAGGACGGCGACAAGAGCCGCTTCGACTGGGGCAACACCGAGACCAGCCCGATCGACTCCGACACCGACGGCGACGGGCTCTGTGACGGCCGCAAGGTCACGGCGACCGACTGCGAGGGCAGCGAGGACGCCGACGGCGACGCCGACCCGCACGACTTCGACGAGGCCACCGACAGCGAGACCAACCCGCTCAACCCCGACACCGACGGCGGCGGCGTGGACGACGGCACCGAGCGCCAGGCGGGCACCAACCCGCTCGACGCCTGCGAGGGCGACACGCTGAACTGCGGCGGGCCGGACCAGGATCACGACGGCTTCGACGACGACGTCGACAACTGCCCGACCGTCTACAACCCGGCGCAGCTCGACAACTACCCGCCGGGCGGCAACGGCAAGGGCGACGTCTGCGACGACGTCGACCTCGACGGCCTCACCGACCGCGCCGAGGACCTCGGCCCCGACGGCGTCCCCGGCACCGGTGACGAGACCAACCCGCAGGACGCCGACACCGACGGCGACGGCCTCTGCGACGGCGCGATCACCGTGCCGCCGTGCGTGGGCCCCGAGGATCGCGACGGCGACCGCGACCCGGCGGACTGGGGCACGACCGAGACCAGCCCCATCGACTCCGACAGCGACGACGACGGGCTCTGCGACGGCTTCCGCCGCACGGCGCTCGACTGCTCGGGCGGCGAGGACCAGGACGGTGACAACGACCCGACCGACTACGACGAGCCGACCGACCACGAGACCAACCCGCTCGACCCCGACACCGACGACGGCGGGACCCCCGACGGCGCCGAGCGCCTCAACCAGACCAACCCGCTCGACCCTTGCGACGACCACGGCGACTTCTGCGGCGCGATGCTCCTCGAGGGCGGCGCCTGCCAGGGCGGCGGGGCCGATCCGACCGCGCCGGTGGCGCTGGTGCTGGCGCTGGGGCTCCTGGTGGCCCTGCGGCGGCGGTCGCGCCGCGCCTGAGGCGCGACAACGGCTGAGGCAGGGAGCACCCCTGCTTCAGCCGCCATCCCCCCGCCGCTGAGGGCGGGGGCGGGACGCTGATCCCGAGCTCACGGCCGCAGCGAGGCTCACGCCTCCTGCGGCCGCGCTGCGTTCTGGGCCCGCGCGTCGCGCCCGCGCGGTCACGGGCGCGGGCGGGGGAGGCTCAGCCCTGCCCGAGCTGCGCGGCGATCTCGCCGTCGATCTCGGCGGGGGCGGTCTTCGGCGCGTAGCGCTTGAGGATGGTCCCGTCGCGCCCGACCAGGAACTTGGTGAAGTTCCACTTCACGCCCTTGCTGCCGAGGGCGCCGGGGGCGCCGGCCTTGAGCTGCTCGAAGAGGGGGTGGGTGCCCTTGCCGTTGACGTCGATCTTGGCGTGCATGGGGAAGGTCACGCCGTGGTTGAGTCGGCAGAACTCGGCGATCTCGGCGTCGCTGCCCGGCTCCTGGTGGAGGAACTGGTTACAGGGGAAGCCGAGCACGACCAGGCCGTCGCCCTCGTACTTCTTCCACAGGGCCTCGAGGCCGTCGTACTGCGGCGTGAACCCGCACTTGCTGGCGGTGTTCACGATGAGCATGACCTTGCCGGCGTACTCCGACAGGTCGCGCTCCTCGCCGCTGATGCTCGTGACCTTGGTGCTGTAGTCGAGGGTCGCCATCGTCTCTCTCCCGGGGCTGGATTCCGTGCCCCGGAAGTTCGGCACGGCGGGCGCGCCGGGCAAGCGCGCCGGCCCGCCCGCCGAGAGGGACCTGGCCCACGATCAGCGCGCCGCCGAGCGCGCGCCTACGGAGGCGTCCTAACGCACGCCCGCCGAGCGCCGCCGCGCGATCCC
>SBGO01000691.1 GCA_006226565.1 Deltaproteobacteria bacterium | reverse complement strand
CCTCCGTGACCGCCTCGACCGGCGCGACGTCGAGCACGTCGCCCTCGACGACGGCGGCGACCGCGACGACCTCCGCCGCCTCGTCGACCTCGACCGCCTCGACGATCTCCGCGACCGCGACGACCTCCGGGACCGCGACGGCGTCGGCCGCCTCGACCTCCACGGCGACCGCGGGCGCCTCCTCCGCGAGCTGCGCCGCGCCCGGAAGCGGCGGCGGCGCCGAGGACGCCTCGAGGGCCTCGTCCAGCTCCCGCGCGTCCACGATCCCCGAGGCCTGGACCGGGATGGCCAGGGCCTCGGCCGTGGCCGTCACGTCGAGGATCTCGGCCGGGATGGCCTCCTCCTCGACCGTCCGATCGATGTCGAGCTCGCCGTCGACCAGGGTCCGCGAGAGGATCGGGATCCCCTCGAAGGGCGTGTCGTCGGTCGACGGGTGCGCGACCGGGGCGTCCTCGGCCGCGCCGACGAAGACCCCGCCGCCGGTCGCGGGGCGCACGCTCTGCGCCATCACGCGCACGTGGACCGGCGTATCGAGCACCGCCTGGGCGCCGGTCCAGGCCGACCCGATGGCCGCCTCGAGCGCGCGCTGCAGCTCGTCCACGTTGGCGTAGCGGAGCTCGGGCTGGCGGGCGGTCGCCGCGACGTACACCTCGTCGAGCGGCGGCGCGACGTCGAGGCCCTGCACCATCAGCGAGTGCCCGGGCTCGGTGAGCCCGCGGGCGAGCAGGAACCCGAGCACGAGCCCGGCGGCGTAGACGTCGATCGCCGGCCCCTCGGGGGCGACGTCGTAGAGCTGCTCGGGCGCGAGCCACACGGCGCGCAGCGACGGCAGATCGCCCGGCGGCAGGTCCGGAGGCGGCTCGAGGTGCCACGGGTTGGTCACCCAGAGGTCCTCGCCCGCGATCCGCACCGTCGACGGCCCGAGGGCGCCGTGGATGCCGTGGGGGTGAATCGCCGCGAGCACGCCGAGGAGCTGCCCGATGATCCGGTAGGTTCCCTCCGGGGCCGCGGTCGTGTCCCGCCCCTCCCGGCGCCACAGCGTCAGCGGCTGACCGACGACCGGGTCGGCGACGACGTAGACGGGATCGTGCTCGTCGACCACGGCCCGCACGGCCGCCAGGTTCGGGTGGCGATAGCGGAGGGTCTTCTTCAGGCGGTCGAGGTTCCGCTTGCGGTACGAGGGCGCGAAGAACGCCGGGTGGAAGACGGTGATCGCCACCGGCTCGTCCGTCGCCAGGTCCCGGCCGGCGTACAGGACACCGTAGGCCAGCGCCTCGATCTCGGCCTCGATGGCGTAGCGACCGTCCAGGGTGGAGGGCACGTCCGGCCGCCAAGCTCCTGGTTGTCCCGTCGCGCTCATCGTCCTCCGCCGGTCTCCCGCACCGCCGAGGGCACGCCCTCGGAGTCGCGTCCCCCCCGCGTCCCCCACGGGTCGCGTCGACCGCGAAAGCTAGCACCCGCGCGGGGCGCGGGGCAACTACACTCGCACTTCTGTAGGCTTACGACGCGAACGCGCCGCCCCCAACCCAGGCTCGCGCGCGGGTCGGCCGCGGCGTGGAGACGCACGAAGACCGCGCCGCTCCCGCCCCAGAGGGGCACGCGCGGAGGCGCACCTCGACGGTCGGCGCGGCCCGACGCCCCGCGGCGCCGGGCCCACCCACCTCAGCCGACGGGCTCGGGCTCGGGGTCCGGCTCGAGCTCCAGCTCCGGCGCGTCGACCGCGGAGACCTCGACCGCCAGCACCTCGTCGGGCTCGGGCGCCAGGGCCGCCTCGACGTCGACCGGCTTCGCGACCGGCGCGTGCGCGGTGTCGTAGCTGAAGGCCGGCTTGTCGTCCGCGACGTCGACCGTGACCGTGCCGCCGTCGACGAGCGCCCCGTAGAGGATCTCCTCGCTCAGCGGCTCGGCGATCACGTTCTGGATGAGCCGCCGCATCGGCCGCGCCCCGTTCGCCGGGTCGTAGCCCTTCTTCGCGATCCAGCCGCGCGCCGCCTCGGTCAGCACGATCTTGACGCCCTTGTCGGTCAGGCGCTCCTCGAGCTCGCGCATCATCTTCGCGGCGATGCTCTCCATCACCGACATCGGGAGCGCGTTGAAGTCGATCTTGGCGTCGAGGCGGTTGCGGAACTCGGGCGAGAACGCCCGCTTGTACGCCTCGTTGTTGTCGCCGAGCTCGATGTGGTCGGAGAAGCCGAGCTTGCGCTTCGACAGCGCGTCGGCGCCGACGTTGGACGTCATGATGAGGATGACGTTGCGGAAGTCCGACTTCCGCCCGTTGTTGTCGGTCAGCGTGCCGTGGTCCATCACCTGGAGCAGCACGTTGTAGATCGACGGGTGCGCCTTCTCGATCTCGTCGAGCAGCAGCACCACGTGGGGCTGCTTCGACACGGCGTCGGTCAGGAGCCCGCCCTGGTCGAAGCCGACGTAGCCCGGCGGCGCGCCGATGAGCCGCGACACCGTGTGCGCCTCCATGTACTCGGACATGTCGAAGCGCACGAAGCCCATCCGCAGGACCTCGGCGAGCTGCTTGGCGAGCTCCGTCTTGCCCACGCCGGTCGGCCCGGTGAACATGAAGGAGCCGATGGGCCGCTCGACCGCGCGCATCCCGGCGCGCGCGAGCTTCACCGCCCGGGCGATGCGCTTGATGGCCGCCTCCTGGCCGAAGACGCGCTCCTTCAGGCGCGCCTCGAGGTCGCGGAGGCTGTCCCGCTCGTTCTGGTTGACCTTCTCGGCCGGCACCCGGGCGATGGCCGAGACGATCGCCTCGATCTGGTCGAGCTCGACGAGCTTGCTGCCCTTGAGGTGCTGGCGCGCGCCCGCCTCGTCCATCACGTCGATGGCCTTGTCCGGCAGGCGCCGGTCGGTGATGTAGCGCTGCGACAGGTCGACCGACGCCTCGATCGCCTCCGGGGTGTACGCGACGCCGTGGAAGCGCTCGTACTCCTTCTTGAGGCCCTCGAGGATCTTCACCGCGTCGTCCCGCGACGGCTCGCCGACCTCGACCACCTGGAAGCGCCGCGAGAACGCGCGGTCCTTCTCGATGTACTGGCGGTGCTCGGCGAAGGTCGTCGCCCCGATGCAGCGGAGCTTCCCGGCGGCGAGCGCCGGCTTGATCATGTTCGAGGCGTCGAGCGAGCCGCCGCTGGTGGCCCCCGCCCCGAGGATCGTGTGCAGCTCGTCGATGAAGAGGATCGCCTTGCCGCCCTGGTCGGTGAGCGCCTTCATGACGGCCTTGAGCCGCTCCTCGAAGTCGCCGCGGTAGCGCGTCCCGGCGATCACCGCGCCCATGTCGAGGCCGTAGATCGTCACGTCCTTCAACAGGTCCGGCACGGCGCCGTCGACGATCTTCTTCGCGAGCCCCTCGACGATGGCCGTCTTGCCGACACCGGCGTCGCCGACGAGCAGCGGGTTGTTCTTGCGCCGCCGCGCGAGCACGTGGATGAGCCGGTCCACCTCGAGCTGCCGCCCCACGAGCGGGTCGATGTCGCCGTTGCGGGCGCGATCGTTGAGGTTCGACGTGTACGCCTCGAGCGGGTTGGCGGCGGTGCCGCCCTCCTCGTCGTCGGCCGTGTACTCGGTCTGGTGGGCGCCGTCCGGGGCGCCGCTCGACGCCCCGCCGCCGCCGCCCTTGCTGATCCCGTGGGACAGGTAGCGCACGACGTCCAGCCGCCCCGCCCCGGACTCCGACAGGAGGTAGGCGGCGTGGCTGTCGGGCTCGGAGTAGATGGCGACCAGCACGTTGGCCGGCACCACCTCCTCCTTGCCGCTGCCCTGCACGTGCAGGGCGGCGCGCTGCACCACGCGCGAGAAGCCGAGCGACGGGTGGACCCGCAGCGGCACGCTGTCCGGCACCCGCGGCAGGTCCGTGTCGAGGTGCTCCTCGAGGCTCTGCTTGAGGCGCTCCGTGTCGCCCCCGGCGCGCTTGATGACGTTGCGCGTCTCGTCGTCGTGGAGGAACGCGTAGAGGAGGTGCTCGACGGTGCTGAACTCGTGGCGGCGCTGTCGCGCCTCGGACAGCGCGAGGTCCATGCACACGCGGAGATCGGCGCTCAGTTTCATCTGACTCCTCGTCGGCGGGGACGGACGGAGGCCGGCACTACTCGTCCGGCTCGGTCGTGCACTGGAGCGGCATCCCGTTCTCCTCCGCCAGCTCCATGACCTGGGCGGCCTTCGTCTCGGCGACGTCGCGGGTGAACACGCCCGCCACCCCTTGTCCCTTGTGATGAATCGCCAGCATGAGGTGGTTCGCCGCCGACTCGTCCTTGTGGAACACTACTTGAAGCACCCACACCACGAATTCCATAGTGGTGTAGTCATCGTTGTGGAGGATGACCCGCCACAGCTTCGGCCGCTGGACCTTCGGGTCGCGCTCGAGGACGGTCTGGCGACCGGCGCCTGGCGTCCCTTTGCCGGGGTCTTCGGGGCGTTTCGGGTCCGACATCGCGTATCCCTCGTCTCTCGTCTCATGGTGGCAGCAAGTGCGCCGTGGGCCAAGTCGGCGGCCCGCGACGCCGCGCCTCACCGGCGCCGCGCCCGCGATCGCGCAGGCCCGCCCGCGCTCAGCGCGGCAGGGCGTCGAAGGCGCTCGCGAGCTCGCGCGCCTCGATGATGTTGTCCTCGATCGAGCAGTAGGTCCAAGACCCGTAGCGGCCGATGGAGTGGACGCCGCGGAGCCCCAGGACGCGCTTCTTCTCGGCCACGTCGCGGAGCGACTCGCGCGTGATGTGCACGTAGGCGGGGTCGAGCACGACGTGGTGGTGCGACACGAGCTGGTGCCCGTCGACCACGCCCACGCGCGCCAGGTCGGCCAGCACCCGCTCGCGCATCTCCGCCACGACCGCGTCGTCCACGACGGCGTCGCCCGGGTAGCCGATCTCGACGTAGAGGCTCATCCGGTCGGTGTCGAAGATGTTGTCGTAGAAGCCGATCCGATAGAAGGACAGCTCGCGCGCGGCGAAGTACATCCAGTGGATGCCCTCGAGCCCCTTGCGATCGAAGCCGAGGTTGAAGACGAGCACCTTGTTCCAGCTGTAGACGCTCGGGTCGTGCGCGATCCCGGTCAGCTCGAGGAGCCGCACGAAGGGCGCCGAGCTGATGAGGTACTCGAAGGCGTACTGCTCGCCGGTCGCGGTCGTCGCCACCTTCGCCGCCAGATCGATGCCGACGACGCGCTGGTCGTAGCGCACCCGCGCCGGGTCGAGGTCGCGCGCCAGCGCGTGGATGTACTGGATGGCGCCACCCTCGGGGTAGGTGAAGGTGCTGTTGTAGCTGGCGTTGTCCGCGCGCCGGAAGTTGCCGATCACGTCGGCCGGGTCGGCCCACGGGAAGAAGCGCCCCATCGCGTCGACGTCGAGCGCGGCGAGGTCGGTCGCGTAGAGCTTCTCGTTGTACGGGATGAGGAACTTCTCGGCGATCGAGCGCCCGAACTTCGCGTAGAGCATGTCGCGGAAGTTCTCGGGCGTCCCCGCGGTGTCGCGGAAGTAGAGGTCGTAGAGGCAGTCGAGCAGCTCGTCCTTGTCGAGCTGGTGGATGTTCTTCTGGAACGGGAAGTCGATGAGCCGCCCCTTGTGATGGATGCGGCTGTCCTTCTCGACCACGCGGACGCGCTGGTCGCCCATCCGCGCCACCAGGTACTGCTCGATCTCCGGGCGCTTGAAGTGGAAGAAGTGACCCGAGTAGTCCCAGACGAAGCCGTCCTGGCGCACCGTCTTGCAGTAGCCGCCGAGCTCGTGGTCCGCCTCGAGCACCAGGTAGTCGTCGCTGTCGACCCAGTTGGCGAACGACAGGCCGCTGACGCCGGCCCCGATGACCAGAAAACGAGTCTTCTCCACGCGCGCCTCTCCCGTTTCGGTCCCCCGCCGCCGCGCCGCCCCCGTGGGTGGCGCGGGCGCGAGGGGGCGGAACCTTAACAAGGCGCGCGGTGCGCGGGAAGCGCCGGACCTCGCCAATCGCCCCTTGACCCGACCCGAGCCGTCGGGCAGGACCGTGGCAGCCCCCCGCGGCCCCACGCCGGAGGACCTCGCGTGAAAACGTCCCCGATCCCGCTCCTCTTCGCGACCCTCGCGCTGGCCGTCGGCGCCTGCTCCGGCGGCAGCTCCGGCCCGTGCACCGAGGGCGCGACGCGCTGCTCCGGGGCGAGCCTCCAGACCTGCTCCGACGGCAGCTACGTCCCCACCGCCGACTGCTCCGAGAGCGGCCGCGTCTGCACCTTCGAGCCGCTCGACGGCGCGCGCTGCGTGGTGCCTCCCACGCCCGAGTGCGAGGTCGGCGCCCAGGGGTGCCTCGTCGACATGAAGCGCGAGTGCGGCGCCGATGGCTGGGTGGACGTCACCGACTGCGCCCTCGACGGCCAGACCTGCGTCCAGCTGAGCGGCACGGCCTCCGCCTGCCTGGCCCAGTGCCAGGAGGACGACCAGCGCTGCGTCCCCGACAACGCCGTCCAGTCCTGCGTCCAGGGCACCTGGGTCGAGACCGACCGCTGCACCGTGTCGGACCGCCTCTGCGTCCCCTCCTCCTTCGACACCGCCGAGTGCCGCCGCGACTGCGACGAGGGCGCCCGGCGCTGCCAGGACGACGCCATCGAGGTCTGCCACTACGTGTGGACCGTGCAGGAGCGCTGCGGCGCCGACCAGCTCTGCCAGGACGGCGGCGACGGCGCGCTCGCCTGCGTCGACAAGGAGTGCGAGAGCGGCGACACGCGCTGCGCCGGCGCGCTGAAGCAGCGCTGCGAAGGGCAGCTCTGGGTCACCGACGTCGACTGCGCGGCCGAGCTCGGCGCCGACGGGCTGTGCCGCCCGGCCGCGAGCGGCGGCCTCGAGTGCGCGGCCCGCGAGTGCGAGGGCGCCGCCGAGCGCTGCGCCGACAACGCCATCGCCCGCTGCGCGAACGGGTTCTGGAGCGCGCCCGAGGGCTGCGGCGCGCAGCTCTGCGTGCTCGACGCCGGCGTCGCGTCCTGTCGGGACAGCGAGTGCGACAGCGGCGACACCCGCTGCGCGGACGCCGGCGTCCAGACCTGCGTCGACGGCTTCTGGAGCGCGCCGAGCGGCTGCGGGACCGGCAACGCGTGCCACGTCGGCGCGAGCGGCGAGGCGGCCTGCACGCCCTTCGAGTGCAACGCCGGGACGACGCGCTGCGGATCCGAGACCGCGGTCGAGGCCTGTCAGGGCGGCTTCTGGTCCGTCACCGGCACCTGCACGGGCGCCGAGCGCTGCCTCCAGCCGAGCGGCGGCGCGGCGCGCTGCGCGGTGCCGTGCGAGCCCGGG
>SBGO01000058.1 GCA_006226565.1 Deltaproteobacteria bacterium | reverse complement strand
CGTCCCGCTGTCGGGCCAGCCAGCCGGCGCGGCGGTCGCCAAGAAGGTGTGGGAGCAGCTCCTCGCCATCACGCCGGAGCCGACGCGCGCCGAGCTCGCCAAGGGCGCGCCGGGCGCGGTGCAGCTCTACCCGGCGGCGCTCGGAGCGGGCCGCACGGCGCTCGTCACCATCTGCGTGGCCGTGCCCGACGACGGGCCCGGGTCCTGCCGCCTCCAGGCGCTCGCCGTGGCGGACGCCGCGGGGACGATCAAGGGGTGGCTCCGCACAATGAGCGAGGACGCCGAGGTGAAGGCGCCGACCCTCGACGGCGTCGCCTGCGAGGCGACCTTCGGCGTGTCGGAGCCCTACGGCGTCCTCTACAGCGGGGACGACGTGGCCCTCCTCGTCGGCCTCTTCGCCATCGGCGACGAGCTCTACGACCTGCTGCACCTGACGCCCGCGCCGGTCCGGGCGGAGCACCTCTTCTCGATGATCGTCGAGTGACCCGCGGCCGGTCGACGCTCTCGCGAGAGTCGACCGACCGTCGCGCCGCGAAGCGCCCAACCGCGCTCGGGACGAGCGCAGGCCAACCGCCGCGCTCGGGACGAGCGCAGGCCAACCGCCGCGCTCGGGACGAGCGCAGGCCAACCGCCGCGCTCGGGACGAGCGCAGGCCAACCGCCGCGGTCGGGACGAGCGCGGGCCAAGAGCGCAGGCCAGCGTTCCGCCGCGCTCGAGACGAAAAAAAAGGGCCGGCGCGCTGGGCGCCGGCCCCTTTGATCTACCTACCGCGCGCTATCACTCGGTGACGAGCGGGTAGTCGTTCTCGGCGCTCTCGCCCCAGGCGTGGCCGGTGAGCGAGCTGTGGAACAGCCCGTTCGACCCGAACTTCATGCTGTAGGCGTCGTAGCCGAGGAGCCGCAGGTACGCGGTGACCTGCGCCGAGTGCTGGCCGGTCCAGCAGTACACGACGACCGGCATGTCGGTCGGGATGTACATGAGCATCTCGTCGAGGCCCATGCTGGCGTACGGCGTGAACTGGAAGGCGCCGGGGATGTGGCCCGGGACGCCCGCCTCGCCGGTGCCGTTGTAGTCGGCCTCGCCGAAGTAGTTGATGACGAAGTAGTTCTCGATCCCGTTCGAGACCATGTCGGCGTAGCTGATGGCCTTGAAGCCGTCGGCCAGGACCGTGTCGAGGCGCTCCTCGAGCGTGCCCTCGAGGGCCGGGAAGGCGTGCGCGACGAGGCTGTCGTTGTTGCCGTCGGTCTCGGGCTCGGTGAGCGGATCGCCCACGGAGTCGCCCCACTTGGGGGCGAGCGCCGTGTTCCAGGCGGCCATGCCGTAGAGGAGCGACTTCACGTTGGTGTAGCCGGCCATCTCGAGGGCGAACTTGGCGTAGCTGGCGGTCTGCCCGGTGTAGCAGGCGACGACGATGGCGTCGTCCTTGGCCGCGACGGCGGCGACGTCGTCGAGGAGGGTCCCGAGCGCGGTGTTGTGGGCGCCGTCGATGTGGCCGGCGGCGAAGTCGGTGGCGCTGCGCAGGTCGAAGATGGCGTAGTTCTCGACGCCGTTGTTGAAGACGTCATCGGCGTTGATGACGCCCGGGCAGCGGGAGCTGTCGTTGATGTACTCGCTGGCGGCGTCGGCGACGGCCTCGAAGTCGGCGGTCGGGGTGGCGCCGAGCTCGATCGGGTAGTCGTGGGTCGAGGCATCGGTCCACTTGTGGGAGGTCAGCGCGTCGTGGAACAGCGCGTTCGCCCCATTCTTCAGGCTGTAGGCCTCGTAGCCGAGGATGCGGAGCCACGCGGCGATCTGGCTCGAGGTCTGGCTCGTCCAGCAGTAGACCACGATGGGCATGTCGGTCGGCAGGTACGGCAGCATCTGGTCGAGGCCCAGGCTGGCGGCCGGCGTGAACTGGTAGGCGCCGGGGATGTGGCCCGGGACGCCCGCCTCGCCGGTGCCGAGGTAGTCGGCCTCGCCGAAGTAGTTGATGATGAAGTAGTTGTCGACGCCGTTCGAGACGAGATCCGAGTAGCTGATGCCCTTGAAGCCGTCGTCGAGCACCGCCTGGACGCGCTCGGCCATGAGCGTCTCGACGTCGCCGGTGAACGTCGGGTAGTCGTACTTGGTCGTCAGCGAGCCGTTGTTGTTGGTCGTCTCGGGGGCGGTGAGCGCGTTGCCGACGGCGTTCGCCCACGAGCCGGAGTACTCCGAGCGCCACGACGACATGCCGTAGCCGAGGGTCTTGACGTTGGTGTAGCCCATCAGCTCGAGCGCGATCTTGGCGAACCCGGCGCTCTGCCCGCTGTAGCACGCCACGACGATGGGCGCGTCCTTGGTCAGCCCGGCGGCCTCGACGTCGGCCAGGATGGTCTTGACCGACGCGTTGATGGCGCCCGGGATGTGGCCCGCCGCGTAGGTCTCGGCGCTCCGCAGGTCGAAGATCGCGTAGTTCTCCACCCCATCGGTGTAGAGCGTCTCCGCCGAGATGACCCCGGGGCAGTCGCTGCTGTTGACGTAGGTGAGACCAGCCTCGACGAGCGCCTCGAAGGGGGTCAGCTCGGTGGTCTTCTTGTTGTCGTCCCCACACGCGGTGAACGCGACGGCCAGGCCGACGATCCACAGGTAACGCGCAAATCTCTCTCTCATGAGCATCACGATATCCTCCGGCGCACGAATGTGCGCTGTAAGCGCGCGCGGTGGGCCCCGTCACCCACCGCGCGCATTCCTCTCTCTCAATCGATCGGGATCACGACGTCGATGTTGGCGTCGTAATGCGGGAGGCGGGTCACACCGTCCGCCTCGTACAGATCGGTCTCTCTCAGGAAGTACCCGGTCGGCGCTTCCGCGGTGTCATGGCAGCTCGTCGAGCAGGCGCCGCCCTCGGGGGGCGTCGTCTGGGCGGTCCAGCGCCTGATGTTGTGCGGCGAGGTGTACTTCCAGGTCACCTCGTCGAGGTAGCCCGGCAGCTCCAGCCCGAAGTTGTCCCACGTCCCGGGGTCGACCGGGATGTGCCGCACGAGCACGTAGTCGTACTCGGCGCGGAAGTCGGTCCGCGGGTTGAAGGCGATCTTCAGCGACAGCCAGCTCGGGTCGATGGCGTTGCCGCCGTCGACGAGGTCGTGGCAGTTGCTGCAGCTCTTGTAGGGCTGCGAGTGGCAGACCTGGCACTGGAGCTTGATCCCCGACCCGACGTTGCCGTGCACCGCGTGGTAGTCGTTGGACGGCATGTCCTCGTGACACCCCTCGCACCGCGGCATGGTCGCGACCTCGTAGCGGTGGGTGTAGTGGTCGCCGGTGAACTGCGTGTCGCCGTGGAGCTCCTCGGCGCTGTGGCAGCCGTCGCACTGCATCCCGTGCTGCGCGAAGTGGGTGTCGGGCTGGTTGCCCTCGTTCTGTCCGAGGAAGTCCGCGCCCACGCGCGAGCCGTGACAGGCCGTGCACTGCTCGGTCATGTGCGGCTTCTTGCGGAAGCTGTGCGACAGATACGCGAACGTCTTGGGGAAGCCGCCGCCGACGCTCTTCGGGCGGCTGATGTGACACTGCCCGCAGGTCGTGTGGCAGCCGGCGCACTTCTTCTCGAACGGGGCCTCGAAGCCCGAGCCCTCGAAGGTGCACTGCCCGCGACGCTCGATGGTGACCTTCTCGCCCCACAGGTTCATGTGGAGGGAGGCCTCGTAGCCGGCCTTGTCGACCGCCTTCAGGTCACCGATCGCGTTCTGGTGGCAGCTCAAGCAGGTGCTCGGGTCCTCGCTGGGATCCCGCACGACACCCACGTGCGCCTCGTCAAAGGTGGTGAAGGTCCCGTCCGCGGGGCCCTCGTGGCAGCTCTGGCAGCCGCCGCTGTTGTGTACGCCGTCGAGGAAGTCCTGACCCAGGCTCCCAGTGATGAGCACCTTTTCCCAAGCCTCCAGCTCGGGGACGGAGCCCCCTCAGCCATCACCCGTGCCTTCGATCTCCTCGGCGGGCTCCTCGGGAGGAGGCAAGACGGCTTTCAGCGCCTCCTCGTCGGTGTGGCAACCGACGCAGCTCAGGCCCGTGGTCGTCCCGTCTGGGCTTCCCAGGGTGTCGCTGCCGGTCGCGTCGGCGGTGGCGTCCGTCTCGAGCTCGGCACAACCGGCCCACAACGCGAACGTTGCGGCGGCGGTAACGGCCAGACGGCGTCGGGTCCTCGGGTGCATGCTCATCCTCCTGCGGGTGGCTCCACATGGGGGGGATTGGGTCCGCGCTCGACCGGGTGCCCCGCGCGCTCCCAGGACGGGATGTCCAGGTCGGTGCGGCGCGCCCGGTAGCCGGCGCGAACCAGAAGGGTCACGGCCGCGTCCGCCAGGAGGCAGAGTGGGCCGCGACAGTAGGTGACGATCTGCCGGTCCTTCGGGAGCTCGGCGATGTGCTCGTGCAGCACGTCGAGGGGGATCGAGCGGGCGCCCGGCAGGTGCGCCCGGTCGAACTCCCGGGGCGGCCGGACGTCGACGATGAGCGCGTCGTCGTCCGCGATGAGGCGGGCGAGCTCCTCTTCGTCGACCAGCTCGGCGCGCGTCGGGCAGTTGCTCACGGCGTCGAGGGCGTCGCGGAGGGCGCTGAGCTGGCCGGCCGCGAGGTCTCGGAGGTCGAGGAAGAAGGTGCCGACGGCGTCCGACTCCACGCGATAGAGGCGGTGGTTGCCGCGAGCCTCAGCGCTGACGAGGTTGGCCTGCTTGAGGATCTGCAGGTGGCGCGAGGTGTTCGCGATGGACATCTCGGCGGCCGCGGCGAGCTCCTCGACGGTGTGGGGGCCGTTCACGAGGATGTTGAGGAGGACGAGCCGCTGCGCGGAGGAGATGGCCTTGCCAATCATCGCCACCTGCGCGTAGGCGAACGCCTTGAACTTGGCATCCGGTACGGGGGGCGTTGGGGGCACGCGGTCTCCGGTCGAGAGGGTGAGCGGCGATTCATTCAAGCTATCGTTTGAATAGCTATCAGTGACGCACCGCGTCAAGGCATCGCGGACACGCGAAACGAAGTGCGACAACTTGCCTCACTAGGCCCACGGGCCGGTTTTCTGTGGCGCCGCAGCGCGTCCCGTGTAGGCTGTCCCCGACTGAACCGGAGGTTCCGATGTCCGACGACATCCGACTGACCCAGCTGGCCGCCTGCGCCGGTTGAGCGTCTAAGCTGGCCCCTGGGGCCCTGGCGCAGGTCCTGCGCCATCTCACAGCGATGTTCGCACCCGAAGACCACCCGGACCTGCTCGTAGGGCTCGGCCGGGCGGACGACGCCGCGGTGTATCGTCTCGACGACGACCGCGCGCTGGTCGCGACGACGGACTTCTTCACGCCCGTCGTCGACGACCCGTGGGCCTATGGGGCCATCGCTGCGGCCAACGCGCTGTCGGACGTCTACGCGATGGGCGGGCGCCCGCTCTTCGCGCTGAACATCGCTGCCTTCCCGGAGAGCCTGCCGGCCGAGATGATCGCCGCCGTGCTGCGCGGCGGCGCCGAGAAGGTGCGCGAGGCCGGCGCCGTCATCGCCGGCGGCCACACCATCAACGACAAGGAGCCGAAGTACGGCCTGGTCGTCATCGGCGAGGTCCACCCCGACCGCATCCTGACCAAGGGCGGCGCGCGGCCCGGCGACAAGCTCGTCCTCAGCAAGCCCCTCGGCGCCGGCGTCATCACCACGGCGCTCAAGCGCGGCCTCGCGACGCCGGACGAGATCGCGGCGGTCACCGCCAGCATGACGCGCCTCAACCGCCGCGCGGCGGAGGCGGCGAGCGCGCTCGGGCTCCGCTCGGCCACCGACATCACCGGCTTCGGCCTGCTCGGCCACGCCAGCGAGATGCTCGTCCCCGGCGAGGGCGTCGGCTTCCGCTTCGCCTTCGACCAGATGGCGTTCTTCCCCGGCACCGCGCGGCTCGGCTCCGACTGGGTCTACCCGGGCGGCGCGCACAACAACCGCGCGCACTTCGGCCCCCTGACCCGCTTCGCCGGGCTCGAGGAGTGGGAGGAGCTGCTCTGCTTCTCGCCCGAGACGAGCGGCGGCCTGCTCGTCATCGTCCCGGCCGCGCAGGAGGCGGAGTACCTCGCGGCGGTCGAGGGCGCCCGCACGATCGGCGAGGTCGTCGCGGGCGAGGGGCTCGAGGTCACGAAAGCGGTCTGATCCAGCGGATTTCATTCCGCTTTCCCTTTCGCTCGAGGCCGCCCTCGCGGGCTCGACAACCGCGCCGTCCCCTGCGACGCTGAGGGCATGACACACCCGACCTCCGAGCACTCCGTCGATATCGAGGCCTGGCGGTCCGCCGCCCAGGTGCTCAGTCTCAGGCCGAGCTACAGCGAGGGGCGCCTCGGCTGGCGCGGCCGCCCCGGGGGGCACGACCTGATGGTCGACGTCGCCCCGGACGGCGCGGACCGCGCGGTCATCACCGTCACCGTGCGCTCGGCGAACCTGAGCGACCGCCTCGTGGTGGTCCCGGTCGCCCTCGCGCTCTCCCGCGAGGGGCGGTTCTTGACCGGCGACCTCGACCTGGACCGCGTCGTCGTGATTCAGGGCGACCCGCCGGACGTGGCGGCCCCGTGGAACGAGGCGACGCGCGCCAAGGCGCGGCACCTGGTGGGCGAGCTCGGGCTCGTCGTCAGCGGGAGCGGCGCGCGCCTCGGGCCCTTCGGGACCCAGCGCATCACCCGCGAGGGCAAGGTCGTCGAGACGCTCCGTGGGCTCCTCGAGCTGGTCTCGAGCATGGAGACGCGGGACGACGTGGCCGAGGCGATCGAGGCCATCGCGGCCGACGACCCGTCGCCGTCGGTGCGCCTGATGTTCGAGCGGGTGCTGGCCGAGTCGGCGCCCACGGGCGCCCTGGGCGAGGCGCGCGCGCGGGAGATGATCCACACCCTCGAGGCCGGGGCCGAGGAGGCGTTCCAGACCCTGATGCGGGCCGCGAAGGAGTCGCCGTCGTCGCAGATCCGCGAGGACGCGATGGTGAAGCTCCTCAAGAGCTACCCGGTCGCCCGGGTGGAGAGCCTGCTCCTGACGACCGAGGACACGCTCGGCGTGCGGGTGCGCGAGGCGCTCATCGCGGCGATGCACCGCGACCCGCCGCCGGTCAGCCCGGTGGCGCTGCTCCGGCTGATGGCGCGGACGCCGATGGGGCCGTCGGGGCTCCAGGCGGCGGCCGAGGCGCTCGGGGCGACCGAGGACCCGGCGGCCGGGGCGCGGCTCGCCGCGCTGTGCGAGCACAAGGAGCAGAACGTCGCCCTGACGGCGATGATCTCGATCCTGCGGCTCCGAACGACGCCCGAGGCCGCGCTCAACCTGATCGCGGGCGCCAAGCGGCCCGAGCTCTTCGACCGGAT
>SBGO01000274.1 GCA_006226565.1 Deltaproteobacteria bacterium | reverse complement strand
GCCCGCGCGGCCGCCGCGCTGGCGTGGCTCGTCGCGGGCTGCGGCGGCGGCACGACGCCCCCGCCCGAGGACACGCTCGAGCCGCCGACGGACACCGTCGAGGACGTCGAGGACGTGCCCGGCGACACGGCCGTGCCCACCGACACCAACCTGTGCGCGCCGGACTCGCTCTTCTGCGTCTCCCCCCGCGAGGCGGGCGTCTGCAACGCGACCGGCGACGGGGCCGCCAGCGTCACGTCGTGCAACGGCGCCACCGCCTGCGAGCCGTCGACCGGGCTCTGCCGGCCGACCATCTGCGAGCCGGACAAGCAGCTCTGCCTCAACCTGGCCGACTATCAGGTCTGCAACCCCGACGGGAGCGGCTGGAGCGAGACGCGCCAGTGCCCCTCGGAGCGCTTCTGCGCCGACGGGGCGTGCCGCGCGTGCCAGGCCAACCGGGTCGAGTGCCTGTCGGAGACGACCTACCGCGCCTGCCCGGCCGACAGCTCCGCCTGGAGCGAGGAGACGCCCTGCGGCGAGGGCGAGCGCTGCATCTCCGGCGCGTGCGAGCCGTGCGACCTCGCGACCGAGTGCCTCGCCGGCGAGAAGCTCCGCACGTGGTGCCAGAACCCGAACGTCGACTTCGACGAGACGGTGGCGTGCGAGCCCGGCCTGACGTGCATGGACGGGGGCTGCTACGCGTGCCCCCCCGACACCCTCGAGTGCCAGGACGAGACCACCTACCGCCAGTGTCGGGCCGACGGCCTCGCCTGGGTCGACGGGCAGAGCTGCGACGCCGACGAGGTCTGCTTCGAAGGGGCGTGCCAGTACTACGGCTGCGTCCCGCGGGTGCTCTTCCTCGTCGACCGCTCGGGCAGCATGAGCGGGAACTGGCAGAGCGTGAAGGGGGTCATCTCCGCGCTCGTCCAGGCCAACCCCAGCGTGCGCTTCGGGCTCAAGTCCTTCCCGAGCAGCGGCTCGACCTGCGGCGTCCACGACGGCATCGACGTCCCCTTCGCCCAGGGCCTGGCCCACACCTTCGAGCTGTGGTTCGACAACAACGGCGCCACCGGCGCCACGCCGCTCGTGGCGGGGCTCGAGGTCCTGCGCGACCAGGCGTCCGAGATCTTCGGCGCCTTCGGAGGCGCGATCATCGTGCTGTCCGACGGCGACGACACCTGCTTCACCGGCAACATCAAGATCGCCCTCGCGGTCGCCGCCAGCTCGCTCCTCGTCGACCACGCCGTCGGCTCCTACGTCGTCGGCTACAACTTCGCCGGCGACGAGGAGGCGCTCAACGAGATCGCCAAGAACGGCGGCACGACGCTCAGCTCGTATATCCCCGCCGACGACCCGGAACAGCTCCTCGAGGCGTTCCAGCTGGTCGTCGACGACGCGAAGGTCTGCGAAGAGTAGCAGCGAAGGGGAGACGCCACGTCCACGGCCGACCATCGACATCGCTCCTCCCGCCCCGCCTGGGCCGCCGCCCTCGCGTGGCTCGCCCTGGTCGCGGCGCCCGCGTGCTCGGGGAGCGATACCGCGAGCACCAAGGCGGGCATCGCCTTCACCCTCGAAGGGACGGGCCTCCCCGTGGGCACCGAGATGCGCTGGCAGGCGCGCCTCGTCGACAACTTCGGGGACCTCGTCGATCGCGAGGTCCTCTCGGCCCGCGCCGGCAGCGGCGGCGTCGCCAAGGCGTCGTGGCGCGCGCGCTGCCTGCCCGTGGTGAACAAGGTCACGGTGCAGGTCACCCTCGAGGGGCTGTACGCGGCGGACGGCGGTGAGCTTGCCGCCGACAGCTACATCGACCCGACCCCGGACGGCGCCTTCGTGCTCGCCGCCGTGTGCCCGCTCGAGGGCGACGCCCCGGTGGCCATGACGGTGCCCTTCGCGCGGCCGACCCAGGCCGGCTTCTTCGACCAGGCCATCGCCTTCGACCAGGTCGCCTGCGCGGCGCTCCTGACGTGCGCGGACATGCCGTCGCCGGCCCTCGAGTCCCTCGGCGGGACGCTCTCCGACGGCGACCCCGGGGCCGTCCTCGACATCACCTGCGCCGGGCCGGGCGGGACCGTGCCGGGCGGCCTCTACATGGACGATCTGGTGCTGACCTGCGGCGCCAACGACCCGTCGCCGGCGACCGTGGACACCGGCGCCCAGGGGCTCCTGAGCCCCGGGGCCGGCCTCCGCGACGCCGAGAACCACCTCCTCGCGGCCTCGGTCTCCCGCGAGGTGCTGCGCTCGCTCGGCATCGCGCGCTGGTGGATCACCGTCGGCCTCGACCCCTCGACCATCGCGTCGGACTGCACCCTGCGGGCCCAGGCGAGCGCGTCGGCCGAGCCGTTCTGGGACGGCGTCACGGCGCCGGAGGGGACGGCCTGGCCGTACTTCGTCTGGGACGTGCAGATCACCTCGAGCGTCGCCGGCCGGATCTGCGGGGTCCACGCCGCCGACGTGCCGGGCAGCGGCATCGGCGTCGAGATGGGGGACCCGGCGTCGCCGTGGCCCTTCCACCACGCCTGGAGCACCCAGAGCGACTTCCTGACCAGCCGCTGCGACCCGGCGGACTGCGACGACCACGCGAGCTGCCTCGACGGGCGCTGCCAGTGCGACGTCGGGTGGGCCGGCGACGGCGACACCTGCGAGCAGGTCGGCATCTTCGTGACCCGCTCGCGCTACGCCTCCGGCTTCGGCGGCCTCGCGGGCGCCGACGCGGTGTGCGCCGGGGTCGCCGAGGACCTGGGCTTCCCCGGGCGCTGGCAGGCGCTCCTGTCCGACTCGACGCGCTCGGCGAAGCAGCGGCTCAGCATCTCGGGGCCGGTCCTCAACCCCGCCGGCGAGGTGGTCGCCGAGGACGCGGTGGACCTCTTCGACGGCGAGCTCGAGGCCGGCGTGGGCTACGACCAGACCGGGCTCCCCGTCGTGCTCGGCGACGTGTGGACCGGGACCGACAACGACGGCTCCCGCGACGGCGAGCCCGACTCCAGCGCGCCGAACGACTTCTGCGGCGACTGGGCCTGTCCCGATCGCTACCGCCGCCTGACGCTCCGCTACACCGGCAAGGGCTGCACGGAGACGTCGTGGCCCGACGTCGGCGTGGTCTGCGAGGGGCAGGCGCCGGGCGCCATCTCCTGGGTCACCGTCACGGTCCGGAACGGCACGGGGCAGACGCTCTACCTCGGACAGGTCCTCCCCCAGGACGAGATCACCCTGGATCCGGCCGTCCTGTCGACCCGCTTCGGGTGCGAGCTGGAGCTGGTCATCACCAACGGCTCGGGCGACGAGCTCCAGCGCGTGTCCTTCGCGACCGGCTACGCCGCGACCTTCGACGCCGGCAACGCCATCGGCGCCTTCGAGGTCGAGGAGGCCGTCACCCAGCCCGACCAGCGGACGGGCGCCGAGGCGGGGATCAGCGACGCGGCGAGCGGCTGGCTGGCGCGCTGGGGGACGGCGCTCGGCCGCCTCGACTGCGGGGGCACCGCGCACCTCTTCTGCGTCGCGACCGACGCCGAGGGCGCGACGCCCTGAGCCGCCGCCCGGTCAGGCGACCGGGGTCCGCATGGTCACGAGCTCCTCGGCCGCCGTCGGGTGGATGCCGATGGTCTGGTCGAGCTGCGCCTTGGTGGCCCCGCAGCGGAGCGCCACCGCGAAGCCCTGGATGATCTCGCCGGCGTCCGGCCCGACCATGTGCACGCCGAGCACCTTGTCGGTGTGGGTGTCGACGACGAGCTTCATCAGCGTCTTCTCGGCGCGGCCCGACAGCGTGTGCTTCATCGGCCGGAACTCCGACCGGAAGATCGTCACGTCGGCGACGCGCTCGCGCGCCTGCTCCTCGCTCAGCCCGACCGTCCCCACGGGTGGCTGGGTGAAGACGGCGGTCGGGATGGCCTCGTAGTCGAGCGCCTCGATCTCCCCGCCGCCGAAGAGGTTCCGCGCCACGCGCGTCCCCTCGGCCAGGGCGACCGGCGTGAGCTGCACCCAGCCGATGACGTCGCCGACGGCCAGGATCGACGGCACGCTGGTCCGGTAGTAGGCGTCGACGACGACGTTGCCGCGCTCGTCGAGGACGACCCCGGCCTCCTCGAGCCCGAGCCCGGCCGTCAGCGCCCGGCGCCCGGTCGCGCTCAGCACCAGGTCCGCCTCGATCCGCGTCCCGTCGCTCAGCGTCGCCTCGTAGGCGTCCCCGACCCGCGCGACGCGCGACACCGTCCGGCCGAGGTGGAGCTTCACGCCCTTGGCCGCGAGGGTCTCGGTCAGGATGCGCCGCACGTCCCCGTCGAAGACCGGCCCCAGCACGCGCTCCTCGATGTCGACGAGGGTCACCTCGGCGCCGAAGCCGTGGAGGATGGCCGCGAACTCGGTGCCGATGTAGCCGGCGCCGACGATGAGGACGCGCTCGGGCAGAGCGTCGAGGTGGAAGACCTCGTTCGACGAGATGGCGTGCTCGCCGCCCTCGAAGGGCGGGCGGGCCGGCCAGCCGCCGGTCGCGACGAGGATGTGGCGCGCGCGGTACGCCTGCCCGGCGACCTCGACGGTGTGCGGGTCGACGATGCGCCCGCGGCCGGCGATGCGCGTCACCCCGGCGTTGTCGAGGAGCCGCCCGTAGACCCCGTTGAGGCGCGCGATCTCGGCGTCCTTCGCGGCCCGCAGCGCCGCCCACGAGAACCGCGGCGGGTCGATCTCCCAGCCGAAGCCGGCGGCGTCCTCGATCTCCTCGCGGACGTGGGAGGCGTAGACGAGCAGCTTCTTCGGCACGCACCCGACGTTCACGCAGGTGCCGCCGAGGTAGCGCTCCTCGCAGATGGCGACCCGGGCGCCGAGCTGGGCCGCGACCCGGCTCGCGCGGACGCCGCCCGATCCCGCCCCGATCACGAACAGGTCAAAGTCGAAGTCGCTCATCCCCGGCTCCTCTGCTTGCTCGGCGCGACGCCACGACCGCGCCGACGCTGCGACCCTAGCGCACGGCGGGCGCGACGTCTCGCCTGTTGCGTCGCGTTCCTCCCGTGAGGCAGTCTGGTGTGCGCTCGGTTCCGAGCGTTTCGCATCGCAATAGACGGCGCCCGCCGCACCGCGCGCCGCCAGGCCGGGAGCCTTCATGCGAACGACGCCCTTCGTGGTGGCCGTGGTCGCCCTCGTGGCCGTGTCCGCCGCTTGCTCGTCCAGTGACAAGAGCAGCAAGAAGACGCAGGACACGACCGGCGACATCACCGCCGAGGTCGACGCCTCCGACGGCGGCGACACCGTCCAGTGCGGCGCGGAGGGCGCCGCCTGCGACGACGGTGACCCGTGCACCGTCGGCGACCAGTGCCAGGGCGACGTGTGCGTCGGCGGGAGCACGCTCTCCTGCGACGACCCCGATCCGTGCACCGTCGGCCGCTGCCAGGCCGGCGTCGGCTGCGTCTACGACCCGGTCGCCGACGGCGAGAGCTGCACGCTCAGCTGCTTCGGGGCGGCGAGCTGCCAGGGGGGCGCCTGCACCCCGGACACCGCCACCGCCAAGGCGTGCCCCGAGTCCAGCGACCCCTGCATCGACCGCTTCGCCTGCGACATGGCGACCGGCGAGTGCTCGGTGCCGGTCTATCGCCCCGCCGGCGCCGCCTGCGACCTCGACGACGACGTCTGCACCCTCGACACCTGCGACGGCGACGGCGCATGCACCGCGAGCGGCGGGGTCGAGACCTGCAGCACCGAGAACCAGAACAACCCGTGCTGGACCTACGTGTGCAACAAGAAGAACGGGTGCGCCAAGACCCTCTTCCTCGAGGGCGCCTCCTGTGACGACCACAACGGCTGCACGAGCAACGACACCTGCGGGCTGACGCCGGCCGGTCAGCAGGCCTGCATCGGCACGCTCCTGCCGATCGACGACCTCAACCCCTGCACCGACGACAAGTGCGTCGACGGCACCGTCAGCCACGACGCCATCGACGGCATCGTCTGCTCCGTCGCGACCAACCTCTGCGCCTCGATCGGCCTCTGCGCGAGCGGCGTCTGCCAGCCGCAGATCAACGTCGACTGCGACGACGACGACCCGTGCACGGCCGACGCCTGCGACCCCGCCACCGGCGCCTGCGTCCACCCGGCCGCCCCCGGCAACCTCGCGTGCGACGACGGCAACGCCTGCACCTCCAACGACACCTGCGCGGCCGGCCAGTGCGTCGGCCAGGCCATCGCCGGCTGCTGCGGCAACGGCGTGTGCGAGGCGGGCGAGGCCTGCGGCTGCGCCGACTGTGAGGGCCTCGGCTGCGACGACGGCGACGCCTGCACGACGGGCGATCACTGCGGCGGCGGGCAGTGCATCGGCGCGGCCGTCGCCAACTGCTGCGGCAACGGCGTGTGCGAGGCGGGCGAGACGTGCGGCTGCGTCGCCGACTGCGACGGCGAGAGCTGCGACGACGGTCAGTCCTGCACCGACGGCGACCACTGCGACGCCGGGCAGTGCGTCGGGACGCTCCTCGCGAGCTGCTGCGGCAACGGCACCTGCGACCCCGGCGAGGGCTGCGGCTGCGCCGACTGCGACGGCGAGAGCTGCGACGACGGCTCGAGCTGCACCGACAACGACGTCTGCACCGGCGGCCAGTGCGTCGGCACCGGGCTCGACGGCTGCTGCGGCAACGGCGTCTGCGAGAGCGGCGAGCGCTGCGGCTGCGTCGCGGACTGCCAGGGCGAGAGCTGCGGCGACGACCCGTGCGTGGTCGGCGCCACCTGCCAGGCCGACGGGAGCTGCGGCGGCGGCACCCCGACCGCGACCTGCTGCGGCGACGGGGCCTGCGAGGGCGCCGAGCGCTGCGGCTGCGTCGACGACTGCCTCGACCTCGCCTGCGACGACCTGAACGCCGACACCTCCGACGACCGCTGCCGCGACGACGGCGCCTGCCGCGGGGACGTCGACGCCATCCCGTGCGGGAGCCTCGGCGTGACCGCCACCGGCGGCCTCGGCGAGGTCGTCCTGAGCGGCACCATCGTCATCGACACCAGCGCCGGGACCATCACCGCCAACGGCGTCTCGATGGTCGACACCGGGATGAACGGGGTGTCGCTGGTGACCCAGCAGACGTCGGGGCTCCCGTGGACCGCGCCGGCGGTGCGGGTCTTCGACTTCACCACGCTCACCATCGCCGCCGGCTCCACGGTCGACGTGCAGGGGAGCAACGCCCTCGCCCTCCTCGCGACCGGCAACATCACCCTCGGCGGGACCTTCGATCTCGCGGGCGGCAACGGTACCGCCGGCGGCACCAACAGCGGCGGCTCGGCCGGCAGCGCCGGCCCGGGCGGGACCAAGGGCGGTGCCTGGGTCAGCGGCCCCGGGTGCGCTTCCGGAAACGGCAAGGCGACGGGCCCGGGCGCCGGCCAGG
>SBGO01000464.1 GCA_006226565.1 Deltaproteobacteria bacterium | reverse complement strand
GGCTCCCGCGCGCTGAGGTCGGCGCGGGGCGGGGACGACCCGCCCCGCCCCGTCAGCCCGCGGTCGCGCTGGCGAAGGCGGTGACGGCGACGCTGAGGAGGTAGGCGGCGAGCCCGGCCGCGACGAAGGCGCCGGCGACGGTGGTGCGCCGGTGCTGGCTGTCGCGGCGCCGGAGGATGCGCGCGGCGGTGGCGACGAGGTCGCCGTCGAGCTGGTCGGAGACCCAGCGGATCTGAATCAGCACGGCCAGCGAGATAATGGCGCCGACCAGCGTCAGCGCGATGCCCGAGACCATCGCCCACGCGGACAGCGAGGAGGACTCCGCCATCCGCGGCCCCGAGAAGCCGGTCACGGTGATGATGAGGCCGCACAGGCCGAGCATCGTCTGCGCCTGCTGGCGGACGGCGGACACCTGGCTGACGAGGAAGTTGAGGAGCCCCTGCGGCTCGCCCGCGAAGGTCGTCACGAGCTGACGCGCGGTCTCCTCGATCGGGCGGTCCGCGAGCGGCGTGGTGATGGGAGAGGCTGGGCTCACGCGGGAAACCTAGCGCAGCCTCGCCAGAGCGCAAGGACCGTCGTCATCGGCGCTCCGAGCGAGCGCGCACGGTCGACGGCCGCGGCGCTCAGGGGGCGCCGGCGCGGACGACCACGCGGACGGTCGCCTGGCCGTCGCCGGTCGGGGTCACGTCCACCCGCGTGACCGCCGACACCGCGCTCAGCGCGTGCTTCACGGCGTCCACGCTGGCGCTCGGGACGACGACGCGGAGGGCGACCTCGCCCGGGGCCGCGGACGGCTCGAGCGCGACGGTGCCGAAGGGCGCGAGCGCCTCGATGGCCTGGCTCGACGCGGCCATCCCCTCGGCGACCGCCGGGGCGACCGGGACCGGCGTCTCGTCGGGGGTCGGCATCGAGATGATGTAGACCGCCATCAGGAGGCCCAGCAGGATGGCGTTGATGACCGCCTCGTAGGGGAAGCGGTAGCGCGTGAGCGCGCGCTCGCCGTAGAAGCGGCCGCGCGAGCGCCGGCGGATCTTGCCCTGAACCGCGCGCAGGAAGTCGGGCGGCGCGTCCTCGGCCGGCATCCGCCGCAGCGCCCGCACCACGGTCTCGAGCTCCTTGACCTCGCGAGCGAGCGCGGGATCGGCCTCGAGCTCGCGCTCGAAGGCCTCGCGGTCGGGGGCCGTCAGGGTGTCGTCGAGCCAGTCGGTGACCTGCTCGTCGACCTGCTCGTCTCTCGCCAGGCGCGTCTCGTCGGTCGCCATCAACCCCTCCGTGACCCGTCAGCCAGTACGTCACGCCCCTTCATCCAGTGTTCCAGGACATCCTTCAGGCGCAGGCGCCCCCGATGCAAGCGGCTCTTCACCGTGCCGACGTTCTGCCCGGTGATCGCGGCGATGGCCTCGTAGCTCTGCCCGTCGATGTCGCGCAGCACCACCACCTCGCGCTGGTCGGGATCGAGCGCCTCGAGCGCGCGCCCGATGAGGTCGCCGAGCCGCTGCCCCTCCATCGCCTCGTCGGGGCGCGGGAACGACGCCGAGAGGCGCCCGTCGGTCGGCTGGACGGGCATCTCCTCGAAGCTGTCCTGCTGCCGATCCTTGCGGCGCGACAGGTACTTGATGCGGTTCTTGGCGTGGTTCGTCGCCACTCGATAGATCCAGGTGCCTAGCTTGGAGTCGCCTCGGAACTTGTCGATCTTCTCGAAGACGGTGACGAAGACCTCCTGCGCCACGTCGCGCGCCTCCTCGGGGTTGCCGAGGAGCCTCAGGACGAGGTTGTAGACCCGGTCCTGATAGCGCACGACCAGCGCGTTGAAGGCACGCTCGTCCCGCCGCCGGAGGGCGGCGATGTAGCGGGCTTCTTCGTCGGTGAGGCGGCTCAATTGTCAGCGGTGCGTCGTGGGCGGCCGGCGTCGTCCGGCGCGCCTCGAGAGGGTAGCGAGAGGTCGTCGCCTTCTCGGCGCACCGACGGTACGACACCCGTCGGCGGCCAAAGTTCCCGACGCCGGACGAACGCCAGCGCCAGGAGCGAAAAAGTGACGACGAGGGCCAGCCAGGCGAACACCGGGCCGACCGCGCGGAACGGGGGCGACAGGTCGTAGAGCGGCACGTCGACCGAGAGCGTGCCGGCCACGTCCCGCGGGAGCGACGCCTCGACCTGCCCGTCGGGGCCGACGACGGCCGTGATGCCGGTGAGGGCGGCGCGGACGAGCGGCACGCCGAGCTCGACGGCGCGCGAGGCCTGGAGCATCAGGTGTGACTCGGGCGCGTTGGTCGTCCCGAACCAGGTGTCGATGGTCAGGTTGACGAGGAGCGAGGCGTCGTCGATGTCGTCGCGGGTCGAGCCGGCGAAGACCGACTCGTAGCAGATGCCGCAGGCGACCTTCACCGCCCCGGCCTCGAAGCCGCAGGCGCGGTCCCCGGGCTCGAGGTTCGCGATGCCGTGGATCTCGCCGAAGAGGTCCTCGAAGACGCCGCGCGCCGGCAGGTACTCGCCGAAGGCCATCAGCGTCTGCTTGTCGTAATACCCGAGCAGCATCCCGTCCGGCGCGAAGTGGACCGCGGCGTTCCGCGTGTGGCCGTCGGGCCCGCGCCGGAGCCCGCCGAGGAGGGTGTGGGCATGCGGCCCCTCGGCCACCGCGCGGGCGACGAGGCGCGTCGGCAGGGCGTCGCGCGGGGCGCCCTCCCCGCTCGGCAGGCTCTCGACGTCCACGCGCCAGTTGTAGGGGAAGGCCCCCTCGGGCCCGACGACGAGGTCGTAGCGGTCGCGCGGGAGCGCCCGGAGCTGCGCGTCGAGGCGCGTGAGGAAGTCCCGCCGCTGCTGCGCGACGGCCTCGCGCCCGAGGCGCCCGGCGGCGCGCTTCTTCTCCTCGAGGGTGTAGTTCGGCTGCAGGACGGCGACGCGCAGGACGCGGCTCGGCGTCACGGCGTGGACGTGGGCGTACCAGCCGACGCCGAAGCCGAGCAGCGCCACCAGCACGGCGCCGGAGAGCAGGAGCCGGCGCGGCCGCCGCGTGCGCCACAGGTCGGCGAGCGAGGCGTTGACGAGCAGGACGAGGAAGGCGAGGCCCGGGACGCCGGTGAGGGCCGCGACCGAGGCGACCGGCCCGACCTGCCAGAAGGAGTGGCCGATGGAGAGCGGGAAGACCTGGGGCCACAGCCAGTCGACGGCGGCGTAGGTGAGCGCGACGGCGACCGGGCCGGCGCCGCGGAGGCGGGACTCGGCGGCGCGGCGCGCGGGCTCTGCCAGCGCGAGGAAGATCCCCCCGAGGAGGCCGTGCCACGCGGCGTAGAGCACCACCAGCCCGGCTCCCGCGGCGGCGGGGAGGCTGGTCATGTGCTCCATCGTGAAGGAGATGAAGGCGAAGGTGATGGCGTCGGCGCAGAAGCCAAGGAGCCATCCGAGCCGTAGCCGGCGCCGCCACGGGAGCGCGCGGGCGAGGTAGAGCGCCGGAACCCAGGCGAAGAGCGCGGTGACGGCGAGGTTCAGCGTCGGGATGGCCGCGTGGACCATGAGGCCGCCGAAGAGCGCGGCGCCGAGCCCGAGGAGGCGGGCGCGGCGGGGCGGGCTGGGCACGGGCTCGGGTTCGACGGTCACCGGGGCGCGTTCTCTCGAAGAAGAAGGACGGCGATGGATACCACGAGAGACGGGCCGCCGCATGGGATTGAAAGGCCCGAGCGCGGAGTTGTCGCCAGGCGGGCGCTGACCGATGATGACGTGCCCGCTCACCCTGGAGGACCGCCGATGCTCCGCGCGCTCGCCTGCCTCGCCCCGCTCGCCGCCCTCGCGACGCTCCTCGCCGCGCCCGCCGCCGGTGCGCGCTCGCCCGGGGTGGCCCAGGGCACCTGGATCGGGACCGAGGAGGGGCTCCGGGCGGGCACCGTGACGGTCTTCGTGCACGGCGACCGGCTCGTCCTCGCCGACGCGGTCGAGGTCCTCGTCGCGCGGGCGACCTGGAAGCCGCACGGCCCGGGGACGAAGGACGGGCGCCTGACGATGCGCGTCGACCTCGACGTCCAGGGCCTGTTCGCGGCCGACGGGAAGCCGACCAAGCGCCTCCGCGGGCGCGGCAAGCGCCTCGGCACCGCCGTCGTCGGCGACGACACGATGCGCCTGTGCTGGGCCGAGAGCGCCGACGAGAAGCAGCGCCCGAAGGCGTCCCGCGGCGCCGAGGAGTGGTCGAAGTCGACCCTCTGCCTCGACCTCACCCTGGTGGCGTCGGGCGCGGCGCCGCCGAGCATCCGCCCCCGCCCCACCCCGCCGCCGGACGGCAGCGCCCTCAACCCGCCGCCGCGCATCCAGCCGGCCGGCGAGGAGTGCATGCGCGAGTGCCGCCAGCACAACATGGCGCGCGCCGTGGCCCCCGAGGTCATCGACGCCGACTGCCGGAAGAGCTGCGGCCTCGAGTAGCCTCCGCGATCGGCGTGACTCAACGCTGCGTCACCCTCACAGCTCGCGGCCCGCGCGTCGCCCTCGGAGATCCGCCTGTCATGCGGGTCTCCGAGCGCGCCCACCGGGCCTGTGCGCGCAGCTTGACGCTCCGACCCTCGCTCAGTATGCCGGCCTGGCCAAGGCTGGCCGGGTGTGTCGTGTCGCGACCGAGGCCGAGCCAGCCCACGCCGACCCGTCCGGAGGAATCATGGAGACCCAGATCCGCAGCATCGAAGCGATGGATCTCGAGAACAAGCGCGTGTTCATGCGAGTGGACTTCAACTGTCCGCTCGACGGCGGGAAGGTCGCCGACGACACCCGCATCCAGGCCGCGCTGCCGAGCATCAAGCTGGCGCGGGAGAAGGGCGCTCGCCTCATCCTCGCGAGCCACCTCGGCCGCCCCAAGGGCAAGGTCAACCCGAAGTACAGCATGGTGCCCGTGGGCGCGCGCCTGGCCGAGCTCCTCGGCTGTGAGGTCGCGGTGCCCGACGACTGCATCGGCGACGGCCCGAAGAAGCTCGTCCAGGACCTCCGCGAGGGCGGCGTCGTCCTCCTCGAGAACCTGCGCTTCCACGCCGAGGAGACCGCGGACGACGCGGACTTCGCCAAGCAGCTCGCGTCCTACTGCGACGTCTACATCAACGACGCCTTCGGCGCCGCGCACCGCGCCCACGCCTCGGTCCACGCCCTGCCGCGCCTCGTCGCCGAGCGCGGGGCCGGCCTCCTCATGCAGAAGGAGGTCGCGGCGCTGACCAAGCTCCTCGAGAAGCCGGAGCCGCCCTTCGTCGCCGTCCTCGGCGGCGCCAAGGTGAGCGACAAGATCGGCGTCGTGGACTCGCTCCTGACCAAGGTCGACAAGCTCGTCATCGGCGGCGCGATGGCCTACACGTTCCTGGCCGCCCAGGGGATCAAGCTCGGCCGCTCGCTGGTCGAGGAGGACAAGGTCGCCATCGCCAAGCGCGCGCTGCTGAAGGCCGAGGCGCGCCGCGTGCAGGTGCTCCTGCCCTCCGATCACGTCGTCGTCGACGAGATCGCCGCCGACGCCCCGTCGCGGATCGAGACCAACACCGACTTCTCCGACGGCATCGCCGTGGACATCGGGCCGAACAGCCGCGCCGCCTTCGAGGCCGCCATCGCCAGCGCCCGCACGGTGTTCTGGAACGGCCCGATGGGCATCTTCGAGATGGAGCCCTTCGCGGCCGGCACCTTCCACGTCGCCCAGGCCGTCGCCCACTCGGGCGCGACCAGCGTCGTCGGCGGCGGCGACAGCGTCGCGGCGCTCAAGAAGAGCGGGTTCCTGCCCTTCGTGAGCCACGTGTCCACCGGCGGCGGCGCCTCCCTCGAGCTCATCGAGGGCAAGGAGCTGCCGGGCGTCGAGGCGCTGCGCGTCCCCGTCGTCTGAGAGCCGTTCGTCAGGCCCCCGATCAGCGCTCGTTCCGCGCGCTGATCGGGGCCCTGCCCTCGCTTCGCTCGGCCGCCCCGCGGCCCCTACCCGCCCACGCTGGGGCGGCGTGGGACGTCGCCCCAGCGGCGACCCCGGCACGGCGCCGGATCCAACCCTCCGAGGGCCCGCGACGGCCCTCCCCCTTCCGACCGAGGAGCTCGCCATGACCCGCCGCCGCATCATCGCCGGCAACTGGAAGATGAACACCGATCGCGACGAGGCGGTCGCCCTCGCCAAGGCCGTCGCCGACGCGACCGCGGCCTTCGCGGCGGACGTCGACGTCGTCGTCATCCCGCCCGCGACCCTGATCGCGCCCGTGGTCGACGCCCTCGGCGACAGCCACGTGGCGGTCGGCGCGCAGAACATGCACCCCGAGGTGCGCGGCGCCTACACCGGCGAGCTCGCGGGCCCGATGCTCACCAGCGTCGGCTGCGGCTACGTCGTGTGCGGCCACTCCGAGCGCCGCCAGCTCTTCGGCGAGACGAGCGAGTTCGTCGGCGCCAAGGTCGCCGCCGCGCACCGCTTCGGCCTCATCCCGATCCTCTGCGTCGGCGAGACCCTCGAGGAGCGCGAGGCCGGCCAGACCGAGGCGATCGTCGCCGATCAGCTCAAGCGCGGCATCGACGGGCTCAGCAAGGAGCAGCTCGCCGAGACGATCGTCGCCTACGAGCCCGTCTGGGCCATCGGCACCGGGCGGACCGCGACGCCGGAGCAGGCGCAGGCCGTCCACGCGCACCTGCGCGGGATCCTCAAGCAGCGCGCCGGGGCCGAGGTGGCCGAGGCCGTGCGCATCCAGTACGGCGGCAGCGTCAACCCGTCCAACGCGGCCGAGCTCCTCGGCGCGCCGGACATCGACGGCGCGCTCGTCGGTGGCGCGAGCCTCAAGGCCGAGACCTTCGCGAGCATCGTCGGCGCCTGATCGGCGACCGCGCGAAATCCGTCAGAGAGCAGAATCGGCGCGGTTCGCGACGGCCAGGGAGGCCGTCGCGAACCGTGAACGCTTGACCGAAGCCCCCGCGTTTGATAGGTCGCCGGGGCTTCAGCCGGGCGCGCCCGGCCATCGGGAGCGACGCCTCCCGCGCGAAAAGTGAGCGAATACGCATGGAAACTGTCGTCATCATCCTCTACGTGGCCGTCGCCGTGCTGCTGATGCTGGTGATCCTGCTCCAGCCCGGTAAGGGCAGCGGGATGGGCGCCCTCGGCGGTGGCGGAGGCGGCGCTGGCCCCGGGGGCAGCGTGTTCGGATCGCGTGGCGCGGTCCCGTTCCTCGCCAAGATGACGGTCTACCTGAGCATCGCCTTCGGCGTGCTCGTGCTCGTCCTCGCCCGCATGAACATCGACCGCCCCAACGTCGAGGCGCCCACGCCGCCGCCGACGCCGGGCATGGTCGTCCCGGGCGCCGACAACAACGCCACCGCGCCGGCCCCGGCCGAGGGTGCCGCTCCGGCCGCCGCTCCCGCCGAGGGT
>SBGO01000322.1 GCA_006226565.1 Deltaproteobacteria bacterium | reverse complement strand
TGGTTTCGGCAATGACCCCCACAGAAAGCAGTATCGCGCGACTGGCCGGAGACGAGTTTGCTATTTTGTTGCCCAACCTGGATAACACCATCGCCGCCGTCACCCCCATCAGTTCCCAGCCCCCGCCCCGGCGGCAGAAGCGGAGGCGGAAGCGGAGGCGGAGGCGGCCCCCCGGACTGCGGGCGTCTCGCCCGCTCGAAGGCCTGAACCAAGAGACGGCCTGCCGCTCAGCGTCGGGTGAAGTCCCCGTCGAACGAAGGAGCTCGCCATCACGTCGCGGGACGCCCGTCGGCCCGGCGGCGTTGCACCGACCTGCCGGCGACGGGCGCCCCGCGACGCGTCGTTGGGGCTCAGCTGGCGGGGTTCACCACGCGGCCGACGAAGAGGATGGCGCCGGTCTCGACGTCGCGGATGAGGTAGAGGAAGGGCTGGTCGAAGCGGACCGTGATCGGGTCGGGCGGGATCGAGGTCGTCCCGACCACGACGGCCGTCGCCGCCGCCGCCTCGGTGCCGTGCTCGTCGAGCTTGATGAAGGCCTCGTGCAGGACGCCCGTGATGTAGAGGTCGTGCCCGCCGTTCATCCCCGAGAAGTCCGCGGCGCCCGCGGTGAAGGCGTCGGCGATGCCGAGCGCGCCGAGCGGCGCCACCATCGACGTGGCCTTGCGGTACTCGAACTTCGGCAGGTGGAGGTCGATCCGCGTCATCCCGAGCTGGTCGTCGATCGCCGTCAGCGCGGCCGCGTCGAACCCGGCCTCGAAGGTGGCGAGGTCGTCGGGCATCACGATGAGCATCGCCACCTCGCCCCCGTCGTAGCGCAGCTCCGCCGCCGTCCAGCCGTCCCCGGCCGCGTAGGCGTGGGTCTCGGTGTGCGTCATCGTCGGGACCTGCACGTCGCCGTCGGGCGCGTGGAAGGTCGCGCTCGCCGTCGCGTCCTCGTCGAACTGCGTCTCCCACGCGGCGTTGAAGTAGACCGCGTTCGTCAGGACCAGCCGCGTCAGCGACGTGATGCTCCCCTCGGGCAGCAGGTTCGGGATGCGCGTCTCGGTCTGCTCGCTCACCCACGCGTTGATCGTCAGCCGCGACGGATCGGGCGCGGTGGCGAAGTCCATCAGCCGAACGCCCGCGCCGTAGTTGAGCGCGAGCGCGTCGAGGTAGCTGTCGAGGAAGCTGTAGTCGTGCTGCGCCCAGGCGGCGTTCACGACCCGCAGGCGGAAGGGCTGCCCGTCGGCGCCCTGCGCCCCCTCCCCGCGGCTCGACAGCGCCAGGTCGAGCGCGTTGAAGGCCGGGTGGAGCTGCGCCTGCGGCAGGTCGAAGTGGAGCGCGTCGGCCATCTCGGTCGCGGTGTTGCCCGCGGCGCCGGCGTAGGTCATCGCGAGCGCCACCGACACGCTGTGCGGCGACAGGACGAGGTTGCCGTCCTCGCCCGCGAACTCGCGGTAGAGGTCGAGGGCGAAGGCGTTGTTGCCGGCGACCGCGGCCGCGAGGTCGGCGGCCGGGACGTCGGGGCTCGTGTCGCGCTCGAGCGCCGACTTGGCGACGTTCAACGGGGTGTCGGCCGGGTCGCCGTTCGTCGCGCCGTCATCACAGCCGGCGGCCAGGGCGAGCGGCGTCGCGACGACGAGGGCGAGGAGGATGCGGTTCATCTGAAGCTCCTTGAACGCTTGGATGCGGTCACGGCCCAGGAGAGAGCAAGCGCCGTGCCAGCCGGCGATCCGCCCGGCATCAGCCTCCTCGCGCCGCGCGCCGCGGCCGATGTGCAATTTCTCTACACCCGTATAGCGGTCACCCGCCGAAGCGCGCCCGCAGCGCCTTGAGGTAGGCCGCCGCGCTCTTCTTGCGCGAGGTGTTGATGGCGGCGGTGAGCCGCTTGCCCTTCACCTCGAGCCCGGCGTAGTTGCACGCCTTGTCCGCCCGGCGGAACCACACGTCGGTCACGTTGCGCCCCGAGTTGACGTAGATGAGCTCGTAGTCTTTGCCCCAGGACGGGTCGTGCTTGGCCATGTAGTCGCCGACGCACCCGCGGTACTTCTCCTCGGCCTCGGTGTAGGCGTCGACGAGCTTCTTCTCGGCCGGGCCCGCCAGCGACAGCGCCTCGTCGAGATCCTCGGCCTTCTTCACCGGCGGGTGGGTCTTCGGCAGGGCCACCGCCTCCGGCCGCGTCGTCGCGAGCGCCGCGAGCGGCACCTCCTGGGTGGTCCCCTCGAAGCGCGCGACGGTGGCGCGGTCGCCGCGGAAGTCGACGAGGGCCAGCGGCTCGTTCGCCGGGAGCTCGCCCTCCGGCGCCGTCAGCCAGACGAAGAGCCGCTCGGGCGCCTCGAGGAAGAACCGCTCGACCGACGTCTTGCCGTAGTACGGGTAGTTCCGCCCCAGGCGACGCTCCTTCAGCGGCACCTCGTCGGGGATGGCGATGGGCGCCGCCATCGGGTCGGGCTTCCGGTCGAGCCGCCGCGCGACGCTCACGATCGGCGCGCCGACCTCGCCGTCCTGCTGCAGGAGGAACACGGCCCAGGTCTTGCCGGGCATGCTGGCGACCGCCACCTTGGTCGTCTCGTCGCAGCGCCAGTCGCGGTGCGCCTGCACGTCCTCGAGCGGCCCGTAGACGATCATCTGCGGCGCGCGGCCCGCGTTGCGGAGCGGCTCGATCGCGACCTTCCCGACGTCCTCGCTGGCGTGCACGAAGAAGCTCGGCGTCCGCGGGAGCCGCCAGCAGAGCCCGATGCGCCGCTTGCCCCACGTCGCCGGCTGCTGGAGCGTCGACGCCAGCGCGATCGGCGACTCCAGCGCCCCCAGCTCGTAGACCGGCGCGCTCTCGGCGAGGAAGCGCTCCGGCCGGTCGTCGGCGCCGATCTGCACGTCGAAGTCGACGCCGGCGGCGCCGCCGTCCTTCCAACCCCAGAGGACGTAGGGCTGGCCGGCCTTCAGCGAGTAGGCGCCCGAGTTCGAGTGCTTGTTGAGGCAGCCGCCCTTCGCGTTCACCACGTAGAGCGAGTGGTCCCGGTCGACCGAGAAGGTCCACGCCATGTCGACCGTCGGCGCCAGGCGCGCGAGCGGCGTCATGCCCGGGTGGCCGCACCCGACGCCGGCGAGCTCTGGACGCACGTTCGCGGTCCCCTTCAGCACCGTCCAGTGCGGGTTCGGCTCGGCCGCGTCGGGGTCGAGCGTCAGCTCCGGCGCCGCGGCGACCAGGGCGTCCGCCTCGACCCGCGCCCGCTCCGGCATCTCGATGCGGATGTTGCCGCCGACGCCGATGGCGTTGCCGAACATGTAGATCTCGTAGGTCCCGGCCGGCCAGTCCTTGTAGTAGACCACGCCGCCCTTGATGCACTGGTAGGGCGAGCCCTCGGCCGGGATGGTCAGGACCGCCGGCGCGTCCACCCAGACCCGCAGGTCGGTCATCGGCTCGGTCAGCGTGAACGTGTAGATCGGCGCCTCGGTCGTGAACGAGGTCCCGCAGCCGCGGAAGCGCTCGGACACGTAGACCTTGCCGTTCTTCATGCGAACGCGGGTCTCGATCGGGTGCGGCGTGAAGTCGGGCCCGAGGGTGGGCCCCGCGACCGGCCCCTCGACGGCGGGCGGCGCGGCGGACGCTCCGGCGGCGGCGGCGAGGACGGAGACGGCGGTGAGGAGGCGGACGGCGGCGCGGAGGGAAGTGCTCATGATGCCGGGCATCCTACGGCCTCCCCCGCGCAGATCCAGCGCATTCCAACGCGCTGGTGCGGGTCGGGCCGGTGTGAGACCCGCCTCGCACGCCGACGACCCGACCTGCACCGCGCAAAAAGGCCCCCGCCCACGCCGCCGCGCCGCTATAGTCTCGCGGCGCGCGGGCCCACGCCCGGCGCCGTGCGGGGACACGTCGCGGACGGCCTCGCGCGCCTCGACGTGCCTCAGGAGCCCCCGCCGTGACCGCCAGCCCTCCCCCGCCGCCCCGATGAGCCGCCCCGCCGGCGCCAGCGCGTGGCTGCGCAACCTGCGCGCGGGCACCACCACGGCCGTCGTCATCATCCCCCAGGGGATGGCCTACGCCCTCGTCGCCGGGCTCGAGCCGATCCACGGCCTCTACGCCTCGCTCCTGCCGCTCGTGGCCTACGCCCTCATCGGGCGCTCACGCGAGCTGGCGGTCGGCCCGGGCGCCCTCGACACGCTGCTCGTCGGCACCTCGCTCAGCGGCCTGGCGCTGGTGGACGCGAACAACTACGCCGCCTTCGCGGCGCTCCTCGCCGGCCTGGTCGCGGTGATCCAGATCGCCCTCGGGCTCCTGCGCGCCGGCTTCCTGGTCAACTTCCTGTCGCGCCCGGTCCTCAGCGGCTTCACCTCCGCCGCCGCCCTCACGATCGCGCTCAGCCAGGTCGACACCCTCCTCGGCTTCTCGACGGCCGGCAGCTCGCGCTTCCACGAGCTGGTGCACGAGACGGCCGTCGGCCTCGTCGACCTCAACCCCGCCGCGGCCGCGGTCGGCCTCGTCAGCGCCGCGCTGCTGGTCTTCCTCAAGCGCTGGAAGAAGAAGCTGCCGCGCGCCTTGATCGTCGCCGCCCTCGCCGTCGTCGTCAGCTGGGCCGCCGACCTGCCGGCGCACGGCGTCAAGGTGATCGGCGCGATCCCGTCGGGCTTCCCGGCGATCAGCGTCCCCGCCCTGAGCTGGGACGTGATCGAGGCGCTCCTGCCCACCGCCCTGACCATCGCCTTCGTCGGCTACCTGACGATGATCTCCATCGCCAAGACCTTCGCCGACCGCAACGGCTACGACATCGACGCCAACCGCGAGCTCGTCGCGGCCGGCGGCGCCAACCTGCTGGCCGGGCTCAGCCAGGGCTTCCCCGTCAGCGCCAGCTTCTCGCGCTCGGCGGTCCACGCGTCGGGCGAGCCCACCTCGAGCCTGGCGCTCCTGGTGACGGCGGGCTGGGTCGGCCTGACGCTCCTCGCCCTGACGGACCTCGTCTACTACCTGCCCAAGGCGACCCTGGCGGCCATCATCATCACGGCCGTCATCGGCCTCGTGGACGTCGCCGCCGTCCGCCACCTCAGGAAGGTCAAGGTCGTCGACCTCTGGGCGCTCGGCGTGACCTTCGTGGCCACGCTGGCGGTCGGGATCGAGCCCGGCATCCTCATCGGGGTCGGCTTCGCCCTCGCGACCTTCATCTACCGCACGACCCGCCCCCACACCGCCGTCCTCGGGCGTGTCGGCGACTCGCCCGACTTCCGCAACGTCGCGAACTCCCCGGACGCCACGACCTACCCCGGGATCCTCGTCCTCCGGATCGACGCCGAGTTCTACTTCGGCAACGTGACCTTCCTGAAGAGCCTGCTCCGCCGCCTGGAGGCCGAGGCCACGGCGCCGCTCCGGGTCGTCGTGCTCGAGGCCTGCAGCCTCACGCAGATCGACAGCAGCGCGGACGCCGCCCTGCACGGGGTGATCGACGACCTGCGGGCGCGCGGCGTCGACTTCTTCTTCGCCAGCGTCAAGGTGCCCGTCCTCACCGTGCTGAAGGCGTCCGGGCTCTACGACAAGGTCGGCCCGGGCGCCTTCTACATGAACGTCGACGACGCCGTCCGGGCCGCGCTCGCGCGCCTCGACGAGCCCGCCGCGTAGGCCCGCTCGAGGTCTTCGCGGCGCCCGCCGTCCGACCGATCCGGCCGTCTACGCGTCGCCGAGCGCCTTGCGCATGTGCCGGTGCGGGATGCCGACCTCGGTGTAGGGCTCGCCGTAGACCGCGTAGCCGAGGCGCTCGTAGAAGCCGAGCGCGACCTGGCGCGCGTGGAGGGTGATCTCCCGGACGCCGTCGGCCGCCACGCGGCGCTCGACCTCGGCCACCAGCGCCCGCCCGACGCCCTGCCCCTGGAGCGACGGATCCACCGCCATCTGCATGAGCTGCCCCGTCTCGCCGGGGTCGACCCGGAAGATGACGCAGCCGACCACCTGGCCCTCGCCGTCCTCGGCCACGAGGTGCAGGCAGCGCGCCTCGGCGGCGTTCACCTCGCTCCCCGGCGGCATCCCGAGGGGCTGGCGCAGGACCCGCCAGCGCAGGTCGCGCTCGCCGACGTAGCCCGCGTCCGCCTCGTCGGGCGCCACCCAGCGGAGCAGCAGCGCCGCGCCGTCGTCGTCGTCCACCGCGTTCATGGCGTCGCCCTCCGCGCCCCGAGCCAGTCCGAGAAGCCCTTCATCAGCGACTTGTACCAGAGCGCCCCGAGCACCTTCGAGCCACGCGCCGTCGGGTGGGCGAGGTCGCTCGCCGTCAGGCCGCTGTCGTACCACTCGCCCACGGAGCCGTCGCCGCCCATGGCGTCGAAGATCGAGTACCAGGCGCAGCCCTTGGCCAGCGCGACGCGGCGCTGGGCCGCCATCAGCTCGTGGATGCGCGGCACGCTGCGGATCTTGCCGCGGTGGCGCTCGCCGTGGTCGAGCGGGCTCATCACCAGGCACGACGCCTCGGGCCGCCCCTTGCGGAAGCGGTCGACGACCTGCCCGAAGGCCTCCTCGTAGACGTCGATGCGCGTCTTGTCGGGGAGCGCGTTGCCGCCGTACATCAGGATCATCAGGTCGGGCTTGCGCTTGGCGAGCTGCCCGAGGAAGTGCGCCTCGTCGGCGAAGAGCTGGCGCGCGGCGCGGGCCCCCACGATGCCGATGGCGTCGTAGACGACCCCGGGCACCGAGCGCTCGAGCACCGCCCCGAAGACGCGCGTGGCGCCGCCGCCGACGTTGCGGATCTGGAAGGTGTGCTCGCCGTCGGGCACCTCGAAGACCGCGACCTCGTCCGCCGGCGCCCCCTCGGAGGTGTCGATGACCGCCTTCTGCGCGCCGTCGATGTCGACCTGCAGCTGCCCGCCCCCCGCGTCGGCCGCGTACCAGACCTCGAAGCGGCTCGCGCTCTTGCCGACGACGCCGTCGGCCACCGTCTTCCACGTCGCCTTGGCGCCGAGGTAGCCGACCGCGCCGACGCCGCCGTAGCCGTACTTCGCGTCGGGCGCCTGCTTGCGGATGAACTCCTGCGTCTTCCAGCCGCTCGAGGTCCAGTCGACGTCCTTCTGGCGGTACCAGGGGTTGCCCGAGGCGACGAGCCCGAAGCCGTGGCCGGCGTCGCCGAACTGGCGCTGGAGGAGCTTGCGCGCCGCGGCCGTCATGCCGTCGGCGGCGATGGCCGAGTCCCCCCACTGGGAGATGCGCGTGACGGCGCCCTCCTCCTGGAGCGCCGTCCGCGCCAGCGAGGTGTAGAAGTGCGCCATGGCGCCGCTCGGATCCTCGATCTCGGCGGTGAGGCCCTCCCAGGCGGCCGGCGGGATGGCGATCCGCGCGAAGGGATCGGCCGGCGCCGCGGGCTTCGTGTCCGGGGCGGCGGCGGGGCCGGCGTCCACGGCCTCGGTCGGGCCGGCGTCCGCGGCCTCGGTCGGGCCGGC
>SBGO01000575.1 GCA_006226565.1 Deltaproteobacteria bacterium | reverse complement strand
GTGGGCGGCGGCGTGGCGGGCGCGGCGCCGTCGGCGGCGGCGGGCGCTGCGTCGCCCTTGCAGCCGGTCAGCGCGAGCCCGACGAGGGCGGCGGCCATCAGGAGGGATTTCCATTGCATCGGGGGCCTCACGAGGCGTCGCGGAGCGGATCCGCGAGGGGAGGGGGGCCGTGGAGCGACGCGCGTCACGAGGCGTCGCGCACGAACTCCTCGAGGGTGGTGCGGATGCGGGCGAGCGCCGCGGCGTCGTCCGCCTCCGCCCTCAACACCAGAACCGGCTGCGTATTCGAGGCGCGGATGAGCCCCCAGCCGTCACCGAAGTCGACCCGCACGCCGTCGATGTCGACGACCGGGTGGTGCTCGCCGAAGTGGGCGGCGGCGCGCGCGACGACGTCGAACTTCTCGTCGTCGGGGCAGTCCATGCGGATCTCGGGGGTCACGTGGGTGACCGGCACGTCGGACAGGAGCGCGGAGAGCGGCATGTCCTCGCGGGCGAGGATCTCGAGGAGGCGCGCCGTGACGTAGACGGCGTCGTCGAAGCCGTACCAGCGGTCGGCGTAGAAGATGTGGCCGCTCATCTCGCCGGCGAGGAGCGCCTCCTCGACCTTCATGCGCGCCTTGATGAGCGAGTGGCCCACCTGGCTCATGATGGGGCGCCCGCCCTGGGCCTCGATGTCCTCGAAGAGCGTCTTCGAGCACTTCACCTCGCCGACGATGGCCGCGCCGGGGTGGCGGGCGAGGACGTCGCGGGAGAGCAGGATCATCAGCCGATCGCCCCAGAGGACGTGGCCGAGATCGTCGATGACGCCGATGCGATCGGCGTCTCCGTCGTAGGCGACGCCGAGGTCCGCGCCCTCGGCCAGCACCGCGGCCCGCAGCTCGGCGAGGTTCTCCTCGACGGTCGGATCGGGGTGGTGGTTCGGGAAGCGGCCGTCCATGTCGACGTAGAGGGGGACGACCTCGACGCCGAGGCGCTCGAGGAGGGCCACCGCGGGCGGGCCGCCGGTGCCGTTGCCGCCGTCGACGACGACCTTGAGGGGGCGCGCGAGGCGGACGCGGCCGGCGATGTCGTCGACGTAGGCGCCGAGGGGGTCGAGCTCGATGACGCCGCCGTCGCCGGCGAGGAAGTCGCCGCGCGCGACGAGGCGCTTCAGCTCGGCGATGGCGTCGCCGTGCAGGGTCGCCGTCCCGAGCATCATCTTGAAGCCGTTGTGCGCGGCCGGGTTGTGGCTGCCCGTGATCTGCACGCCGCCGTCGGTCCCGAAGTGGTGGACCGCCCAATAGAGGATGGGGCTCGACACCACGCCGAGGTCGACCACGTCGGCGCCGGACGCGCGGAGCCCGCTCGCGAAGGCGCGGAAGATGCGGTCCGAGCTCAGCCGGCAGTCGCGCCCGACCGCCACGCGGTGGCCGCCGCTGCGGCGCGCGACCAGGGTCGCGAAGGCCTGGCCCAGCGCGAACACGAAGGGATCGGTCAGGTCGACGTCCGCGACGCCGCGGATGTCGTAGGCGCGGAACACGTGCTCGTTCACAACAGGTCCTCCTCACCGCGGGCCGCCAGCACGTCGACCACCTCGCGGGCGCGCTGCGCCGCCTCGCGCGGGCAGACGAAGGTCGCGTCGCGGGTGTGGACCACGACGAGATCGTCCACGCCGACCGCCGCCACGGTGCCGCCGTCGGCCGCGAAGAGCACGTTGCCCGTGCCGTCGCGCTCGATGACGTCGCCGAGGTGGAAGCTGCCCTCGCCGGGGCGCCGGTGGTCGTACAGGCTCGTCCAGCTGCCGACGTCCGACCAGCCGAAGCTGCCGGGCACGACGACCACGGCGTCGGAGCGCTCCATGACGGCGTAGTCGACGCTGATCTTCTTGAGCGCCGGGTAGCCGTCGGCGACCGCGTCGTCGCCCGCGGCCACCATCGCGTCGAGGGCGGCCGCCAGCTCCGGCTCGAAGCGGGCGAGCTCGTCGGAGAAGAGGGCGGCCGGCATGAAGAACATGCCGGCGTTCCAGGCGTAGCGGCCGTCGGCGAGGTAGGCCAGCGCCGTCTCGGCGTCCGGCTTCTCCTTGAAGGCGTCGACGGTGTAGACGCCCTCCGCACGCTCGGCCCCGCGCAGGATGTAGCCGTAGCCGGTCTCGGGGCGCGTCGGCGGGATCCCGAGGGTCGCGATGGCCCCCTCGGCGGCCGCGGCGATGGCCCGGCGGCAGGTCGCCTGATAGGCGGGCACGTCGGCGATGTGCTGATCGGCGGGGAGCACCATCAGGATCGCGTCGGGGTCGCGGCGCCGGACGACGGCGGCCGCCCAGCCGACCGCCGGGGCGGTGTTGCGGCCGCACGGCTCGCACAGGAGGTTCTCCGGCGGGAGCCCGGGGAGCGCCTCGCGGACGGCGTCGCGCAAGACCTCGCCGGTCACCACCAGGGTGCGCTCGAGCGGGGCGATCGGCGCGACGCGGTCCACGGTGACGCGCAACATCGGCCCGTCACCGAAGAGGTCGAGCAGCTGCTTCGGCCGGGCGCGTCGGGAGACCGGCCAGAATCGGCTCCCCACCCCGCCGGCCATCACGATGGTCCAGACCTGCGGCATGACCGCCGTGTCGTAGCACACGAGGCGAGAGGGGCAAGCACGGAGAGCCGGGGGGGCGTGGGCGGCCGGCAAAGATAGATCGAGCGCAACATTTGTGGCCCCGAGGGGTCGCCGACGGCTCCCCGGTGCCTATGCTCGCCCCTACGCGGCCGGGACCGGCGAGATGGACCGCCGACGCCCCGCGGCCGCCAGGAGCAGGAAGAGGGATGAGCCCTATCGTGATTGGCGCCGTGGCCGGCGTCATCGTCGCTCTGGTCGCGGCGAAGATGAAGATGGCGCGGCGCTCCCCGGAGCAGCTCGCGGCGGCGAAGGCGGCCCTCGACAAGGGCGGGAAGCTCGTCGACGTGCGCTCGCCGATGGAGTTCGGCGGCCACCACGCCAAGGGCGCCATCAACATCCCCGTCGGCGACATCGTGGCCGGCCGCCACGGGCAGATCGGCCCCAAGGAGCGCCCCGTGGTGCTCTACTGCCGCAGCGGCTCGCGCAGCGCGATGGCGGCGCGGGCGCTGCAGAAGGCCGGGTTCAAGGAGATCCACGACCTCGGCCCGCTCGCGAACGCCGCCAAGGTCGCCGGCTGAGCTGAACCGTGCGCGGACGGCGGACGCGCGGAGTCGGTTGCATCGCGGCCTTCGTGGCCGCATGCTCCCGCCACCGCTCGCATCCTGCCTTCGAGACGTCAGGGGTTCCATGATCGCTCCGTCCGCACGCTTCGCGCTCGCCGCACTGGTGACGCTGGTCGCTCTCCCATCGCCGGCGCAGGCCCAGCGCTCGCGCCACTACGACGTATGGAACTTCGGCTCCCACTGCCGCGTCGTCTGGAACGCGAGCGCCACCGCCTTCACCTTCACGACCGACCCCAGCATCGCCACCGGTGAGGGCTGCACCTCGTTCTCGGACCCCGAGACCGGTCAGCTCCTCATCTACAGCGACGGCATCACGGTCTGGAACGGCTCCGGCACGTCCGTCTTCACGGGCCTGCCCGGCGACCCGAGCTCCCTCCACTCGGGCGTCATCGTGCCGGTCCCCGGGAGCCCCGGGCAGGTCTACGTCTTCGGCCACAGCTGGGGCTCGACCAGCACCGCCGCCTACCGGAAGTTCGCCCTCAACGCAGGCGCGGTGACCAGCGTCGGGACAACGGGGACGGTCAGCCTCGGCAGCGGCGCCGGACGCGAGGGGATGCTCGTCGTCCAGCACACCAACGGCGTCGACTGGTGGCTCCTCATCGACGGGGCCTCGTCGATCTTCGTCGTGCCGATCACCGCGGCCGGAGTCGGCGCTCCGATCTCGACGCCGTCGGGCCTGTCGGTGTGGAGCAACGGCTGGAGCGTCTTCACGGCCTCCCACGACGGGCGCACCGTCGTGATGTCCGGCAACTCCAGCAACGCCACGAACAACACCGCGGGCGACATGGCGGCCTGGGACTTCGACCCGGCGACCGGGACGCTGTCGAACCGGCGGCTCCTCAACGCGAGCTTTCGCCATCCGCAGTACTACGGCGGCGTCTTCTCCCCGAACGGGCGGCGCCTGTACTTCTCGACCCTGACCGAGACCGACAACACCGGCCGCTTCTGGCAGTACGACTTCGACAGCGGCGTCTTCACGCAGCTCGCCGTCGACGGCCACTACAGCTTCGGGGACGGGCGCCTCGCCCCCGACGGGCGCATCTTCGTCGCGGGGTCGCAGTCGACCGCGCTGCACGTCATCAACGCCCCCGACGAGGCCGGCACCGCCTGCAACTTCGTCCACGACGCCTACCCGCAGCCGGCCGGCTGCCAGGTGACGCTGGGCCTGCCCCAGAGCCCGAGCGCGCTGGCCAAGGTGAACCTCGACCTCGCGGTGACGATCAACGCGCCGACCGGGCTCGTCCTCGGCCCCGACGTCACGCCCGCCGGCTCGGCCCAGGCCCCCGACGGCGCCACCGTGAGCGTGACCGTCGTCGGCACGGGCGGCGCCGGGACCTGCACGGGCACGGTCAGCGGGGCCCTCTGGACCTGCAGCACCCCCATCGCCGGCCTCACGCCGGGCTGGTACCTCGCCAACGCCGAGCTCACCTACAGCGACCAGGATCCGGTCTACGACAGCTCGCCCTTCCACCTCGTCGCCTGCCTCGACGACGGCGACGGCGTCGACGCCGGCTGCTCGGAGATGGCGCCCTATTGCGCCTCCATCGGCGGCGAGCGGACCTGCGTCCCGTGCCTCGACGACAGCGCGACCGGGACCGACACCGGCTGCGACGACAGCGCGCCGGCCTGCGACGTGTTCACCGGGACCTGCGGCGCCTGCGCGGACGACGGCGGGTGCGCGCCCCAGGTCGAGTGTCAGGCGGCGCCCGATCTGCCGACCTCGGTGCCGGCGGACTCCGGCTGCCTCGACGACAACGCGACCGATCTCTTCGTCGCGGAGCGCTACGACTGCTGGGACGGCTGCGACGGCGACCTCTACTTCGAGATCGCGGTCGCCGTGGGCAACCGCGGCGCCGGGGCCACGGCGCCGGCCACGGCGAGCCTCCACACGGGCTCGCCGACCGGCCCCACGATCGAGACCCGCAGCGTCGCGCCGCTCGCCACCGGCGAGGTGCGGGAGGTGGCGTTCTTCCCGAGCCACGCGGAGCTCGGCGCCGAGCCGCTCTACGTCGTGGTCACCGCCGACGCGGCCGAGTGCGACACCGACAACAACACGAAGCTCATCGGCTTCGCGCCGGCCTGGGCGGACATCGACCAGAACCAGCTCCCGGACCTGTGCCAGGACTGCGTGCCGACCGGTGACGAGGTCTGCGACGGCGTCGACAACGACTGCGACGAGAGCACCGACGAGGGCTGCGACGACGACGGCGACGGCTGGTGCGACGACCTCCTGGGCTGCGTGGCCGACGCCGAGCTGCTGCTCGACACCTGCGAGCACGGCTGCGGCGACTGCGACGACGACAACAGCACCGTCAACCCGGGCGGCGTCGAGGTCTGCAACGGCGTCGACGACGACTGCGGCGACGGGACCGACGAGGACCTCCCCACCTTCCCGACCACGTGCGGGGTCGGGGCGTGCTTCAACGCCGGCGTCCTGGCCTGCGTCGAGGGCGCGATGGTCGACGACTGCGCCCCGCTCGACCCGCTGAGCGAGACCGACACGACCTGCGACGGCGTGGACGACAACTGCAACGAGATGATCGACGAGGGCTACGTCGGGACGGCGACGAGCTGCCCGCAGTGCCAGTCGGCGGGGGCGTCGTACTGCGCCGAGGGGAGCGTGGTCGTCCCCGACTGCGCCCCGATCGACGACGGCACCGTCTGCGACGGCGGCCCGTGCGCCCTGGCGGCGGCGTGTGACGTCGGCCAGTGCAAGCCGACGCTGGTGCGCTCGTGCAACGACGACAACCCGTGCACGGCGGACCGCTGCGACGCGCTCGAGGGCTGCATGAACACCGCCGTCGAGGACGGGACGGCGTGCGAGGACGGCAACCTCTGCACCGGCGGCGACACCTGCAGCGACGGCGTGTGCGGCGGGACCGAGGGGGACTGCGCGCCGCCGGCCGAGTGCGAGCTGCCCGGCACCTGCAACCCGGCGACCGGGCTCTGCGACTACGCCCACGTCGAGGGCTGCACGGTGTGTGGCGGGGACGCGGTGCCGCCGACCATCACCTGCCCGGCGGCCGTGACCGGCGTCGAGTGCGTCGCCGGCGGGGTGACGGTGGAGCTCGGTGAGCCGACCACGCGCGACGTCTGCTCGGGCGTGACGGTCATGAGCGACGCGCCGCCGACCTACGGCCTCGGGGTGACGACGGTGACCTTCACGGGCATGGACGCGGCCGGCAACGCGGCGAGCTGCGGGACGACGGTCGAGGTCATCGACACCACGCCGCCGACGCTGAGCTGCCCGGAGCGGACCGAGGTCGAGGGCGACCCCGGTATCTGCGGGGCGACGGTCACGGTCCCGGTCAGCGCGACCGACGGCTGCGACGGGTCGGAGGTCACGGTCATCGCGCCGGAGGGGGCGTTCTTCCCACCGGGGCCGACGACGGTGCAGGTGACGGCGGTCGACGCCGCGGGCAACCAGGCGAGCTGCACCACCGTGGTCGACGTCGTGGGCCTCGACACCTTCGCCATCGCGTGCCCCGACGACCTGACGGTGGACGCGCCGGCGACGGCTTGCGGCTACCCCGAGGCGCTGACGGCGACCGTGCACAGCGAGTGCGACGCGCAGATCGAGGTGTCGAGCGATCTCACGGGCTACCCGATCGGCGAGAGCGTAGTGAGCTTCCACGCGACCTCGGGGGAGCGGGAGGCGTCGTGCGAGACGCAGCTCACGGTGCGGGACGTCACGCCGCCGATCGTCACCTGCCCGTCGCCTGCGGCGAAGCTCGACCTGATGGCCTCCTTCGCGCCCCAGGCCGAGGACGCCTGCGGCGTGGACCTCGAGATCACGAGCGCCGTCTGCGTGCGGACGGTGGACGGCGTGGACACCGCGGTGGCGGAGCGCTGCGACGTCGAGATCAGCGACGGCGTGGTGCTCGTGCGCGACGCACCGCCCTCCGAGGACGGCGACGTCAGCGTGCGCTTCGTCGTGGTGGCGACCGACCCGTCCGGCAACGCCACCGAGACGGAGTGCCGCGGGCCGGTGGACCCGGAGAGCCTCGACCACGACCACGACACGGTCCCCGACCGCGTCGACAACTGCCCGACCATCCCGAACAGCCGGCAGGGCGACGTGGACCTCGACGGCATCGGGGACATCTGCGACGACACGCCGACGGACGGGCTGCTCGCCAACGGCGGCGGCGGCTGCGCGGGCGGCGGCGTGTCGTCGCAGATGTCCCCGATGCCGTCGAGG
>SBGO01000460.1 GCA_006226565.1 Deltaproteobacteria bacterium | reverse complement strand
CCGGCCGACGCCCCGGCCGACGCCCCGGCCGACGCCCCGGCCGACGCGCCGAGCGACGAGAAGGCCCCCGAGTAGCGCCGTTCGGCCCTCCGAAGGGGATGAGGGGACGGCCGGTCACGGCCGGCCGTCCCGCCCCCCGGAGGCCCGCCCCCCGAGGTCCGATGCGCTCGAGCCGCGCCGCGCTCGCGCACCGACGCCTCGACCCGGTTCCCCGCGCCGTCGTCTTCCCCGGAAGAACAGCGCTGTGATCCTGCTTGTTGGCCGGAAGTGTCAAATAACACTATTGGCCGGTTTGGGTGGGTCATGTGGCGCTAATGTGTCATTTGTTCGTGGGGAAATGCACATGGGTGGCACTCTGGGGCCCGCGTCGCGCCCTGCGGTGCGGCATCCCCGGTGGCGAGAGTCGTCCACAGCCCCTGATCGCGGAGGTCTACGATCCGCGCTGGGACGAGCAGAGCGGCATGTGTTGATCGAGCACAAATTCGGTCGCTCTCGCTCGACAAGCGATCTGCCCTATGCAAGTATGACATCGGTTCAAAACCGGTGCGAATGGGGCTGGGAACCGTCTATCCCGGGTGCGTGCCCGGGTGTGGAGTGCGTGCGGAATGGTCCGGTGTGGAGATCGAGGCGCGGCGGAGTCACCCGCCTGGCAGCTGTGTTGCGCAGACCTCGTCGGACGCATGAGTCATGGCATTCCGAGTCCCCAGGCGGCATCGGCCAGGAGAGGGAGCATACGAGCATGAGGCTGAGTCCAACACTCAAGCAGGTCGGTTTGGGGGCCCTGGTGGCCTGTTTCGGGCTGGCGGGGGCGTGCGCCGCGGGCGACGCCGGGCCGCAGGGCGTGCCGGGCGAGAAGGGCGAGCAGGGCGACCCGGGCACCAACGGTGTCGACGGCGAGCAGGGCCCGCAGGGCGAGACCGGCGCGACGGGCGAGACCGGCGCGACGGGCCCCCAGGGTGAAAAGGGCGACACCGGCGCCCAGGGACCGCAGGGCGAGCAGGGCGAGCAGGGCGTCTCCGGCGCGCTCATCGTCTACTACGGCGCGGACACCATCAACGAGCTCAACGGCGAGATCACGGCGGTCCACTTCGGCCCGCCGTCGACCGTGAGCTTCAAGCTGACCGACGGCGTCGGCCGCGGCATCGTCGGGATCGGCCCGGCGCGCCCGCGCTTCATGGTCGACAAGCTCCTCATGGGCGAGAGCGGCGCCTGGTCGCAGTGGGTGAGCTACATCACCCGCTCGCGCACCTCGGGCGACGTCACGGTGTCGCAGCCGACCTACGAGCGCGACGGCGACCTCGTCGACAACATGGACGGGACCTACGTCTACACCTTCGACGCCGACCTCTCGGCGGCGACGGACGCGGCGACGGGCGCGGCCATCGTGTACGAGCCGACCTTCACGCACCGCGCGGTGCTGCAGATCTCGGCCACGGGGATCCCGCCGCTCAACGCGGTCTACGACTTCGTGCCCGACGGCAGCGACGTCATCGACACGCGCTCGATCGTGAACGAGCAGAAGTGCAACAACTGCCACGGCGAGCTCATGTTCCACGGCAGCCGCTACAAGATCGACTACTGCGTCATGTGCCACAACCCGGGCCTCGGCAACACCGACGGCGTGAAGGTGGACATGGTCAACCTGATCCACAAGCTCCACGGTGGGCAGGAGGTCGGCAGCGGCGACGAGTACTCCGTCGGTAGCCACCACTACGGCGAGATCACCTACCCGCAGGCGATCAACAACTGCCGCACCTGCCACGACGGCTCGCTCGAGGCGACCCCCGACGGCGACGCGTGGAACACCAACCCGTCCATCGAGGCGTGCACGAGCTGCCACGACACGACGACCTTCGCGGGCGACGCGCCGACCCACACCCTCGGCGCCCAGGTCAACGGCAGCTGCACCATCTGCCACAAGCCGAACAACATCGCGCTCTACCACGCGACCGAGATGGTCACGCTCAACAACCCCGAGCTCAAGGCCGACCTCAGCGACATCCAGTACGAGCTGATCAGCGCGACGGTCGACGGCGCCAACACCGCCACCGTGACCTTCAAGATCACCCGTGACGGGACCGCGATGGACATGACGACCCTCGAGAGCGACCTCACCGGCGGCCCGAGCTTCGCGCTCGCCTACGCGCTGCCCCAGGGCGACGAGACGGACGTCCGGGACTACAACAACCTCGGCCGCACGGCCGGCCAGCCGGCGACGGTGTCGCTCGCCAGCCTGCGCACCGCCAACGCGATCGTCGCCGGCACCAACGCCGGCGAGTACGTCGCGACCCTCGCCAACGCCTTCCCGGACGGCGCGATGCTCCGCGCGGTCGGGCTCCAGGGCTACTACACCCAGGTCCTCTCCGCGGGGAACACGGCGCGCCACACGAAGTCGGTCGCCATCGCGGTCGACGGGGACGTCGAGCGCCGCGTCGTGGTCGAGAACGAGAAGTGCCTCAACTGCCACGAGGCCCTCGAGCTCCACGGCGGCAACCGCGTCAGCGAGGTCGCGGTGTGCGCGATGTGTCACGTGCCGAACCTCTCGAGCGGCGGCCGCGCGACTCCGGCGGCGAACGTGTCCGAGGCGGTCAAGGCGCTGATCGGCGACGATCCGCTCCTCTTCCCCGAGGCCCCGCAGAACCTCCGCGACCTGGTGCACGGCATCCACGCCTCGGCGATGCGCGAGGAGGCCTTCGAGTTCGTGCGCTACCGCTCGAACAACGCCTACTACTACGACTGGTCCGAGGTGACGTACCCCGGCATCCTCAACCGCTGCGAGACCTGCCACGCCGAGGGCACCTACGAGCTGCCGCTCTCCTCGGGCCTGCTCCCGGCGACGGTCCGCACGACCACGGGCAACCCGGACGAGCAGCTCGCGGACATCGCCGCCGCGCGGGCCAGCGTGCCGAACGACACGGACCTCGTGAACAGCGTCATCTCCGGTAGCTGCTACCTGTGCCACGACAGCTGGACCGCGGCCGCGCACATGGAGCAGAACGGTGGCGCCATCGAGTGGGCGCGCGCGCAGTGGATGGACGAGCGCCCGGTCGAGACCTGCGACGTCTGCCACGGCCCCGGTCGCATGGCCGACATCGAGGAGGTCCACGGCGACTGATGCCGTGTGACGCGCCCGGCCCCCGCACGGGGTCGGGCCGCCCTCTCGAACCGCGCGAAGCCCGCCGGCTCCCAGGAGCCGGCGGGCTTCGCCCTTTTCGGGGCTTGAGTTCCGGCGCCGCCTCCCGGATGCTCGCCGCCCCAACGGGCCGGAGGCACGGGATGGACGCGCGGATAGCACGGGAGCTGGGGCTCGAGCAGGCGGGGGTGGCGGCCGTGCTGGCGCTCCTCGACGAGGGCGCGACGGTGCCGTTCATCGCGCGCTACCGCAAGGAGCGCACCGGCGGGCTCGACGAGGTGCAGATCCGGGACATCGCCGAGCGCGCGACGGGGCTGGCCGAGCTCGACAAGCGCCGCGAGGTGGTCCTGGCGCAGATCCGCGAGCAGGGGGCGCTCACACCCGAGCTGGAGCGCCGGATCCGCGCCGCGGCGACACGCACCGAGCTCGAGGACCTCTACCTGCCGTTCCGGCCGAAGCGGAAGACCCGCGCGAGCGTGGCGCGGGAGCGGGGCCTGGCGCCGCTGGCGGAGCAGATCCTGGCGCAGCCGCGCGGCGGGCACCCGGCCCAGGCGGCGCGCCGCTTCGTGGATCCGGGCCGCGAGGTCCCCGACGTCGACGCCGCGCTCGCCGGCGCCCGCGACATCGCCGCCGAGGTCGTCTGCGAGCGGGCCGACGTGCGCTCGCTCGCCCGCGACGCCTTCGCGCAGCACGGGCGCGTCGCGTCGAAGGCCATCAAGAAGGCGGTCGGCGACCAGCGGACGCGCTTCGAGGACTACTACGACTACGCCGAGCGCGGTGAGCGCGTGCCGTCCCATCGCTACCTCGCCGTGTGCCGTGGCGAGGCCGAGGGGTTCCTGCGGGTCCACCTCGAGCTCGACGACGAGCGCCTCGTCGGCCAGATCCTGCGCGTCGCCGGGCACGACCGCCGCTCGCCGTGGGGCGACGAGCTGGCCGCCGCGGTCCAGGACGGCTACGCGCGGCTCCTCCGGCCGGCGGTCGAGAAGGACGTCCGGGGGACGCTCAAGGAGCGCGCCGACGCCGAGGCCGTCGCGGTCTTCGCCAAGAACCTCGAGAGCCTGCTGCTCGCGGCGCCCCTCGGCGAGCGGCCGGTGGTCGGCGTCGACCCGGGCTTCCGGACCGGCTGCAAGTGCACGGCGCTGACCGCGACGGGCGAGCTGGTCGCGCACACGACGATTCATCCCCACACCTCGAAGGACACCGCGCGGGCCGCGCGGGAGCTGGTCGCCCTGGTCGAGCGCGTCGGCGCCGCCGCCGTGGCGGTCGGCAACGGGACCGCCGGCCGCGAGACCGAGGACTTCGTGCGCGGCGCGCTCCGGGACGCAGGACGCGGCGAGGTCCTCGTCGTGTCCGTCAACGAGGCGGGGGCCAGCGTCTACAGCGCCTCGGACGTGGCGCGCGAGGAGTTCCCGGACCTCGACCTCACCTACCGCGGCGCGATCTCCATCGGTCGGCGCCTCCAGGACCCGCTGGCCGAGCTGGTCAAGATCGAGCCCAAGGCCCTCGGCGTGGGGCAATACCAGCACGACGTGCACCAGCCCCTCCTCGGCGAGCGGCTCGGGCAGGTCGTCGAGACCGCGGTCAACCGGGTCGGCGTCGACGTGAACACCGCCAGCGCGCAGCTCCTCGCCTACGTCGCCGGCCTCGGCGCGGCGGTCGCGCGCGCGGTCGTCGCGCACCGGGCCGCGCGCGGGCGCTTCACGAGCCGGCGCCAGCTCCTCGAGGTGAGCGGGCTCGGGCCGAAGCGCTTCGAGCAGGCGGCCGGCTTCCTGCGGGTCCGCGGCGGGCAGCACCCGCTGGACGCCTCGGCCGTCCACCCCGAGCGCTACGCCCTGGTCGAGCGCATCGCGCGGGACGCCCGGACGCGGCTCGAGGAGCTCGTCGGGGACGCGGCGCGGGTAGGGCGGCTGGATCTGTCGCGCTACGTCGGGGGCGAGGTCGGCGAGCCGACGCTCCGAGACATCGCCGACGAGCTCGCGCGCCCGGGGCGCGACCCGCGCGAGGCCTTCGAGGCGCCGTCCTTCCGCGAGGACGTCCGCACCCCCGAGGACCTCGAGCCCGGGATGGTCCTCGACGGCGTCGTCACCAACGTGACGAACTTCGGCGCGTTCGTGGACATCGGGGTGCATCAGGACGGCCTGGTGCACATCTCCGAGCTGTCCGACCGCTTCGTCCGGGACCCGCACCAGGTCGCCCACGCGGGGCAGCGGATGCGCGTCCGCGTCCTGTCGGTGGACCTGAAGCGCCGCCGCATCGCGCTGAGCGCCAAGCTGAGCGGCTGACCGCCGACCGCTTCGACAAGCCGGGGCGGGCGGGTCGAAAATCGCGGCTCATCGTTTCAACCCTCGGCTGATCGCCCGTCCCAAGCCCGGACCCGCACATCTCGCAACGCAGGAGGAACCCCGTGAAACGTCGCATCGTCGGCGCCGTGGTGTGGCTCGCCGCCATGTCGCTCGCCATCCCGAACGCAACCGCACGCGACGGAGGCTTCTCCTTCGCGGACGCGGGCTTTCACCTGCTGAACGGCCGCTGGGCCGCCGTCAGCCCGTTCTTCGGCGCCGGGCCGAGCCAGCTCGGCCGCGCGAGCCAGGGGCTCGACCCGCGGGTCGTCGGCCTCCGCTACAGCGAGCGGAAGGGGCACGTGACCGGCGTCTTCTTCGCGCTCCTCAACTCGGTCGCGGGCGGTCTGGCGGCCAGCTCGCCCAAGAGCGTCGAGACCTGGCGCGAGGGCAACTACATCGTCACGCGCACGACCTACCGGAGCGAGGCGGAGAAGCAGGAGATGCTCCGTCAGACGCAGGAGGCCAACGACGCGATGCTCGCCGCCGAGGACCAGAGCGCCGACTTCGAGGTCTACATGACCCGCCTCCCGGGCGGCGGCGAGGTGTCGGGCTTCAAGCTCAACATGTTCTTCGGCGCGGCGCTGAGCGACTCGGTCATGCTCGACATCGGGATGGGCTTCGGGAGCGCCACCAGCCGCTTCGAGCGCGACGGGCGCCAGACGGCGATGCAGTTCTCCTACTGGGGCATGCCGCTGAAGCTGAACGTCGCCGCGGGCCCGATGCTCATCTGGTTCCAGTGGGACTGGAACTGGCTCGGGACGTGGACCGACCACAGCCCCGGCGAGCGCTCGACGGCCACGACCTACCAGCGCCACAACACCGGCAGCCACCTCGAGCTGGGCGTCACGACCGTCGTGCTCGAGCGCCTGATGGTGCAGGCGAGCGTCACCACCCCCGAGATCGATTCGCTGGAGTTCGGCTTCCGCGCTTCGGTCGGGCTGCGGTTCTAGGAGGAGCACCATGAACACGATGAAAGCTCTCGCGACCGTGGTCGCCCTCGGCGCCGCCCTCACGACCCTGGGCGGGGGAACGGAGGCGCGCGCGCAGGGGATGTTCGGGGTCGGTGAGATGGCCGCCGGCGCCTCGTTCCAGCTCGGGGACCGGCTCGGGGGCAGCGGGTTCGGCCTGTCGGCCCACTTCGAGCTCGCGACGATGGTGGACCAGACGGCCCTCGGGGACTGGCTCGGCATGGAGTTCCTCGCCGAGCTCGGCTACGAAAAATACAAGGGCGTCGACCCGTACGACGGCGAGTGGACGATGGGGCCGCTCCTCTTCGACCTCCAGCTCGGCTTCCCGTTCACGATCCTGCACCTCGGCGACGGCGGCCCCGGGACGACCCTCGTGTCGGTCGGGCTCGGCGCGGGGATGAGCGCCCAGCACGTCTACGGCTACGCCCGCGCGCGGATCCTGACGGCGCTGTCGGACGACGCCTTCCTCGAGGTCATGGGGCGCTGGACCCCGTCGGAGGCGAGCGCGGACGGCACCGACCGGACCGGGCTCGACGTCTACCAGCTGCGCATCTCGGCCTACTTCGCGGTCGATGACGAGCTCAAGCTGCAGGTCTTCGGCGAGTGGGCCCCGGCCGACCGCACGCGGGTCGGCGAGGAGGACCCGACGCAGCTCGCCCAGGCGCCTCCCGAGGTGACGACGCCGTTCCAGGACGTCGTCCGCATCGGCTTCGGCTTCGTGTTCTGAGCCTCGCGGGGCGGGTGGGGGCGACGTCGGAGCCGGCGTCGCCCCCATTTTTCACGTCCTTTGCACGCGTCGTCGCTCGAGAACCGTCTATACTCCCCGTCATCCAGCCGACCGGGAGAGAGACGATGGCCATCCGCGATTGGTCCGCCTATCAACGTGCGCTCCGCGCCGCCGCCGGGGTCACCGGCGTCCTCCGACGTCACGGCGTCGCGCTCGCGGCCGCCGCCGCGCTGACCGGCGGGTGCTCGGTCCACAGCGGGAGCGTCGCCGGCGAGGCGGCGC
>SBGO01000249.1 GCA_006226565.1 Deltaproteobacteria bacterium | reverse complement strand
CACGTGCGGGTCGCGCGCGACGCGGCCGCCGCCGATCCGAGCGGCGCGGTGACCTGGGGCGTCGACGCCGATCTCGAGGGGCTCCTCGCGTGCCTCCCGGCCGGGGCACCCGATCCCCGGGTCAGCGCCTGGCGGGAGCGCTCGGCCCAGCTCGAGGCGGCGCTCGACGCCCGCCCGACGGCGCCTCTGACCGAGGAGCAGCTCGCGCGCCTGATCTCCCGCGCCGCGCCCGACGGCGGCGCGCTCTTCGTCGGCAACAGCATGCCGATCCGCGACCTCGACCGCTGGAGCGCCTCCGACGGCCCGAGCCTGGTCGTCGGCGCCAACCGAGGCGCGAGCGGGATCGACGGGCTGATCGCCACGGCCTGCGGCTTCTCCCGCGGGCTCGGGCGCCCGACGCTGCTCGTCCTCGGCGATCAGTCCTTCGCCCACGACGTCGGCGGGCTCGCCGTCCTGGCGGAGGTCGCGCCGGATCTGACGGTGCTGGTCGTGAACAACGGCGGCGGTCACATCTTCGATCGCCTGCCGATCGCGCGGCACCCGGAGCTGCTCGAGCGCTGGTTTACTGCACCGCAGCGTTTGTCGATCGCGTCAGCGTGCAGCGCCTTCGGCGTTGATCATGCAGGTGCGAGCACGCTTGCGGAGGTGCAGCGTGCGCTCGTCTCAGGGGCACCAGGCCCGCGTGTCATCGAGGTCTCGGCGCCTCCCGCGGAGCGTCAACCCGGTTGACGCTTGCTGCGCTGCCGCAGTTGCAGTTGGGCCGAACGGGCAAGAATGGTACGAAGGCTATGGAGCCCCGGGTTTCCTCCCGCGAGACCCTCTCCGCCACGAGCCGGCGCCCTCGCTGCCGAACGTCTGGAGACCTTCCATGCACCTCACCGCGCGAATCATCGTCACGCTGTCGTGTCTCGCCGTGGTGGGCGCTCACGCGCCGCTCGCCGCGGCGGTCTGCGGCGATGGCGTGCTCGACACGGGCGAGACCTGTGACTGGGGCGACGCCGGGGCGTTCTACGATCTCTACACGTCGTCGTCGGGCATCCACGGCTTCGGCGGCCTCGACCGCGTGAGCACGACGATCTACCTGGCCGACCCCGTCGCCGGCGGCATCCACCGCATCAACGCCAGCAACGGCGCGTGGCTCGGGCTCTTCATCGACGCCGTCGGCACCGGCATCACCGACGTCGCCGCCGGGCCCGAGAACGGGCTCTACGTCGTGGCCAAGCAGAACAACCGCGTCGAGATCTACGATCGCACGACGGGCGGCTTCTTCACCGCGCTCCCGGTCGGCGGCGGCCTCCTCCGGCCCGAGGCCATCGACTTCATCCCGGGGACGACCCGGATGCTCGTCGTCAGCGATCGCAACGACAGCGCGGCCCTGCAGCCCGTGCGTGAGGTGAGCCTCAACAACGGCGCCATCGTCGGGGCCTTCGGCGCCGCGGTGGGCGAGCGCGCCATGGGCTTCGGCCCGGACGGGGACCTCTACACCGCCGTGGGGGCGACCCTTCACCGCTGGGACGGGCACAGCGGCAGCGACATCGGCGTGTTCGTCGACGCCTCGGCCAAGCTGAACGCGATCACGGCGTTCACCTTCGCCCCCGACGGCGGCGTCTTCGTGATCGGCACCTCGACGGCCACCGCCCAGGTCCTCAAGTACGACGCCTCGGGCGCCTTCGTCGGCGGCTTCGGCGCCGGCCGCGTGGCCTCGGGCAGCGGGCTCCTGATCGGCGAGGAGCTGCTGCTCTTCGGCCCCGGGATCGACAGCCAGCCCGGGCGCGTCGTCGGCCTCGCGCGCTTCCACATCGGCAACTCCGACACCAGCGACGGCGCCTGCCGGACCAACTGCCTCGCCGCCCACTGCGGCGACGGCTGGGTCGACGCCGGCGAGCGCTGCGACGACGGGGGCGCCACCAGCGGCGACGGCTGCACCGCCTGCGTGCCCGATCCCGGCTGGATCTGCGACACCAGCGGCCTCCCCAGCGTCTGCTACCACACCTGCGGAGACGGGGTGGTCGACGCGCTCGAGGCATGCGACGACGGGGACATCGTGGGCGGCGACGGCTGCACCGGGAACTGCGCGCTCGAGGCCGGGTGGGCCTGCGTGACGCCGGTCGGCGGCGGCGCGCAGGTGTGCGCGGCGGCCGGCTGCGGTGACGGGGTCATCGCGGGCGGCGAGACCTGCGAGGACAACGATACGGCGTCGGGCGACGGCTGCGCCTCGTGTCAGATCGAGCCGGGCTGGGCGTGCAACAACACGGTGTTCCCGAGCGCCTGCGCGCAGACCTGCGGCAACGGCGGCTTCAACGCCAACGAGCAGTGCGACGACGGCGACATCGACGCCGGCGACGGCTGCTCGCCGATCTGCCGCGTCGAGCCCGGCTGGAAGTGCTCGAGCCCGCCGGGAACGGCCGTCTGCACGGCCGCCCAGTGCGGTGACGGCATCGCGGTGGGCCAGGAGGAGTGCGACGACGCGAACGGCAACGCGAGCGACGGCTGCACCCTGTGCACCATCGACGCCGGGTGGGTGTGCGACGACTCGAAGGTGCCGAGCCAGTGCGCGAACACCTGCGGCAACGGGACCGTCGACGCCAACGAGGCGTGCGACGACGGCAACATCACCGACGGCGACGGCTGCTCGGACGTGTGCCGCGTCGAGCACGGCTGGGCGTGCGTGCAGGCGGGGGGCGGCGCGTCGAGCTGCGCGGCCGCGCAGTGCGGCGACGGCATCACCGCCGGCGCCGAGGAGTGCGACGACGCGGACTTCACGACGTCGGACGGCTGCACCGTGTGCAAGATCGATCCCGGCTGGGTGTGCGTGACGAGCTCGGTCCCGACGGTCTGCGCGCAGACCTGCGGCGACGGTGGGCCCGATCCCAACGAGGGCTGCGACGACGGCGACCTGCAGGGCGGCGACGGCTGCGGGCCGAGCTGCCAGATCGAGCCGGGCTGGAGCTGCACGCCGCCGACGCTGGCCTCGGCGTCGGTCTGCGCGGCCGCCGAGTGCGGCGACGGGCTCCGCGCGGGCGCCGAGCTGTGTGACGACGGGGACCAGACGCCGAACGACGGGTGCACGGACTGCGCGCCGGATCCGGGCGCGATCTGTGACGTCACCGTCTCGCCGAACGTGTGCGTGGCGACGTGCGGCAACGGCGTCATCAACGCCGGCGAGTTCTGCGATGACGACAACATCGTCGGAGGCGACGGCTGCACGCCGAACTGCCGCGTCGAGACCGGCTGGGCCTGCGTCGGCCTGCCCTCGGTCTGCGGCGCGAAGCAGTGCGGGGACCTGGTCATCGCCGGTGACGAGAGCTGCGAGGACGGCAACGGGCAGCCCGGGGACGGCTGCGCGCAGTGCAAGGTCGAGCCGGGCTGGGTCTGCAACACGGCCGTGACGCCGAACGCCTGCGTGCGGAGCTGCGGCGACGGCGTGCGCGGGCCCCTCGAGGAGTGCGACGACAGCAACATCCAGAGCGGGGACGGCTGCTCGGCGAGCTGCAAGATCGAGCCCGGCTGGGTGTGCGCCGGCGGGCTGTGCGAGGCGGCCGGGTGCGGCGACGGCATCGCCGTGGACACCGAGCAGTGCGACGACGGGGACCTGGATCCGAACGACGGGTGCGACCTGTGCACGCTGGCGCCCGGGTACGTGTGCGACCTGACGACGACGCCGACGCCGTGCTTCGACACCTGCGGGGACGGCGCGCCGGATCCGCACGAGGTCTGCGACGACGGCGACATCGAGGCCGGCGACGGCTGCGGGCCGAGCTGCCGGGTCGAGCCGGGGTGGAGCTGCACGGCGCCGACGGCCTCGTCTCCGTCGACGTGCCTGGCGCAGCGGTGTGGCGACGGCGTCATCGCCGGCGGCGAGGGCTGCGACGACGGCGACGCGGAGGCCGGCGACGGCTGCGACGCGACCTGCCAGGAGGAGGACGGCTGGGCGTGCGTCACCGCGGGGGATCCGTGCACGCCGATCTGCGGGGACGGGATGCGCTTCGGCGACGAGGCGTGCGACGACGGCAACGGCGACACCGGCGACGGCTGCACGGAGTGCGCCATCGAGCCCGAGTGGTCGTGCGAGGGCGCGGTCGGCGAGCAGAGCGTCTGCGCCCACACCGAGATCTGCGGGGACCGCAAGCTCGGCGGGACGGAGCAGTGCGACGACGGCAACGGCTCGGCCGGCGACGGCTGCGACGAGTGCGCGCTCGAGGAGGGGTGGACCTGCGACGTCGACCGCTGCGAGCAGCTCGACAGCGACGGCGACGGGCTGGGCGACGCCGACGAGCGGCTGGTCTACCAGACCTCGCCGGAGCTCGCCGACACCGACGAGGACGGGCTCAACGACGGGCTCGAGGTCCAGGTCTGGAAGACCGACCCGCTCGACAAGGACAGCGACGACGACGGGATGCTCGACGGCGAGGAGGTCGCCGCGGGGCTCAACCCGCTCCTCGACGACGTCGACAACGACGGCGTCCTCGACGGCGACGACAACTGCCCGGCGGTGAAGAACGCCGATCAGGAAGACTACGACGGGGACGGGCTCGGGGACGTCTGCGACCCCGAGGACGGGCGGCCGAAGGCGGTCGTGATCTTCGGCGGCAGCGGCTGCGGCGGTGGACCCGACGCGACCTGGCCGTCGGCCCTCGCCCTGCTCGTCGTCGGGCTGCTCCTCGCCCGTCGCCGCCGCGCGTAGAGCGTCCGGTCCGCGCGCGGCCCGACACGTTGGGGCCGGGCGGTCGCGGCGTGCGAGCGGCCGTCGCGGGCGGGACGACCGCGGTCCGGCGTGGTGTTCGCGCCGGCGACCCCGTCAGGCGATCCAGACCGTCTTGGCGTTGCAGAGCTCGCGGATGCCATGGGCGCCGAGCTCGCGGCCCCAGCCCGAGCGCTTCACGCCGCCGAAGGGCAGGCGCGGGTCGCTCTTGACCAGGCCGTTCACGAACACGCAGCCCGCCTCGAGCCGGTCGACGAACGCGCGCCGCTCGGCGTCCTCGTGGGTCCAGACCGACGCGCCGAGCCCGTAGTCCGTCGCGTTCGCCAGGGTGATCGCGGCCTCGAGGTCCGGCACCCGGAAGAGGCTCGCCACCGGGCCGAAGAGCTCCTCCCCCCACGCCGGCGTGCCGGGGCGGATGTCCGTCAGCACCGTCGGCGGATAGAAGTATCCGGGGCCCGAGACGCGCTTGCCGCCGCACAGGACCCGCGCGCCGGCGTCCACGCACGCCGCGACCTGGCTCACCAGCAGGTCTCGCGCGGCCGCGCTCGCGAGCGGCCCGACGTGGACGTTCTCGTCCATCGGGTCGCCCACCACCAGCGCCTCCATCGCCGCCACGAAGCGCTCCTCGAAGGCGTCCGCGACGGCCTCGTGGACGATGACCCGCTTGGCCGCGATGCAGGACTGGCCGTTGTTCAGGGTGCGGGACTGGACGATCGTCGCGACCGCGCGGTCGAGGTCCGCCGACGGCATCACGATCGCCGGGTCGCTCCCGCCGAGCTCCAGCACCGTCCGCTTGAGGTGCCGCCCGGCGAGCTCCGCCACCGCGCGCCCCGCCCGGGTGCTGCCGGTCACCGTCACCGCGACCACGCGCCGGTCGGCGATGACCGCGGGCACGTCCTCTACCGCCGCCGGGAAGTCCTGATAGACCCCGACCGGCGCCCCGGCGCGGCGCCAGATGGAGGCGATCGCCTCGGCGCAGCGGTTCGTGCTCGGCGCGTGCTTGCAGAGCACCACGTTGCCCGCCGCGAGGGCCGGCGCTGCCATCCGAAAGACCTGCCAGAACGGGAAGTTCCACGGCATGATCGCCAGCACCGGCCCCAGCGGCTCGTAGCGCACGAAGGCGCGGCTGCCGTCGCTCTCGGTGTCCTGGTCGGCGAGGTAGGCCTCGGCGTTCTCGGCGAAGTGGCGGCACGCCCAGGCGCACTTCTTCACCTCGCCCGCGGCCTCGCGGAACGGCTTGCCCATCTCCGACGACATCAGCGCCGCCAGGCGCGCCGTGTCGGCCTCCAGGAGGCGCGCCGCCTGGGCCAGCACCGCCGTGCGCTCGGCCAGCGGCGCCCGCCGCCAGCGGCGATAGGCCTCGTCGGCCTGGCTCAGCGCCTCCTCGATGGCCTCGGCCGACAGCGTGGGCCGCCTTGCCAGCTCCTTGCCCGTCGCCGGGTTGACGCTGATGAGCTCCATCTCGCACCTCCGTTGCGCTCGCGGCCGCATCATGGACCGTCCGCCGCAAAGGCACCACCCGTATCGATTCACGCGTCGGCGTGTCGCGGCGGCCGTGTGCGCTAGGGAATCTCGATCCGCGCATGCTCCCGGAGCTCCGCGACGAGCCGCTCCCGCTCGCTCCTGAAGGTCCGTGCGCGGAGGTACTCGGCGATCCACGGCTGCGCCTCGGTGAACGGGATGCGCCGCGCCGGGCGCCGCTCGCCCACACGGACCAGGTGGAAGCCGAGGTCGCTCAAGAGCGGTCGCGAGAGCTCTCCGTCCGCGAGCGCGAGGACCGCGGCGCCGACCTCGGGTGGGAAGACGTCGACCGCGACGACGCCGAGGTCGCCGCCCTCCTCGTTCCGGCGCCCGTCCGAGAGGCGCCGCGCCACGCTGTCGAAGGGCTCGCCGCCGATCAGCGCCTCGTGGGCCGCGACCACGCGCTCGAAGGCGGCCAGGCGCGCCTCCCGCGGGGTGCCGCGCGGCGCCGCGACGAAGATCTCCCAGACGCGTCGCTTCTCGGCCTCCTCGAAGCGCTCGGGGTGGGTGTCGTAGTACCCGCGCTGGGCCTCCTTCGACACGGCGAGCGCTCCGCGCGCCTCGAGCAGCTTCTCGACCGCCAGCTTCTCGACGACCATCGCGCGGATGTCGGTCGTGCCGCGCCCCGCGGCGGTGATCCAGCTCAGAAAGCCGGGTGGGGCGACGGCGACGAAGGCGTCGTACTCCGCCTCGATCTCCGCGTCGCTGAGCGTGATCCCCTCGCGCTCGCCGAGCTGGCGCAGGAGCTCGCGATCGACGAGCCGCGCCAGGACCTCCGATGGCGCCGTCGCGCCCTCGCTCGCCATGAACGACGCGCGGCGCAGCTCGGCCTCCAGCTCGGCGACCGGGATCGGCACGCCGTTGACCCGTGCGGCCACGGGCTCCTCCCGCTCGGGCGGGGCGAAGGCGCCGTCTCCGAACCCCCGCGCCACGGCCCGCGCCCGCACCTCCCCGACCGCCGGGGTCAGCGTGTGGGCGACGAGCTCCACGAAGACGTCGTGGACCCCGTCGTCGGTCAGGCTGGCCGCGTCGAGGCCACAGGCGAGGGGCCTCGGGACCGCGAGGGTCGGACACAGATCGGCCCCACACACCTCGAGCGCCTCACGGGGCGCGCCGGTGGTCAGGGCGTCGGCGCAGCGAGGAGCGGGGAGGGCCGCCGCGCAGACCTCGAGCAACGCCGCGCGCGAGGGCGCCGCGCCGAGGGTCGCCTCGCAGCGCGCGACGGCGTCCGG
>SBGO01000531.1 GCA_006226565.1 Deltaproteobacteria bacterium | reverse complement strand
CGACCTCTCGGCGTGCCCGCTGCGCTGGCCGAAGCCGCGCGCCCTGGTGGAGCGCTGCCAGGCCATCGCCGACGCAGGCTTCGCCTCGGCGATCGCCCTGCCGTTCGCCTTCGAGGCCCACGTCCCCGACCTCGTCGCCGGCCTCGCCGCCGTCGCCGCCCTCACGCCGCCGCCGACCGTGCTCGCCAACGACCTCGGCGCCCTCGCGCTCGCGGCCGACCTGGGGCTCCCCGTCGAGGCGGGGCGCGCGCTCAACCGGATGAAGCGGGACCAGCTCGAGCGCGATCCGACGGCGCTCCCGTCGCCGCTGCCGCCCGACCTCGTCGACGCGCCGGACGTCGACGCCCTCCGGGTCGCTCAGGACCGGGCCTACGGCGCCCCCTACCTCGACCGCGGCGCCCACGCCGCCCACCTCCACGCCGCCGGCGTCCGCCGCCTGGCCTGGGACGCCCTGCCGACGCCGCTCTCGGCCCCGCTCTCGGGGGCGTTCACGGCGTCCCTGTGGGCGCCGTGGAGCTACATCACGAGCAGCCGCGCCTGCCCGATGGCCATCGCCCTCGAGGGGGCCTCGCCGGCCCACCCGACGACCGCCTGCCACCGCGGCTGCGTGACCCGCGCCCTCGACATCGCGTTCCCGTACCCGCACGCGCCGACCGTGCGCCACGGCGCCACCGCGGCCCTCGACGTCTCCGAGGACCTGCCGGCCTTCTACGCCTCCGCCGGCGGCGCCTTCAGCGAGGTCGTCGTCGCCCTCGAGGTGCCCCGCTGAGGGTCACTCGGCGCCGAGCTCGAAGCGCAGCGTCTTCGCTCCGAGGAGCGCCGCGTGGTCGACCCGCGGCGCGTCGAGCACCACGCCGTCGAGGGTGATCCCGCGCAGCGTCTCCTCCCCCGACGGGGGCCGCGGCGCCTCGATAACGACCGTGTGCCCGACCGTCGGGTCGTCGAGGTCGGCGATCCACAGCTCCGCGGTCTCGAAGCGCGGCACCGTCAGGTCCCAGACGCCGTCCCCCGGGGCGATCGGGTAGACGCCGAGCGCCGCCAGCACGTACCACGCCGAGGTCGCCCCGGAGTCGTCGTTGCCCGGCAGCCCGTCCGGCGCGTCGGAGAAGTCGGTCGCCAGGATCTCCCGCACCCGCGCCCGCGTCTTGTCCGGCTCGCCCGTCCGGCCGTAGAGCCACGGGACGTGGAAGCTCGGCTCGTTCGAGATGTCGAGGTAGCCGCCGTCGAAGAACGCGTCGAGGCGCGCCGTCGTCGCCTCGGCGCCGCCCATCACGTCGATCATCCCCGGCACGTCGTGGGGGACGAAGAACGAGAAGATGCGCGCCGTCGACTCGACGAAGTACTTGGCGTAGCCGTCGGGGTCGAAGGGCTCGACCCAGCTCCCGTCGGCGGCCCGCGCCTGCATGAAGCCGGTCTCGGGGTTCCACTGGTTGCGCCAGTTCTGCGCCCGCGCGTCGTAGCGCCCGGCCGCCTCGAGGTCGCCGCGCGCCTCGGCGAAGCGCGCCGTCGCCCAGTCGTCGTAGGCGTACTCGAGGGTCATCGACGCCGCCTGGTCGGGGTCGCACGCCGCGGGGACGTAGCCGAGCGTGAGGTAGTCCGGCACCGTCCCGAGGTTCAGGTAGCCGCAGAGCTGGTCCTCGGCGATGTTGGCGATGTCCTGCTGCCCCGCCTTGTCGACGGCCTCCCAGGCGAGCGCGTCGTCGAAGTCCCGGAGCCCCTTCACGTAGGCGTCGGCGATGATGGCGACGGCCGGGTTGCCGGTCATCACGCGCGAGTAGCCGGTCGCGTGCCAGGTGCACTTCGGCAGCCACCCGCCCTCCTCGTAGGCGTGGAGCATCGACCAGACCATGTCGCTGCGGCGCTCGGGCGCGACGAGGGTGCCGAGGGGGTGGGTCGTCCGGTAGGTGTCCCACATGCACCAGTCGTCGGTGTAGAAGCGGCGCGCGCCGGCGTCGTGGACGTGGTGCTCGCCGTCGGTCGCCGAGTGGAAGCGCCCGCCGACCTCGGTGTAGTCCGCCGGCTGGAAGAGGCTGTGGTAGAGCGCGGTGTAGAAGACGCGCCGCTCGCTCGCCGTGCCGCCGCGGACCTTCACGCGGCTCAGCGCCTCGTTCCAGGTCGCCCGCGCCGCGGCCCGCACCTCGTCGAAGGAGCGCTCGCCCACCTCGGCGTCGAGGTGGGTCCGCGCCTGCGCCATGTCGATGAAGGAGAGGCCGACCCGCACGGTCACCGGGGCGTCGCCGGGGTCGAAGCCGAGCCAGGCGCCGATGTCGGCGCCGTCGATCTCGCCGTCGGCCTCCTCGTTGACGTAGCCGCGGCGGAAGAAGCCGACCTCGTCCGCGTCGCGGTCGACGGTGAGCGCGAAGTAGAGGATGGCCTCCCCCGTCGGCTCGCCCTGGAGGATGAAGGAGAGCGCCGGGTGCTCGTCGTAGCGGGCCCAGCCGCGCAGGGTGTGGGCGTCGACCTGCTCGAGGTGCGCGTCCTTCGCGGCGCCCATGGCCACGCCGAGGTCGACCAGGAGCCGCCCGCGCGCGCCGGTCGGGTAGGTGTAGCGGTGGACGGCGGCGTGGGCGGTGGCGGTGAGCTCGACGTCGACCCCGGCGTCCGCCAGCGTCACGGCGTAGTAGCCCGGCTCGGCGCGCTCGGTGGCGTGGTCGAAGCCCGAGGTGTGGGTCGCGACGAAGGCGTCGTCGGGCGTGGCGGTGAAGGGCGTGACGAGGAGCTCGTTGTAGCCGTTCGCCGAGCCGCCCGGGCCCTGGAGGTGGGTGTGCGTGAAGCCGCGGAGCGCGGTGTCGCCGTAGCGATAGGCGGCGATGCGGCCGTGCTCGCCGACGCCGGCGGGGCTCGCGCGCACCATCCCGTAGGGCAGCAGCGCGCCCGGGATGACGTTGCCCGAGCCGCCGGTGCCGATCATCGGGTCGACCTCGGCCGCGAGGTCCTCGACCACGAGCGGCGCGAGCTGGGGCCCGGCGGGGTCGTCGGCGCAGGCGGCGACGAGGAGCGAGCCGGCGAGCAGCGTCAGCGTGCGATTCATGCGGTCCCCAGGGTGGCGACGGAGGCGCGCCAGCGTGCCACGGCGCGGATCGGCGAGTCCACCCTTTCACGGCGCGCGTCGCCGCGCGGCGCGGCTACGGCAGGCAGGTGGGGGGCTGCGGCTCGGCGGTCTCGAGGCCCTCGGCGAAGGTCGGCGAGATGCGGGCCCGGGTGAAGCCGTCGCGGACGCGGCCGACCCAGGCGATGCCAACGTAGCCATCGGTGTTGAGGTGGGCGCGGACGAGCACCAGCGCGTCCTCCGTCAGGTCGACGTGGGCGGCGGTGTCGGTGAAGGGCTGATCCTCGACGTGGGGCCGGATCTGGACCTTGCGGTGGACCAGGGTGCCGTCGACGGAGACGACCTCCCACCAGTCGGTGTAGAGCTCGCAGCCGGTGTCGTCGCTGCTGATGACGACGGTGAAGGCGTAGTCGCCGGCCGCGCCGGTGACGTCGATGCCGACGATGTCCGCCGCCGGCGGGCCCTCCGCGGGCTCGATCGCGCCGGCGTTGGCGTCGAAGCCCTGGTCGACCTCGGTGCAGAGCGAGTCGTCGTCGCTCCACTGGCCGCCCAGCTCGCCGCAGACGCCGCGCTGCGCCTCGTCGCTCGGCACGTAGACGTCGACCTGCGACGTCGTGTCCTCGACACCCGGGTGGGGCGTCGGGTTCGACGTACACGCCAAGAGGAGCGCCGCGCCGAGGGCGAGCGGCGACGTCCGGGGGAACGTGGCCATACCTGGAGCATGCCAAGCGGCGCGGCTCGGATCCACCTTTCGCCCGTTTTTTCGAACCCTTTCGTGCGCCGCCGGCGGCGGCCGCCGGCGCCTCAGGGCGTGGGCTCGACGTCCCGCTCGGCGTCGCTCGCGAAGGTCCGGAGCGCGCGGTCGAAGCGGAAGCGGAGGCGGTCGAAGCGCCCGTCGACCCGGGCGACGAGCACCGTCAGGGTCCGGTCCGTGAAGCTGGCGTCGGCGATCCGCCGGCCGTCGAGATCCGGCACGCGGATCTGATGGCAGACGCCCGGGGCGGGGAAGAGGGAGGCGTAGACCGCGCCGAGGGCGTCCTGGAGCGCGACCCCTGGGTAGAGGGTGGTCGCGTGGGGGAGCACCTGGCTGACGACCCGGGTCGTCGCGAAGGTCCGCCCGCCCAGCGTCCGGAGGGTCACCTCGACGATGGCGTCGCCGCTGAGCGCGTAGAGGCGCCCCTGGTGCCACGCGAAGGCCGACGCCGTCAGGGTGAGGGGCACCTCGTCGTGCGTCGTGGCGTCGCGCAGGCGGAGCTGCCCGTCGCGCATCGCGGCCTCGTAGGGGGAGCCCGGGGCCACCGACCGCGGCGGCATCGGGCACATCGTCACCAGGGCGATCCGGTCGGGGGGCCGGCGCTCGCCGCGCTCGAGCACGGCGTCGAACCAGCGCAGGAGCGGCGCCCCGAGGCCGCGCGGGTCGGCGGCGCTCGGCGGGAGCACGACCTCCGGGCGGAGCGCCGAGATGTTCTGCGTCATGCGCGCGTCGAGCCCCTTCACCGGGTGCCCGCCGCGGTAGGGGTGGACCCCGACGAGGAGCTGGAAGGCGACCACGGCGAAGGCGAACCAGTCGGTCGCGTCGTCGAAGACGCCGGGGGCGGCGTGGCGGTCGCGGACGCTGTCCATGATGGCGGTCGCCGGGAAGCCGGGGGCCTGCCAGCTGTCGACGTCGATGAAGTAGGGCGTGCGCCCGTCGGCCGCGACCAGGACGTTGAGGGGGTTCAGGTCGACGATCTGGAGGCTGCGGTCGTGGGCGTGGTCGACGACGTGGAGCATCTCGAGCAGCAGCGCCAGCACGGCGCGGTCGTCGATGTGGTAGCGCTCGCGGAAGCTCCGGGCGAAGAGGCGGCAGAGCGGCCAGGTGTCGGGCACGAAGCGGGTGTGGAAGCCGACCACCTGGCCGTCGTCGTCATGGAGGAGCCCCTCGGGGCGCAGGATCCGCGGGTGGTCCAGGGCCGACAGCGCCGCGAGGCGGGCCGGCGTCAGGGCGCGCGCCGGGTCGTGGTAGAGCTTGAAGGCGACGCCGTCCCTGGCGTAGACGCTGCCCTCGCCGCCCTTGGCCACGAAGTCGCGCGGCGAGAGCGCCACCGCGCGGCCGTCGTCGAGGAGCACCCGCGGGGCCATCTCAGATGCTCCCGAGGGTCGCGGACAGGCCCGTCCCCAGGTACATCGACTGCGCGGCGATGCTCTGGGAGACGAAGTCCGCCAGCCCGGCCAGGGTGCGGGGCGTGGCGTCGGCGAGCCCGAGGTAGTGGTCGAAGCCGGCCTTGGCCGAGAAGTCCATCAGGTAGGCGCCGACCCCGGAGGTGTCGACGTCGACCCCGATGAGCATCGTCTGGACCGACTCGAGGGCCTCGCTCTTCACCGCGTGGGCGATGGCGTGCTTGACCGCGCCGGCGTCGACCGTCGAGGCGTTGTCGCCGCCGTCGGTGATGACGAAGAGGATGGCGTTGACGGCCATGCCGCGCTTGGCCAGCGTGGAGCCGTACTGGACGGTGGCGGCGACGGCGTTGTGGGCGGCGTCGTAGAGGGCGGTCGTGCCGCCGATGGCGAGGGCGCCGTCGTAGTCCTTGGGGTGGCAGTCGGAGAGCGGCTTGAAGCCGTGCACCTCGCGGACGCGGTCGTCGAAGGCGACGGTGCGGAGCATCAGGTGGTCGGCCCGCGGGGAGAGGCGGCAGGCCTCGACGATGGACTGGATGGCGGCCTCCATCTCCTTCTGGAAGGCGCCGACGCTGCCGCTGACGTCGCAGACGATGGCGACCAGCGTCCACTCCGAGGCGCCGAGCTGGTCGACGCGGGTGGCCGAGAAGCCGTAGCGCGAGCCGGTGACGGTGTGGAGGGTCATGGACTTGTTGGGGTCGAGGATAGGCATGTCGTGGCTCCTTGGGGGAAGGCGGGGGAGTGGGGGGGCGTGGGCGCGCGTCAGAGCGTCGCGAGCACGTCCTGGGTGGTGGAGAGCTGCATCCCGGCGCGGGTCATGTCGCGGATGAAGGCGTCCTGGTAGGCCTCGAAGCCGGGGACCGGGGAGGTGGCGTCGGTGAGCAGCACCATCTTCCGGATGTAGGCCGGGTCGCGGAACGCCTCGGCGATGTCGCGGACGGTGTTGGCGAGGCAGTGCGAGCCCGCCTCGCCGGCGAGCAGGATGACGTCGGCCTCCTCGAGGGTGGTCAGGAGCCCGGCGTTGAGCTGGGTGCCCGGGTCGCCGGGGTCGGGGACCTCGGCCCGGAGCGCCGAGAAGTGCTCGGTGAAGGGGTTGGAGCCCTTGGTGATGAAGTCGACGAGGGCGAAGCGCTGGGACCACTCGTTGAAGGCGTCGAAGAGGTCGGGGACGACGTTGTGCCCCTCGCCGCCGATGAGGCAGTGCTCGGGCCAGATGATGTGCGGGTAGCGGCCGCTGGCGGCGAGGGCGTCGAGGTAGTCGAGGGTGCGCGCGTGGGTCGAGGGGAGCGTCGGGACCCAGACGCCGTCGCGGAGGTCCGAGGCGGTGATCTGCGTGAAGGGCGCGGGGTGGTTGCCGTCGCGGTCGCGGAACCAGACCGGGTGACTGATGTCGACGGCGCGGTGGCTGTCGAGGGTCACGTGGATGTCGGCGAGCTTGTCCTTCATGCGGTGGACCATCAGCGCCAGGCGGTCCATGTCGCGGTCGGCGCCGGGGACGGAGAGGGCGCCGTCCGGGCGGCAGAAGTCGTTCTGCGGGTCGATGACGACGAGGTGGATCTGGTTCATGCGGGGCTCCTTCTGGGGTGGGTCGCGGGGTCGCGACACCTTCAAGGTCGAAACAACCCTAAAAGAGTCAAGATGACCCTTGCAAGAAAAAGTCACTTTGACTCGAATCGGGCCTCCGCGAGCGAAAGTGTGAAAAGTTGGGGTCAGACCCCACCTCATCACACTTTCTCCGTCCGCCGCCGGTCCGCGCGCCCTTCGCAGTGCAACCACGTTCCGGCTCGAGCTCCCCGGTCCGCGCGCCGAAGTTCCACCCCAAAACCCGTCTCGCCGCCGTCACCCCCCCCGCGCCGGGCCCACGAATCGACCGCATTTCAGCGGAGAATCTTGATCTCACCGCGCGGCTGAGGTCCGATCGGCCGCGAGCTGGACCGGCTCGCGCTCCCCCACAACGGAGGTCCCGTGCAGCGCACCCGTCGTCACGCGCTCCTCGCGCTCGCGGTGAGCCTCGGCCTCGCGGCCGCGGGCTGCCACGACAACCTCGATGGCCCGCGCGACGCGGCCGTCGCCGACACCGCGGACGCCGCCGACGACACCGCCGAGGAGCTCGACGCCGCCGACACGGTCGCCGTCGACTCGGTCGCCCCCGACACCTTCGTCCCCGCCGACGTGGACCCGGCCGACGCCACCGACGTCGGCCCCCAGCCCGGTGAGCTCGGCGCCTCCTGCGCCGACGAGTCCGAGTGCAACGGCTCGTGGTGCATCCTCGGCCGCGACGGCAAGGTGTGCTCGAAGGCCTGCACCGAGGCCTGCCCCTACGGCTGGGGCTGCCGCCAGAACGTCGCGGTCCTGCCCGACGTGGCCTTCATCTGCATGCCCCCGATGCCGACCCTGTGCCGGCCGTGCAACGCCAACGCCGACTGCGTCCCGAGCTACGACAACACGCCCCACGCCTGCGTCCCCGTCGGTGACGCCGGCGCCTTCTGCGGCGGCCTCTGCGCCGTCGACGACGACTGTCCCGCCGACTCCCTCTGCGCCGCCGTCCTCGACATCGCCGGCAACCCGACCAAGCAGTGCATCCCGGCCTCCGGTGAGTGCAGCTGCTCGGGTAGCGCCATCGCCGTCGCCGCCAGCACCACCTGCAGCGCCTCGAACACCTTCGGCCACTGCCGCGGCACCCGGACCTGCACCGCCGCCGGCCTCACCGACTGCGACGCCCGCGAGCCCGAGGTCGACCTCTGCAACGGCGTCGACGACAACTGCGACGGGAACACCGACGAGGCCTTCGCCGCCGAGCCGTGCGCCAACGACAACGACTGGGGGAGCTGCACCGGGCAGACGGCCTGCGTCGGCACCGGCCTCACCTGCGACGCCCCGACCCCGGCCCCCGAGGCGTGCGGCGGCGGCGACGACGACTGCGACGGCCTTACCGACGAGGAGGACGCCGAGGGCTGCGTCCCGACCTGGTACGACGGCGACGGGGACGGCGTCGGGGTCGGCGCGCCACGCTGCCTCTGCGGGCCCGACGGCTTCTACACGGCGCTCGTCGGCGAGGACTGCGACGACGCGGCGAAGAAGATCTTCCCGGGCGCCGCCGAGCGCTGCGACGGGTTCGACGACGACTGCGACGGCGACATCGACGAGGCGGGCGCCACCGGCTGCGTGAGCTTCTACGTCGACGCCGACCTCGACGGCTTCGGCGACCCCGACGACGCGGCCTGCCTGTGCGCCCCGACCGAGCCGCACACGAGCCGCAACGGCCTCGACTGCGACGACGGCTCGGACGCCGTGAACCCGGCCTCCAGCGAGCGCTGCGGGGGCGGCGACGACGACTGCGACGGGTCCACCGACGAGGAGGGCGCCGCCGGCTGCACCCTCTACTTCGCCGACGCCGACGGCGACACCTACGGCGACCCGCAGAGCTTCCGCTGCCTCTGCGCCGCCGCGGCGCCCTTCACCTCGAGCGCCGGCGGCGACTGCGACGACACCCCCGGCACCGGCGCCGCGAAGCACCCCGGCGAGGTCGAGTCCTGCGACGGCGTGGACAACGACTGCGACGGCCTCGTCGACGAGCCCGGCGCCCTCGGCTGCGCCCTCTGGTACCGCGACGCCGACCACGACGGCTACGGGCTCAACGGCGACGCGCTCTGCCTCTGCGGCGCCGACCCCGACGCCCACTACACCACCCAGGTCGCCGGCGACTGCGACGACGGGGAGGCGGCCGCCAACCCCAACGCCGTCGAGACCTGCGACGGGGTCGACAACGACTGCGACGACGTCGTCGACGAGGCCGACGCCGTCGGCTGCGCGCCGCTCCACGCCGACCGCGACCGCGACGGCTACGGCGTCGCCGAGGCCGTGTGCCTGTGCGGCCCGACCCTCCCCTTCACCAGCACCTCCACCAACGACTGCGACGACGCCAACCCCTTCGTCCACCTCGGCGCCGACGAGGTCTGCAACGGCCTCGACGACGACTGCGACGGCGACACCGACGAGGGCGTGACCGGTCAGTGCTCGCCCTTCTACCGCGACGCCGACCACGACGGCTGGGGCCGGACCGAGGACAGCCTGTGCCTGTGCGCCCCCGACGGCGAGCACACCTCCACCCGCCCCGGCGACTGCGACGACGCCCGCACCGACATCTACCCCTTCGCCGACGAGCTCTGTAACGACGGCGTCGACGACGACTGCGACGGCGAGACCGACGAGGCCGGCGCGCTCGGCTGCGTCGTGTACTTCAAGGACGGCGACGGCGACCACGCCGGCAAGCCCGGCGACAGCCTCTGCCTGTGCGCCCCCGACCCGGTCGCCAAATACACCGCGCTCACCCCCGGCGACTGCGACGACACCCAGGCCAGCGTCCACCCCGGCGCGACCGAGGTCTGCAACGGCGCCGACGACGACTGCGACAGCGCCACCGACGAGGCCGGCGCCGTCGGCTGCGGGCCGTTCCTGCGCGACACCGACGGCGACACCTGGGGCGTCGCCAGCGACACCCAGTGCCTGTGCGGCCCGACCGGCGTCTACAGCGCCACCCGCGGCGGCGACTGCGACGACCTCGAGGGGGCCATCCACCCCCTCCAGCCCGAGGTCTGCGACGGGCTCGACAACGACTGCAACGGCGTCGCCGACGACCCCGGCGTCGAGGGCTGCGTCGACTATTGGCGCGACACCGACGGCGACAGCTACGGCGTCTCCAGCGACCACCGCTGCCTGTGCGCGCCGCTCGGGACGCTCACCGCGGCCCGCGGGGGCGACTGCAACGACCTGCTCGGCACCGTCCACCCCGGCGCCCCCGAGCGCTGCAACGCCGTGGACGACGACTGCGACGGCGACACCGACGAGGCCGGCGCGGCCGGCTGCCAGCCCTTCCTCGCCGACGCCGACGGGGACGGCTTCGGCGTGGCCGACGACGCGGCCTGCCTGTGCCAGGCCGGGCCGGTCTACCGCGCCGTCACCCCCGGCGACTGCGACGACGCCGCCATCGCCGTCAACCCCGGCGAGCTCGAGGTCTGCAACGGCGTCGACGACGACTGCGACGGCGACACCGACGAGGACGGCGCCGCCGGCTGCGTCCTCCGCTGGCGCGACCTCGACCGCGACGGCTACGGCGCCGATGGCCTCACCGCCTGTGTCTGCGACGCGACGGCGCCCTGGGACGCCCTCGCGGGCGGCGACTGCGACGACGACCGCGCCGAGGTCGCCCCGAGCCAGCCCGAGGTCTGCGGCGACGCCGCCGACAACGACTGCGACGGCTTCGTCGACGAGGCCGGCGCGAGCGGCTGCGTGACCTATCAGCTCGACGCCGACGGCGACGGCTGGGGGATCCCGGGCCAGACCCAGTGCCTGTGCGGGCCGCAGGGCGCCTACTCGGCGACCCAGGGCCCCGACTGCGACGACGGCAACGCCCGCCGCTCGCCCGACCAGATCGAGGTCTGCGACGGCGTCGACAACAACTGCGCCGGCGGCCCCGACGAGCCCGGCGCCGCCGGCTGCCACGCGCTGTGGGTCGACGCCGACGACGACACCTGGGGCGTCGACGGCTCGGACCTCTGCCTGTGCCTGGCGGTCGACGACTACACCGCCATCCGCGGCGGCGACTGCGATGACGACCGGAGCGTCGTCCACCCGACGTCGCTCGAGGTCTGCGACTCGGTCGACAACGACTGCGACGGGATCGTCGACGAGGGCTGCGGCCTGCCGACGACCCAGTGGCCGACCTTCATGCAGAACGCGCGCCGCACCGGCCACGCGCTGGCGCTCCAGGGGCCGACGAGCGCGGCGCTGAAGTGGAAGCGGGCGCTCGGGCCGGCCGCCTACGAGGGCTCGCCCCTCATCGACGAGGCCGGCGACGTCATCGTCCAGCTCGGCGACACCGTGCACAAGCTCCGCGCCAGCGACGGGCAGACGCTCTGGAGCACGCCGCTCCCGGCGCCCGGCTTCGTCCGCGCGAGCCCGACGGTCCGGGTCGGCGGCACCATCGTCGCGCCGGCCGGCAACCAGCTCGTCATGCTCGCCGCCGACGGCGCGGTGCTGTGGACCCAGGACCTCGGCGGCGCCGCGGGGGACCGCATCGTCGGCAGCCCCCTCGTCGATCCCATCGGCGACATCTACGTCATCTCCAACACCCACGCGCGCCGCTTCGACGCCGCGGGCGAGCTGCAGTGGGAGACGCCCATCGTCAACACCGCCGACCACCCGTCGGATCCGGCCTTCGGCGCGGACGGCCGCCTCTACTTCGCCACCAGCGACCGCGTCTACGCCATGACCCCGGACGGCGGGGTGAACTGGACCTGGTCCGCGACCGGCAAGCTGCCGCGCGCGTCGGTGACGCTCACCGAGGTGGCCCGCATCCTCGTGCCGGCGGGCGACACCCTCTATCTCCTCGCCGACGGCCAGACCCAGGCCCTCCAGGTCGACACCTTCGCCGCCAGCACCCAGGTCTACGTCAACGCGGCGCTCTACAGCGACGGCTGGCAGTGCTGCAACCCCAAGGAGTACGCCCTCGTCAGCCCCTCGGGGAGCACCGGCCTGCGGCGCCTGAACGCCAACCTCGACCAGGCCTGGGCCCAGTCCGTGCCCAAGCGCTCGGCGCCCAGCGCCACCCCGGTCTTCGACCGCGACGGCGACCTCTACGTCGGCTCGGACCGCACCGACGGGCAGGGCGCGCTCTTCTACGCCAAGCGCTTCAGCGACGGCGCCAACCTCTGGACCTTCCGCGCCGACGCCCCGAACATCGACGGCGCGGCGGCCATCGGCAACGGCTTCGTCGTCTTCGGCGACGCCAGCGGCACCTTCTACCGGCTGGGGAACTGACCATGACGATGCGCCACGCGTGGACGGTTCTCCTCCTCCTGGCCCTCGCCCCGGGCGCGGGGGGCTGCCACGACAACGTCACCGGCGGCCGCGACCGCGACGCCGACGCGGCCGACAGCGCGAGCGAGCTCGACGGCGTGGTGGCCTCGGACGTCGACGCCGCCGACGTCGCCGACGCCGACACCGGCGACGAGGTCGAAGGCGACGCGCTCGACGGCTCCGACGGGGCCGACACCGAGCCCCCGGGCCTCGTCAATCCCTGCTTCGAGAACAGCGACTGCCAGAGCGGCTACTGCATCGAGGGCTACGACGAGCGCGTCTGCACCCGCACCTGCGAGGGGAGCTGCGACGAGGGCTGGTCCTGTCGTCAGGATCTCGCGGCGTTCCCCGACGTCATCTTCATCTGCGTCCCCAGCTACCCGACCCTGTGCCGGCCCTGCGAGACGAACGCCGACTGCCTCACCGAGGGCGACGAGACCCAGCGCTGCATCCCGCGCGGGCCCCACGGCAACGACGGCGCCTTCTGCGGCGGCCTCTGCGCCGGCGCGAGCTGCCCGCCCGGCTACCTCTGCGCCAGCCAGGCCGACGTGAACGGCGAGCAGACGCCCCAGTGCGTCCCTCTCTCCGGGGTCTGCGGCTGCTCCCCCGCCGCCATGGCCGCTGGCGCGAGCACGACCTGCGCGAGCGAGAACGACCTCGGCCGCTGCCTCGGGACCCGCTACTGCTCGGTCGAGGGGCTGAGCGCCTGCAACGCCCCCGCGCCGGTGATCGACGACTGCGACGGCGTGGACGACGACTGCGACGGCGACACCGACGACGCCTTCGTCTCCGAGGTCTGCCAGGTCACCAACGCCCTCGGCACCTGCGTCGGCGCTTGGGTCTGCGACGGCGCGAGCGGTCCGCGCTGCGACGCCCACGCCCCCGCCCCGGAGGTCTGCGGCGACGGCGTCGACAACGACTGCGACGGCAGCACCGACGGTGAGGGCGGCGAGGGCTGCGCCTCCTATTGGCGCGACCACGACGAGGACGGCTTCGGCGGCGGCGACCCGCGCTGCCTCTGCGGCCCCGAGGGCGAGTGGAACGCCACCAAGGGCGGCGACTGCGACGACGACCTCCCCAACGTCCGCCCGTCGGCCCTCGAGGTGTGCGACGGCCTCGACAACGACTGCGACGACGTGGTCGACGACCCGGGCGCCGTCGGCTGCTCGGCCTTCTTCCCCGACCTCGACCACGACGGCTTCGGCGCCTTCGCCGGCGGCCTGTGCCTGTGCGGGCCCGACGAGGAGAGCGGCTACACCTCGAAGTCGCCGACCGACTGCGACGACACGCTGGCCGGCGTCAACCCGGGCGCGGCCGAGGTGTGCAATGACGAGGACGACGACTGCGACAGCCTCACCGACGAGGAGGGCGCCGGGAACTGCACGCTCCACTTCGCCGACGGCGACACGGACGGCTGGGGCGACCCGTCGCGCTTCGCCTGCCTGTGCGGCCCGAGCGACGCCTTCCCGGTCGAGCGGGGCGGCGACTGCGACGACGCGGCGCCCGCGCGCAACCCGGGCGTGACCGAGGCCTGCGACGGCGCCGACGACGACTGCGACGGGCAGACCGACGAGCAGGACGCCGAGGGCTGCACGCCCTACTACCGCGACAGCGACGGCGACACCCACGGCCTCACCGCGGACGCGCGCTGCCTGTGCGCCCCGAGCTCGCCGTGGAGCGCGACCACCGGCGGCGACTGCAACGACGCGGTGCCCACCATCCACCCCGGCGCGACCGAGGAGTGCAACGGCAAGGACGACGACTGCGACGGCCTCTTCGACGAGGAGGGCGCCGAGGGGTGCCAGGTCTGGTGGCTCGACACCGACTTCGACAGCTACGGGGTCGCTGGCGAGACGGCGTGCCTGTGCGCGCCGACCGTGCCGTACGTCGCCGCCAACGCCGACGACTGCGACGACACGAGCCCCTTCATCCACCCGAACGCGGTCGAGGTCTGCAATCAGAAGGACGACGACTGCAACGGCGACACCGACGAGGGCGTCGAGGCGACCTGCACGCCGTTCTACTACGACGCCGACGGGGACAACTGGGGCCTGCCCGAGGACAGCGCGTGCCTCTGCGGCCCGGACGGGCTGTACCGGGCGGCCAACGCCGGCGACTGCGACGACGCCGTCGAGACGACCCACCCCTTCGCGCGCGAGCTCTGCAACGACGGGGTCGACGACGACTGCGACGGTGAGACCGACGAGCAGGGCGCCGAGGGGTGCGTGGTCTACTACGCCGACGCCGACCACGACGGCGTCGGCGTGTTCAGCGACCAGCGCTGCCTGTGCGCGCCGACCGCCCCCTGGACGGCCCCCATCGGCGGCGACTGCGACGAAGGGAACGCCGACCTCCACGCCGGCGCCACCGAGCTCTGCAACGACGTCGACGACGACTGCGACGGCGTGACCGACCCGGCGGGGAGCGACGGCTGCCAGACCTATCTGCGCGACTCCGACCAGGACGGCTTCGGCGTCGCCGGCGACGCGCTGTGCCTGTGCGCGCCGACCGTCCCCTTCACGACCGTGACCCCCGGCGACTGCAACGACGCCGACCCGCAGATCCGCCCGACCGTGCTCGAGACCTGCAACGGCAAGGACGACGACTGCAGCGGCGTCGTCGACGACCCCGGGACCGACGGCTGCGTGACCTTCTACCGCGACCAGGACGGCGACACCTGGGGCGACGCGAGCGACTCGCGCTGCCTGTGCGGCCCGGCCGGCTTCTACACGGCGACCATCTCGGGCGACTGCGACGACGCGCGGGCCGACGCCAACCCCGGCGTGTCCGAGGTCTGCAACGGCGTCGACGACGACTGCGACAGCGCCACCGACGAGGTCAACGCCTTCGGCTGCGCGCTCCGCTGGCACGACGAGGACGGCGACGGCTTCGGCGTCGACGGCGACTACCGCTGCCTCTGCCAGGCCGACGGCTACTACCGCGGGCTGGCCGCCGGCGACTGCGACGACGGGGCGCCGCTCATCTCGCCCGGCGAGCCCGAGCGCTGCAACGGCCTCGACGACGACTGCAACGGGCAGACCGACGAGGAGGGCGCGGGCGGCTGCGCGCCGTGGCTGCGCGACCTCGACGGCGACGGCTACGGCGACGACGACGAGCTCCGCTGCCTGTGCGCGGCCAGCGGGGCCTACGACACCCAGACCGGCGGCGACTGCAACGACTCCGCGCCGCTCATCTCGCCGGCCTCGGCCGAGTTCTGCAACGGGACCGACGACGACTGCGACGACGCGGTCGACGAGGAGGACGCGGTCGGCTGCCAGCCGTTCTACACCGACGTCGACGGCGACCGCTGGGGCGTCGGCGACGCGCGCTGCCTGTGCGGCGCCGAGGGCTTGTGGCGCGGGACCCAGGCGGTCGACTGCGACGACGACGACCCGGCGCGCAACCCGGCGCTCCCCGAGCGCTGCGGCGGCGACGGCAAGGACGAGGACTGCGACGGGGCCACCGACGAGGCGAACGCCGAGGGCTGCGTCGACCTCTACGAGGACATCGACGGCGACGAGTTCGGCGTGACGCTGACGCGGACCTGCCTGTGCGGCCCGACCGGCGACTTCACGGCCACCGTCGGCGGCGACTGCGACGACCAGACCGAGATCGTCAACCCCGGCGAGGTCGAGGTCTGCAACGCCCTCGACGACGACTGCGACGGCCTCTGGGACGAGGGCTGCGGGATGCAGGTCGGCGGCTGGCCGACGGCCAAGTACGACGCCCGCCGGAGCGGCCACGCCAAGACGCTCGCGGGACCGACCAGCAACCACCTGCGCTGGAAGCGGCGGCTCACGACGACGGCCGAGATCACCACCTCGGCCACGGTCGACACCGCGGGCGACGTGATCATCGCGGTGCAGAACGTCCTCTACAAGCTCCGGCCGAGCGACGGCGCGACGGTCTGGCAGACGACGATGCCGGCGGCGATGAGCGGCGGCGCCAGCCCGACGCTGCGCGAGGGCGGCACCATCGTGGTCCCCGTCGGAAACGGCCTCGCGCTCTTCGGGCCCGACGGCGCGCTGCTCTGGCACACGGCCTTCCAGGGCGCGGCCAGCGACAACATCACCGGCGCCCCGCTCGTCGGCGAGGACGGGACGAGCTACACCGTCGGCTACGCCCGCGCCTACGCCGTCGACCCCGGCGGGAACGTGCGCTGGTCCATCGCCGTGCCGAACCTCCAGTACGTCCCGGCCCACGTCGGGATGAGCCCGACCACCGGGCGCATCTACTTCGGCTGCTCGAACCACGCGCTCTTCGCGGTCGAGCCGAGCGGGATCGTCGCCTGGACCTTCGTCGTCGCCGACCGCGACGTCGACGCCTCGGTCGCGATCACCGAGGACGGCGTCATCTTCCAGTCCTTCGGCAACTACGTGCACCGCGTCATCGACTACGGCGCCTACGGCGACGACACGCACAGCGCCAACGCCGGCGGCGACGTCGACGCCCACGTCTCGGTCTGGCGCGGCGCGGACGGCCGGGACCACGTGCTGACCAACGCCAACGGCGCGAGCGGGCTCCGCAGCTTCCGCGGCACCGACCTCGGCGGCGAGTGGACCTTCTCGATGACCAAGGACCAGTCGCGCAACGGCGTCCCCATCATCGACAAGGACGGCGTCGTCTACATCGGCGACGACAACGGCCACTTCTACGCCGTGAACGCGAACGGGACCCAGCGCTGGCGCTACGACACCGGGACGAGCGGGGTGGACTCGGAGGCCGCGCTGGTCCCGGGCGGCGTCATCTTTGGCGACGACGCCGGCTGGGTGTACTACCTGGCGCCGTGAGCGAGTCCCGCGGCGCGGGTGGGAGAGGGGATGGCACGATTACTCTGGATCAGCCTCGGCGGCGCCGTCGGTACCGGGCTCCGCTACCTGCTCGCCGGCTGGGTGCAGCGCGCGGCGGGGCCGAGCTTCCCCTACGGCACCCTGTCGGTGAACGTGATCGGCTCGTTCGTCCTGGGCGTCCTGATGGTCGTCGGGACCGAGACCGAGCTGATGTCGCCGACCGTGCGCTTGGCGGTCACGACGGGCGCGATGGGCGGCTTCACGACCTACTCGACCTTCAGCTACGAGACCCTGCGCCTCATGCAGCAGGGCGCCTGGGGCTCGGCGGCGCTGAACATCGGCGTTACCCTGACGGTGTGCCTCGCGGCGAGCTTCCTCGGCTTCGCGGTCGGGCGGTGGGTCGTCGGCGCGGCGTGACGGGGCCCGGGAGGGCCCGAGGAGCACGCTCTCATGCGCGTCCTGGATGGTGAGCAGGTCCTGGTCCGGATCTTCATCGGCGAGGGCGACCGCTGGCACCACCAGCCGCTCTCCCTGGCCCTCGTGGAGCGCCTCCGACGCGAGGGCTTCGCGGGCGCCACGGTCTTCCACGGGGTCGCGGGCTTCGGCGCGCGCAGCGTGCTCCACACCACGCACATCCTGCGCATGTCCGAGGATCTGCCCGTCGTCATCGAGGTCGTCGATACCCCGGAGCGCGTCGAGCGGCTGACCGGGATCCTCGACGAGATGGACATCGAGGGGCTGGTGACGACCGAGAAGGTCCGAGTCCTGCGCTACGCCCCGGCGGGCGCGGCGGATCGCCGGCGCTGACCCGGGGGCCGGTTTCGGGCATCGCGGTGCGGCTCGGGGTCGCGCTGGGCGCCTTGTGCGTTGCGCAGCGGCGCGTGTTTCGGCATGTTCTGAGCGATTGCGTGTGGTAGTCTGCGAGCCTCGCGCCCACCGCGGCCAGGCCGACGACCAGCCAACTCGGGGCCACCCGAGGGAGAAGACCGTGTCACGACTCGTTTCCGTCAGCGTCATGTTCGCAGGGCTCGGAGCGCTCGTCGCCATGTCCGCTTGCTCGGGCTCCACGAAGAGCGAGGGAGCGGTCTGCGACAACCTCGTCCAGGACCACGACGAGACCGGCGTCGATTGCGGCGGGACGAAGTGCTCGCCCTGTGGCTTCGGCGGCGGCTGCGTGCAGTCGACCGACTGCGCCAGCGGGGCCTGTGACGACAACGGCACCTGCACCTGCGAGCTGGGCTACGGTCCCGACGACAACGGCGACTGCGCCGAGATCGACGACTGCGACCCGAACCCGTGCGCCAACGGCGGGACGTGCACCGACGAGATCAACGCCTTCGCGTGCGCCTGCGCCGAGGGCTGGACGGGCGTCACCTGCGAGGAGCGCGTCGACCTCTGCGACCCGAACCCGTGCCTCAACGGCGGCAGCTGCACGCCCACCGAGGAGGGCGGCGTCGCCTGCGTGTGCGCGGCCGGCTATTTCGGCCAGGACTGCAGCGAGGAGTGCGAGGTCGGCAACTGCAAGGCCGGCACCGTGACCTGCTCCGGCGACGGCTCGAACCGCCTCTGCGACGCGTGCGTCGAGGGCTACTACGGCCTCGCGTGCGAAGAGGACATCGACGAGTGCGCGACCGAGGTCGACGACTGCAACGACAACGCGGACTGCACCAACACCGAGGGCGGCTACACCTGCACCTGCCACCCCGGCCTCCAGGGCAACGGCGTCTCCTGCGTCGCGTGCACCGACGGCAAGTGGGGCCTCGGCTGCGCCCAGACCTGCGACCAGGGCAACTGCGTCGGCGGCGTCATGTGCGACAAGGTCGACGGCACCGCGCGGACCTGCACCAAGTGCGAGAACGGCTGGATGGGCGACGACTGCATGGAGCCCTGTGACGCCACCGGCTGCGCCAACGGCAACGTCGTGTGCGCCCAGGACGGCTCGGTCCGGACCTGCCCCGACGGCTGCACGCCGGGCCTGCGCACCGAGTCCTGCGACCTGCCGTGCACGTCCAACACCTGCGACCCGACGACCGCCGAGGGCATCAGCTGCGACCAGGACACGGGCGCCACGGTCTCCTGTGACCGCTGCCTGCCCGGCTGGACCGGCGTCGACTGTACCTCGCAGTGCCCCCAGGGCGACTGCCTCGGCTCGGTCATCTGCGACCAGGACGACTCGAGCGCCGGGCGGCTGTGTCCGGGCGGATGCAGCGCCGGGCTGTGGGGGGACGACTGCACCGACCCGTGCGTCGCCAACCACTGCCAGGGCGAGATCACCTGCGCCCAGGCGACCGGCACGACGGTGAGCTGCGCGACCTGCAAGCAGGGCTGGTGGGGCGGCACGTGCTCGGCGGCGTGCATCGCGCCGTCGAACTGCGTGGGCTCGCTGACCTGCTCGAAGAGCACGGGCGAGCCGCTGACCTGCGGCGGCTGCGCGGCCGGGTGGTACGGCGTCACCTGCCAGAACGCCTGCACGCTGGAGAACTGCGCCGGCGTCGCGACCTGCAACCAGAACAGCGGCGTGCCGCTGTCGTGCAGCGAGTGCGCGGTCGGCTGGGCCGGCCCGACCTGCCAGGACGCCTGCGTCATCCCGAACTGCCTGGGCGACGCGCGCTGCAACCAGACCGACGGGGCGGCCGTCTCGTGCAGCGAGTGCGCCGCCGGGAAGTGGGGCGCAATCTGCGACAAGACGTGCTCGAGCAGCACCTGCGTGGGCGTCGTGACCTGCGACCAGGTCGAGGGCACCGCGACCTCCTGCAACCAGTGCAAGTCCGGCAACTGGGGCCAGGCGTGCGAGAACACCTGCGCCATCCCGAGCTGCGCCGGCTCGGCGACCTGCGACAAGGCCACGGGCGACCCCCTCGGCTGCACCCAGTGCGTGCCGGGGTCCTGGGGCGCGGCCTGCCAGAACACGTGCCAGATCGAGGGCTGCGTCGGCGACGCGAGCTGCGACCAGATCGACGGCGCGCCGGTGACCTGCAGCGAGTGCGAGCCGGGGCGCTGGGGCAGCTACTGCCAGAACGTCTGCAACCAGGGCGACTGCACGGGCGTCGTGACCTGTGACCACGACACCGGCGCGCCGGTGAGCTGCACCGGCTGCAACGCCGGCATCTGGGGCGAGACCTGCACCAACGTGTGCCAGCAGGGGTCGTGCACGGGCGTCGTGCACTGCGACCAGCTGACCGGGACGTCGCTCAGCTGCTCGTCGTGCGACTCGGGCGTGTGGGGCCCGAGCTGCGACCAGGCGTGCCCCCAGGGCAACTGCGTGGGCGACGTGCAGTGCGACCAGGGGACCGGCGAGGCGACCGCGTGCGTCGCGTGCGCGGACGGCTACTGGGGCCCGACCTGCGAGGACAGCTGCGCCCAGGGCGAGTGCATCGGGACCGTGACCTGCGAGCAGGGCTCGGGGATCGCGACGAGCTGCAGCGCGTGCAACGCCGGCTGGTGGGGCACGACCTGCAAGCGCAGCTGCGACCAGGGCGAGTGCGTCGGCACCGTCACCTGCTACAAGGACGCGGGGACGCCGCTGAGCTGCCAGGCGTGCGAGCCCGGCTTCTGGGGGCCGACCTGCGAGCAGGAGTGCGCCCAGGGCCACTGCGACGGGACGGTGACGTGTGATCAGGTCAGCGGCGTCGCGACGAGCTGTCCGGCGTGCGACCCCGGCTACTGGGGCGAGACCTGCCTCGACACCTGCGACGCCGGCGACTGCTCCGGCACCGTGCGCTGCAACCAGACCAGCGGCATGACGGCCAGCTGCAACGGCTGCGACGACGGCTTCTGGGGCCTCGGCTGCGACCGCGTCTGCCATCAGGGGCACTGCATCGGCACCGTCGGCTGCGACCCGGCGACCGGCGAGCCGACGAGCTGCACCGCGTGCGAGCCCGGCTTCTGGGGCCCGAACTGCACCAACACCTGCGAGGACGCGAGCTGCCTCGGCGTGATCGAGTGCGACAAGACCTCGGGCCAGGCGTCGGCGTGCGACGACGGCTGCGTGGTCGGCCGCTGGGGGCGCGTCTGCGACAAGGGCTGCGTGGCGCCGGACAACTGCCCCGGCGCGGTCACCTGCAACAAGGCGACCGGCGTGGCCCAGAGCTGCAACGGGTGCTCCACCGGCTGGACCGGGGCGACCTGCACCCAGCCCATCTGCGGCGACGGGCTCGTGCTCGGCAGCGAGACCTGTGACGACGGCGGCACCGCGAATGGCGACGGCTGCAACGCGAGCTGCCAGCGCGAGGCGAACTTCATCTGCCCGCTCGGCGCGGGGAGCTGCGCGCGCGACTGCGACGACCCGATCGCCAACCTGCCGGCGCCCTTCGTGATGAACACCGCCCGCGACGCGAGCGGGAACGTCCTCGGGAAGAACGCCAACGACACCTACTGGAAGATCTCGCAGAGCCTCACCGGCCAGAAGTCGGCGGCGCTGGTCATCGACAGCTGCTACCGCAACTGGAACGCGCGGCCGCTGACCGACGCCAACTGGATCGGCCAGCCCGGCATCGGGTGCATCGAGAACGACCCGTCGGTGGCCGAGGTCTGTGACGGCGCCGACAACGACGGCGACGGCTTCACCGACGAGGCCGACGTCAACGTGGTGGCGGCGTGCTCGGTGGGCATCAGCGACCGCTACTGCCCCGACGGCGGCGACAACAACTTCGCCGGCACCGGCAACAGCAGCTACACCTGCACCGACACCGGCACCTACCCGACGCGCTACGCGGTGTGCTCGGCGCCGGCGGTCAACGACAGCCGCAAGACCCTCGACCTCGACGTGACCCTCAACGTGTCCCACGGCCGCACGAGCGACCTCTCGGTCGAGCTCTACTCCCCGGTCGGCGCGAAGTGGTTCACCCTCATCAACAAGCGCGGCAACGCCAACTTCATCAACACGCGCCTCGACGACGAGGCGGCGACGGCGATCGCCAGCGGCTCGAGCCCCTACACCGGGACCTACGCGCCCGATGACGGGACGTCGCTGGCCGGCTGCGTCGACGGGTCGGCGCCGACGGGCACCTGGAAGCTCCAGGTGGTCGACAACACCGGCTACAACGGCGCGGCCTCGGGCACGCTGCAGAACTTCACGCTGCACTTCTCGCTCGCCGAGGTGGACAGCGACAACGACGGCTACCCCGACGCCTGCGACTGCAAGCCCAACGACGCCGCCGTCTACCCCGGCGCCAACGAGATCTGCGACGGCAAGGACAACGACTGCGACGGCTTCACCGACGGCCAGGACTTCGACGTGATCGCGTCGAGCTGCTCGCCGCCGGCCGTGCCCCCGAGCGGCGCCGCCGTCTTCTACCACCGCGAGATCTCGCTGAGCGCGTCGCAGGTCGCGACCTTCTCCGCGTCGTTCTCGGCCTTCACCTCGAGCCAGGTCGTCGAGGTCTACCTCAACGGCCAGCCGCTCGGCGAGCGCGGGCCGGCCTACGACCTCACCAAGTCCCTCGACTTCACGGTCGACAGCGGCTGGGTCGCCGGCACCAACACCATCACCTTCGCCGTCCGCAAGACCGCCGAGGCGGACGACCCGGCGGCGCTCATCGTCAACGGCTGGGGCGCGGCCGACTCCGACGGTGACGGCGTCATCGACGCGGTCGACGCCTGCCCGAGCACCCGCAGCGGCGAGGTCGTCGGCGAGCGCGGCTGCATGATCCAGTGCGGCCTGTGCTTCGACGACGCGCCGGGCGCCGACACCGACAGCGGCTGCAGCGCCCAGAAGCCGGTCTGCAACCCGGCGGCGGTCGTCGGGACCAACCCGACCGTGCCGAGCCTCTCGACCGGCGTGAACGCGTCGGACGTCGTGCTCTCCCCGGGCGCCTCGGATCCCGCCTGGAAGACCGGGAGCACGCTCCAGTCGGCGTCGGCGGCGGCGGACGTGACGGCGGCGTGCCACCCCTCGACGGTCCAGAGCTGGCACGAGGCCGGCTGGCTGGCCCCGTCGGGCAAGGCCTGTGGCGGCTGGGGCACCACCGCGAACGTCTACTTCGAGCGGAGCTTCAGCCTCCAGCAGGCGGACGTGGCGTCCTTCCGCGTCGACGCCAGCGGCTTCGTGGACGGCACGCTGGCGGCGGTCTACGTCAACGGCAGCGCCCAGAACGTGAGCCTCTCGCCGAGCGGCGCCGACGGGCGCATCGCGTTCACCCTGAGCAGCGGCTTCCGCAGCGGCAACAACATCGTCAGCTTCGCCGTCAAGCAGGGCGCCAACACCACGCCGGGCGGCCTGATGATGCGCCTCGTCGGCCACGCCGACCGCGACAACGACGGCGCCTGGAACCGCTACGACCGCTGCGCCGGGACCACCGGCGGCACCACCGTGGATCTCGCCGGCTGCGCCATCTCCTGCGCCGGCGGCTGCACGGTCAGCCCGTGCCAGTTCGGCGGGACCTGCGCCGAGCTGCCGAGCGGCTACGTCTGTGACTGCGGGGCGACCGGGCACACCGGCGACAACTGCGAGACGCCCATCTGCAACCCGACCTGCGACAGCGACGCGACCTGCTCCGGCGCGTCCGGGACGGCGACCTGCGTCTGCAACTCCGGCTACGCCGGCACCGGCGTGAACTGCACCAACGTCGACGAGTGCGCGTCCGGCACGCACAACTGCGGGGCGCACTCGTCCTGCGCGGACACGATCGGCGGCTTCGCCTGCACCTGCAACGCCGGGTGGACGGGCGACGGGCACACCTGCACCGACGTGAACGAGTGCACGAACGGCCAGGCGCTCTGCTCCTCGGACGCCAACTGCGCCAACACGGCCGGCAGCTACACCTGCACCTGCAAGCCGGGCTACAGCGGCGACGGGCGCCTCTGCGTCGACAACGACGAGTGCGCCACCGCGAGCAACACCTGCGACCGCAACGCCGTCTGCACCAACACCGCCGGGTCCTACACCTGCGCGTGCAACGACGGCTTCAGCGGCACGGGCTCGAGCTGCGCCTCCAACGCGTGCAGCAGCAACCCCTGCGTCAACGGCGGGAGCTGCAGCGGCGACGCGACCCCCGACGGCTTCACCTGCACCTGCGGGGGCGGCTTCGGCGGCACGACCTGCAGCGACGACGACGACGAGTGCGCCCCCAACCCGTGCGGCGCGAGCGCCTGTCACGACCTGCGCGCCTCGACCGCGACGACCTGCGCCCTGGTGCCCCAGGGGGCGGCGGCGTGGTGGCCCGGCGACGTCGACGGAGCCGACGAGATCGGCGGCGCGACGCTCGAGCTGGTGGCTGGCGCCACGGTCGACAGCGGCATCGTGGACGGCGCGCTGTCCTTCCACGGCGGCGACGACGCGGCGACCGTCTCGGTCCCGTCGAGCGCGCTCAACCCCGGCGCCGGCTCCTTCGGCGTCGAGCTCTGGGTCCGCGCGGCGGAGGGCAGCGAGGGCAGCGAGGTCCTCGTGTCCCGCGACGACTACGACTCGAGCCCCGCGGCGCGCGAGCGCTGGAGCATGACCCTGGTCGGCGGCGCGGACGACGGCGAGATCGAGTACGCCGTGCAGGACGGCGCCGGCACGAGCGTCGTCTTCATCGGCTCGGCGACGATCCGCGACGGCGACTGGCACCACGTCGCCATGGTCCTCGACCGCTACGACGGCGCCGTCTACGGCTACGTCGACGGCGCGCTCGACGGGACGGGCAGCGCGGTCGGCCTCGACGTCGTGGCGCCGCTCGCCCCGGTGGTCGTGGGCGCCGGTCTCCACGGCGACGTCGACGAGCTCTCGATCTACACCGCGGCCATCCACCCGATGGACGTCGCGTCCATCGACGCGGCCGGCGAGAGCGGCAAGTGCCTGACGGGCACCTACTGGTGCAACGCGGGCGGCTGCCCGGCGACCCCGGGCTCGATCCCGGTCTCCTCCGGCGCGCCGATCGCGATCTCGCAGGTCCGCTTCATGGCGGGCTCGGATAGCGTCGCCCTGCGCAACGTGACCGGCGGCACGCTCAACCCGAACGGCTGGATGGTCTGCGCCGGCACGCTCTGCGGCCAGCTCGGCGGCGCCTCGATCTCGAGCGGCGGCACCGCGGCCTACGTCCTGCCCTTCACCGTCGGTCGCATCGGCGAGCTGGCGATCTACGAGGGCGCCGTCGCGAACGCCAGCGCGATGGTCGGCTACGTCGCCTGGGGCGCGGATCCGGCCGACGACACGCTGCAGAACGCCGCGGTCGGCGAGGGCCTGTGGAGCGTCGGGGACTTCGTTACCGTCACCTACGGGCACGACGCCATCGTCGCGACCGGCACGGCCTCGGTGACCAGCTCGTCCGGCTACGTCAGCGTCGAGCCGCTCTGCACCGCGAACTGAGGCCCGGTGGCCGGGCTCCCGCGGGAGCCCGGCCGTCGCGCCCGCGCGGACCGTCGGTTGCGCCGTCGACGAGACGGGGTACAGTCGACGTGTAGGCGTCGGTGCTCGTGGCTTGCCGCCGCCTCCAGGACGGGAGGGGTGTCATGACACGGCCGCCCACCAGAATGACCCCGACGGACGCGGCCTGGCTGCACATGGACCGTCCGGAGAGCCTGATGATGATCACGGCCCTCCTGTGGTTCGACGGGCCCGTCCCCTACGACGTCGTGCTCGGCCTCGTCAGCGAGCGCCTCGTCGCTGTCTATCCCCGCTTCTCACGGCGTATCCGTGAGGCCCCTCTCGAGCTCGGCCCGCCCCGTTGGGAGGACGACCCCCAGTTCGACGTAGCCCGGCACGTCGTTCCAGGGAGGCTCACGGCCCCCGGCGGGAAGGCCGAGCTCGAGTCCTTTTGCGCCGAGATGATGGCGGTGCCGCTCGACCGCTCACGCTCTCCGTGGCAGCTCCACGTCATCGAGGGCTACGACGGCGGCCGGGCGACCGTCCTCGTCGTGCGGATCCACCACTGCGTCGCCGACGGGATCTCCCTCGCCCGGGTCCTGCTCGCCATGGCCGACGACGCCGGGCTCGACCCGCACGTCGTCCACGTGCCGCAGGAGCCCCACACCGACCGCTTCCACCGGCCGCGGCTCAGCCCGATGCGCGCCACGTGGAAGCTCGGCGAGACGCTGTGGCACGAGGGCGTCGAGCTCAGCACCCACCCGGCGCGCCTCCTCGAGCTCGCGCGCCTCGGGACCGACGTGGCGGCCGCCGCGACCCACCTCCTCGGCCTGTCTCCCGACCCCGACACGGCGCTCCGCGGCCCGCTCGGCGTTCAGAAGCGGGTCGCCTGGTCCGACCCGATGCCGCTGCCGCGCATCAAGGCCGCCTGCAAGGACCTCGGCTGCACCCTCAACGACGTGCTCCTCGCCGCCATCGCGGGGGCGCTGCGCCGGTACCTGCAGCAGCGCGGCTCGCTCGTGGCGGACGTGCGCGCCTTCGTGCCCGTCAACCTGCGCCCCCTCGATCAGCCCGTCCCGGCGGACCTCGGGAACCACTTCTCGCTCGCCGTGCTGCCGCTCCCGGTCGGCCAGGAGACGCCCGCGGCCCGCCTCGGCGCCCTCCGCCGCGAGATGGACCGCATCAAGCAGAGCCAGGAGCCGGCCGTCGCCTTCGGGATCCTCAACGCGGTCGGGCTCACCCCGACCCGCGTCGAGCAGGCCGTCCTGCGCTACTTCGGCACCAAGGGCTCGGCCGTCATGACGAACGTGCCGGGCCCGAAGGCGCCGATCATGCTGGGCGGGCACAAGATCGCCGGCTTCCTCTTCTGGGTCCCGATGTCGGCCGGGGTCGGCCTCGGCGTGAGCATCTTCAGCTACGCCGGGCAGGTCACCGTCGGCGTCGCCTCGGACGCGGGGCTCGTGCCCGATCCCGAGGCGATCGTGGCCGCCTATCCCGACGAGCTCGCGGCCCTCGAAGCCCTCTCGGCCTGAGCCCGGCGCGTCAGAGTCGCATCCAGACGGCGATCGTGGGCGAGTAGCCCGCGCCCTGCCACGCCACGCTCCCGTCGGTATCGATGATGTAGTGCGTCGGGAAGGAGTCGACGTGATAGGCCCGCAGCACGGCGTCGTTGCCGAGCAGCACCGGGTACGCCCCGCGATCGTCGCCGATGAACTCCTCGACCGACGCCTTGGTCTCCCAGCCGCCGGCGACGGCGATGACGCGCACGTCCTCGCGCCAGCTCTGGAGCCGCGCCCAGTTGTCGGACTCGAGGTGGCAGACCGTGCACCAGGGCGCCCAGAAGAGCAGCAGCACCTTCTGGCCGCGGTAGTCCGAGAGCGTGTGCTTCACGCCGTCGAGGTCGACGAGGGTGAAGTCGGGGGCCATCACGCGGTCGTCGAGCAGGTTCCGCGACTGGTAGCGGCCCACCGCCCAGAAGATCGCCATGAGGATCGCGATGTCGATCGCCCAGCGGCTCCACCAGCGCCGCCGCGCGCCGCGCCAGAGCTGGCCGATGCGGGTCAGCGGGCCCACCGACGAGGCCGTGGCGGGCGCGCCCTCGGGCTCGCTATGGGGCGCGGTCTCGGGCTCGTTGCGGCGCTTCGACAAGGTCCTCTCCCGAGCGTGGGGTGCGGGGGCCCCGCCCGGCGTGCGAATGTCACGACCGAACGGTTCTGTCGAAGGGAATCACCAGCGCCCGTCAGTCCAGGCCCGTCACGGCCCCGCGTGGAGGAGGAGCATGATCTGGACGGTGTGCGTGTCGATCCAGTGGTCGGCGCCCCGCCGCCTGGACTCGAGATCGTAGTAGAGCCGCACGGTCACGCTCGGCCCCGTTCGGAGGTCGAGACCGGCCGCCACGTCGTTCATCACCAGGCGGCCCTCGTCCGAGTCGAACCGGACCTCCTCCCCGACCCACGGCACGAGCCAGCGTGGCCCCCCGGTGAACGCGACCCGGAGGGCGTTCCGGTAGCGGTAGAAGCCGGGGTCGCTGTGCCACTCGTTGCCGTGGCGGTCGCTCAGCGCGAATGGTCCCAGGGCCGCCTTCAGGGCGACGTCGAGGACCAGCAGGTGCTTGGTGGTGTGGGCCGAGCCGAAGCCGTCGACGTGGGCGTAGTACGCCTGAAGCCCGAGCCAGGCCGCCGGGGCGAGCCGCGCGCCGGCGTAGCCCTTCAGGAAGACGAGCCCGGCGTCGCGGAAGCGCTGCTCGGTCTCGAGGAAGACCCGGGGCGCCGTGGCGAGGGGGCCGAGGGCGTAGTCGGCGTCGAGCTTGAGGCGCAGCTCCGGGCTGGCGTCTTCCGCGCGGGCCCCGGGCGCGTGCCCGAGCGCCGAGAGGAGCGCCGCGGCGGCGAGGGCGTGGAGCGCGCGCATCACGCCACCAGGCTCACGGTCATCTTCGCCGCGACGCCGAGGAGCACGACGCCGATGAGGAGCTTCACCTGGTTCCGGTTCAGCTTCTCGGTCATCAGCCAGGCGCCGAGGACGGCCCCGGCCGCCGCGCCGACGCCGGTGAAGGCCAGCAGCTCCGGGCTGACGCCGCTCATGCTGACGCGGCCCAGGAAGCCCGAGAGCGAGGCGAAGATCACGATGAACGAGGTCGTCGCCGAGGCCTGCTTCGCGGAGATGCCGAGCCAGACGAGCACCGGCACGACGAAGTTGCCGCCGCCGACGCCGAGCATCCCGCCGAGGAAGCCGGCGAAGGCGCCGACCGCGAGCCCGTAGCCGAGCCGCTGGCCGCGGCTGTGGGTCCCGGGGCGCTCCTTCGGGCGGTAGAAGAGCATCATCGCGGCGGCGAAGAGCAGGAACCCCACGAAGCCCCAGAGCAGGGTCTCGCGGTCGAGCCCGACGCCGACCATGGCGCCGAGGGGGGACGTCGCGGCCGCGACGAGCAGCGTCGGGACCGCGATGTCCCAGAGCACGAGCTTCGCCCTGACGAAGCGGTAGGAGGCGAAGGCCATCGCGATGGCGTTGAGGAGCAGCGCCGTCGACATGGCGACGTGGACGTCGACGCCGAGCGCGATGAAGACCGGGATGAGGATGAAGGCCGCCCCGACGCCGGCGATCGTCAGGAGCGTCGTGAAGAGCAGGGTGACGAGCCCTGCGACGAGCGGGACGAGCATGGCGGGCCTCCTCGGACGCCTCCATCAGAGCGCGCTCTGCGGCGCTCTGATGGGGGTCCTGACGACGGTTCAGCCGGCCGCTTCGGCGCGGAGCCGACCCTCGCAGGGGATGCAGACCCGGCGGTCGCCGACGAGGCGGCCGTAGGTCTCGATGACCATGTCGCCGCACGCCTCGCAGACGAAGGAGGCGAAGTGCTCGAGGGGCTTGGCGACGGGGTGATCGACGATCTCGCCGATCCTCAGGATCGCCTCGTCGGGGGCGCCCATGACCTTCTCGATGAGCGGCGCGACCACCTCGGGCGGCACCTGGGACGCGGGGATGCCCTTCTGGCGGTACGCGATGAAGAACGGCGTCTGCTTGCTCTGGAGCTGCGCCTCGGCCTTCGGGACGACGCGGACCGCGCGGCCGGTCGCCTTGTCGACCAGGGTCAGCCCGAACTTCCCGTAGCCGAGGGCCTGGATGTTGCCCTTTCCGAAGGTGCAGCCGGTGATCATCTGCACGCCGTCGGCGAAGCAGTGGGCGCAGTGGTGCTCGCCGAGCTCGACGAGGGCGAGGAGCTGCCCGTCCTTGGAGCGCTCGACGCCGAGGGCGTTCATCGCGGCGGCGCCGGCGCGGAGCCCGAGGGGCATCGCCGGGCACTTGTGGCCGTGGAGCTGCTGTCCGGCGGCGAGGTAGTCACGGGGATCGATCATCGGGCGCCTCCTCTGGTCTACGCAGGCTGAGGCCAGGGTAGGGTCCGCGGGGCGGGGGCGCTTGATTGCGATCAACGGGGGCCCGATTGTCGGCCTACTCGTCCTCGTGGCCGGCCGCGATGGCGCGCAGGCGGGGGGCGTCGAGCACCTGCCAGCGGCGCGGGCCGAGGCGGTGGAGGGCGCCCTCGTGGGCGAGGCGGTTGAGCTCGCGCGAGAGGGTCTCGGGGGTGACGCCGAGCTCCTCGGCGAAGGTGTAGGCCGGATCGGGGACCTCGATGGTCGTGGTCGGGCCGTCCTCGTGGGGGGCGAGCAGGCTCACGACGCCGGCGGCGACGCGCACGACGGCGCGGCGCTGGGCGAGCTCGCCGACCCGCTGGAACGCGCCTCGCAGCCGCTGGCCGAGGGCGGTGAGCAGGGTCAGGGCGACCTCGGGATCGCTGCGGATGGCGCGGACGAGGGCGTCGCGGGTCATCACGCGCGCCTCGACGTCGTCGATGGCGATCGCCGTGGCGGGGTAGGGGCCACCGTCGACGAAGGGCAGGAAGCCGAACACGTTTCCGGGGCTGAAGATGTAGAGCAGCGTGGCGCTCCCGTCGGGGTGGTCGCGCACGGCCTTCACGCGCCCGCGCTCGAGGACGACGAGGAGCCCGGCGCGGCTGCCCTGGAGCCAGAGGGTGCTGCCGGCGGCGAAGCGGCGTGGCACGAGGTAGGGCGTGAGGGCGGCGATGGCCTCGGCCTCGACCTCGGGCGCGGCGGAGACGAGGGAGGCGCCTGCGTCGCCCGGGGATGGACGCGGCGTCGGCGCGTCATGGCGGGGAGGCCTCATCGGCCGCATCGTGAGACACCCGGGTCGCGAGGACAAGGGGGCTCACGGTGTGGCGGCGGAGCCCGCCGGGCGAGGGGCGCGACGCGAGGGCTGGAGTCGCGTCGCGCGCCCTCGCTCAGTACCCGTAGTTCGGGTCGTACCCGTCGTCGGCGGGCGCGCTGCCGTCGGTCGCCGGGGCGACCTGCTCGCTCGAGTCGGCGAAGTAGGCGCTCGCGGCGAGGCCCGCGGCGGCGCCCACCGGCACCAGGGCGATCAGGGCCGGCACCGCGAGCCGCGCGAGGAGGCGGCGGGGGCGGGCGAGGGTCGAGCGCAGCGCCCACAGTACCAGCGGGGTGATGGCGAGCAGCACGGCGACCTCGTAGCGGCCGTTGGCGTAGAGCACCGCGCCCCAGAGGGTGCCGCCGACGACCGTGGCGATGACCGGCGCGGCGTGGGTGACGCGAGCGAGCTCCGGGCGCCAGAGGCCGAGGGCGAAGAGCGCGCCGAGCCCGGCGGCGAGGCCCCCGGTCACCTGGGCGAGCGAGGCGATGTCAGAGAGCAGGATCGCGGCGGCGGCGCCGGACACCAGGGTGAGAGCGGCGAGAACGCCGGCGCGGGGATCGAGCTCGGCGGTGGCCCGCTCGATGCCGGTCTGGAGGGCCGCGAAGGAGGCGGCGATGAGCAGGGCGTGGAGGACGAGCTCGGTGGCGTCGAAGCTACGGCCGGCGAGCGGGCCGAGCAGCATCGCAGCGTTGAGGAGGCCGAGGGCCGCGGTGGCCAGGGCCCGGCCCTTGGCGACGCGGAGCGGGAGGAAGGCGATTCCGACGGCCGGGATGACGAGCCACGGGGTGGCGTGGGTCATGTCGATCGGCGGCAGCGACGGCCAGCCGAGGATGAGGGCGAAGGCGACGCCGTAGGCGACCGCCAGGGCGAGCCCCGTCGCCCAGGGGGCGGCGTTCGCCGAGCCCCAGGGGCGACGGAGGAGGAGGATCAGGGCGGTGGCGGCCACGGACGGCGCCACCACCCCGATGAGCCCGGCTTGGACGGGGTCCATGACCTCAGCCCTTGATGCCTTCGACGGCGAACATGATGGTGACCTGCTTGCCGAGGCCGTCGGGCATGAAGCTCACGCCGAAGTCCATGCGGTTGATGGTCAGCGTGCCCTCGAAGCCGACGCGCGAGTTGCCCCAGGGGTCCTGGCCCTCGCCGGTCTTGGCGATGTCGAAGGTCAGGGTCTTGGTGACGCCGCGGATGGTGACGTCGGCCACGACCTTGAGGACGTCCTTGCCCTTGGCGGCGGTGACGCTCTTGGACTTGATGGTGATGGTCGGGAACTGCTTGGCGCTGAAGAAGTCGGGGCTCTTCAGGTGGTCGTCGCGCTTCTTCTCGGCGGTGAAGACGCTGTTGACGTCGATCTCGACGTTCAGGCTCGAGGCCTCGGGCTTGGCGGCGTCGTAGACGAAGCTGCCGGAGGTCTTGTTGAAGCGGCCGTAGACCGGGGCGACGCCGAGGTGCTGAATCTTGAAGACCATCGAGGTGTGCGACGAGTCGATGGAGTAGTTGGCCGCGCTGGCGCTGGTCGAGACGAGCGCGGGGATGGCGAGGGCGAGGGCGGCGAGAGCGAGCTTTCGAATGGTGCGCATTGGGATGCTCCTGTGGTTGCGCTGGGACACCCGTCCGGGTGGGTACGGGCCAACCATCGCCTCGAAACGCCTGGTAGACAATTCGGTGGTTTAGAAACGAAATGTTCGCGACGAGAAACAATGGGCCGCGCGATTGGCCCCAGGCCCTGAGCGAAATCGCCCTGGCGCGACGCGCTGCGTCATGCCGATATGCAATGTTTACTTGGTGTTACACGTTGATTTGGGCCGGAATGGATCTTGCGATCGCTGTCCCAAACCACCCACACCGAGGAGGCCGCCATGTCCCATCGTGCGATGGTGCTGGTCCCGACGGCGTTCGCGTTCGCGAGCGTCTTGACCCTCGTTCCGGGGTGCGACTACGACCTGCCCGACGAAGAGCCGACCTCGATCCAGAGCGCGCTGACCCCGGACGACCTGCCAGTGGTCGCGAAGGTGGTCATCGACGAGCGCGAGAGTCCCAAGGTGACGGAGGTCTCGACGCCGGGCTTGGAGGTGTCGCCGTCGAAGAGCTCCTCGGAGGAGATCCAGACGTACGCCTGGGTGAGGCACCTGCTGATCTCCGCCGAGCCCGTGATGCGCGGTATCCCGGGGCCGTGCCCGCCGCCCAACCGGGTCGTCGTCACGCTGAGCGACGGCTTCGGCGTCGTCGGGGAGGTGACGCTCACCGCCGCCCAGCTCGCCGCCCCCGCCGCGCTCGCCGTCCCGTGTGAGGCCGAGCGCTGCGACGCCCCGTTGACGCTGACCGTCCAGCGCCAATCCGGCGACGCCGCCGTGGTCGTGACCGTCCACGAGCTGCCGTAGGTCCCAGTCCCCCGCCCGAGCGGCGGTCGTCTCGTGCGGCCGCCGAGCTCGAGGAGCCCAACGGGGTTGACGATTGACCCTCTCGGAGACGAAATGTCTGCGAGAGGAAACAATGACGAGCACCCCGCCCCTGCAGTCGATGGTCATCTTCGCTCACGTCGTCGACGCGGGGGGCTTCAGCGCCGCCGCGCGCGCCCTCGGCCTGTCGAAGTCGGCGGTCTCGAAGGCCGTGGCCGGGCTCGAGGAGCACCTCGGCGTGCGCCTCCTGCTGCGCACCACGCGGAAGGTCCGGTTGACCGAGGCCGGCGAGCGCCTCTACCCGCACTGCGCGCGGATGCTCGCCGAGGCCGAGCAGGCGGAGCGCGAGCTGAGCCACCACGGCGGGCGCGTGCACGGCCAGCTGCGCGTGAACGCCCCGCTCAGCGTGGGGCGGACCCTGGTCCTGCCGGTGATCACGGATCTGATGCAGCGCTACCCCGAGCTCGAGGTCGACCTGCAGCTCCAGGACGACTTCGTGGACCTGGTCGCGACCAAGACCGACGTGGCGGTGCGGGTCGGGCGCCTCGTCGACTCGTCGCTCATCATGCGGCGCATCAAGGCGGTCACGGCGCACGTCATCGCCAGCCCCGACTTCGCCGCCCGCTACCGGGTCACGCTCCCCGACCACATCGCCGAGCTCCCGTTCCTCGTCTACACCGTCGCGGCGCGCCCGGACCAGCTCACCCTCGAGCGCGACGGCGAGCGCGTCGTGGTGCGCGTCTCCGGGGGCTTCCGCACCAACAACGGCGACGCGATCCGGGACGCCGCGATCGCCGGCCAGGGCGCGGCGGTGCTGCCCGACTTCCTCGTGGACGACGCCCTCCGCGACGGGCGCCTGCAGGTCCTGCTCGACGACTGGGTGGTGACGCCGTCGTCGTCGGTCTACGCGGTCTATCCCCAGGGCGGCCCGGTGCCGCCGCACGTGCGCCTCTTCATCGACACCCTCGTCGAGCACGCCGAGGGGTGGGGCAGCCCGGGCCTGGACGCCGCCTGAGACGCCAACATTGGCAGCGGCGCGCGCCGGGTGTAGGGAAGGCGAGGCCCACACGGCAGGAGGGCGCCGACATGGTCGACAGCGGTCAGAAGAGCGGGCTCGAGGTCGTCCTCGTGCGCCACGGCATCACGACGTGGAACCAGGACAAGCGCCTCCAGGGGCAGCTCGACGTGCCGCTGGCGCCCGAAGGGGTCGACCAGGCGCGGCGCCTGGCCGCGCACCTCGCCGCGCAGGGCGAGCGCTTCGATCACGTCGTGGCGAGCGACCTGGCCCGGGCGCGAGAGACGGCCGACATCGTCGCGGGGGCGCTCGGGGACGCGCCCGTCGCCATCGACGCGCGCTGGCGCGAGCGCGACCTGGGCGAGCTGCAGGGGCGGCGCTGGGACGAGATCGGCGGCACCAGCCACGACATCATCGCGACCATCGAGGCGCCCCCGGGCGGCGAGACGCGGGAGGCGCAGGAGGAGCGGGTCGCCCAGGCCCTCGACGGGCTCCGCGTGTCCCACGCCGGGGGGCGGGTGCTCGTCGTCACCCACGGTGGCTGCGTGAAGGCCGCGCTGGCGCTGGCGGACGTGGGCGCGCGCATCGTCCCGAACGCGTCCCTCACGGTGCTGCGCGAGATCCCCGGCGGCTGGGAGGCGGGCTCCATCGGCGACACCGCCCACCTCGCCTGAGCGAGGCGGAGAGCCTGATCAGTTCAGGGTGATCGCGTACTTGGTCGCGAGGATCTGCTGCACCTCGGCGCGCTCGCTCGGCGTCAGCGCCCGGTTGAAGTAGATGAACTCGGCCATGTCGCCGTCCCAGCGGCGGGTCGCGATGTAGGTGTTGCCGCCGAGGGCGAAGGGCACCGACGGCTTGTTCATGATCGCCTGCACGCCCTCGGAGATGGCGACGCTGCCGTCGACCCAGGCGGTCTGCTGGGTGCCCGCCTTCTGCACCTCCTGGAGGGTGAAGGCGGCGGTGCTCACGTTCCACGGGCTGCCACCGCTGTAGACCCCGGGCGGGTTCGCCCAGAAGCCGACGCCCATGTTGTTGGTGTTGGAGACGTTCTGCTGCCACACCGGGCCGGCGGAGGTCGCGTTGCTGCTGCCGCCGTGGTTGTTGTCGAGGATGTCGGCGTACTGGTTCTGCGTCGTCCCCGCCTTGAGGACCGCGTAGAAGGTGTAGTCGTTCGAGGTCTGCTGAAGGACGAAGGCGCCGCTGATCATCTCGCCGGCCTTCGCGAAGCGGACGACGGGGCGGCCGTTGACGACGCCCGTGCGGTAGGTCGGCGCGGTGCCCTGCGGGACGAGGGTCGCGTTGGCGGTGCCGGCGTCGGGCCAGCTCACGACCGCGGTGCCGTCGGCGAGCGCGAGGGTGTCGGCGCGGTACCACAGGCGCGGGGCGAGGGTGCAGAGCGCGCCGGTCCAGCCGGCGTCGCAGGCGTCGCAGGACAGCGGGTCGCCGGAGACCGAGTCACACAGGCCGCCGCTGGCGCAGTTGGGGATGGCGCAGGCGGTCTGGTAGGTCTCGACGCTCTGGTCGACCGAGGCGAAGGAGGCGGCGAAGGCGATGCCGGCGGTGTCGCTGTAGGCGAGGTCGACGCCGTTGCCGTCGCCGGCGCCGTGCTGGCCGCAGGTGTAGGTGCCGGCGGCGTCGTAGAGCTCGACGGACCAGGCGACGTAGGGCCAGCGGGTGCCGTCGGGGGTCAGGCCGCCGACGAGGGGGCCGTCGGTGACGGTGCCGGCCGCGGTCAGGGTGCACGAGGTCGGCGCCGGGGCGGCGCTCGGGTTCAGCCCCAGGGCGACGTTCCAGTAGGCCTTGTGGTTGGTCCCGAGCTGCTCGACGCCGCGGTAGACGGCCGCCTGGAAGAGGAGCTCGGAGCCCGAGTAGCTCGGGTCGAGGTTGCCGGGCCCGGCGCTGGAGTCGACGCTGACCGACTGGCCGCTGCCACAGGCGATCGCGATGGGATCGAGGTGGAGGACGGTGTCCTGATTCGGGCCCGCCGTGCACGCGAAGCCGAGCACCGCAGTGCGGTCGCGGTCGCCGGTGGACGGGTTCGACAGCAGGTGGAGCTCGGTGAGGGTGCCGCCGTCGTCGCGCACGCAGTCGAGCTTGGCCGAGCAGAAGACGTCGCTGAAGCTCAGGGCGACGTCGAAGAAGCCCTGCTGCGCCGCGCGCGCGAGGGACAGGTCGAAGGTGACGGCGACGTCCTGGTCGGCGACGCAGTCCGCGGTGCGCGAGACGGGGTTGCCCGGTGGGGCGGGGTTGACCCAGTCGACCCCGGACACGAGCGTCACGCCGCCGGCCTCGAGGGACTCGACCACCAGGTCGATCCGGTTCGGGTTCGAGTCGGCGTCGCAGGTGCCGACGTAGCTCAGGCTGCCCGCTCCGTCGCCGTAGGCGTCGGCGTCGACGGTGCGCGTCCAGACCGTCTCCCCGGCGCCGTTCACGACGCTCAGGGTGTAGGTCGCGTTGGTGACGCCGTCGAGGGTCAACGGCGCCACGGCGATCGCGAGGCGGGCGTCGGCCGAGGGGGCGCGATCGGCACAGCCGCCGAGCAGGGCGATCAGCCCCAACGCGCTCACCGCGAGGTGGGAGTGGTGCACGGAGAGGACCCCTTGAGGGCACGCCGCGACAAGGGGCGGCGTCACTGCGGCGGTGGAGGGAGGTGCGGACGGAGGCGTCCGGACGCATTGTGCACCGCCGAGCGGCTATGCGCAAAGCGATCGGTTACTTCGCGCGCCTGTGCGCGAAGGGCGCGTCAAGACGCTCCGTGGCGGGCCGCTGCGTCGCGGTGGGGTCGACCGTGTGCGCGCCTCCGTCCGGCGGGGGCGCGCGCGTGAGCCTTGGGCGCTACTGCTTCTTCGCGACCGCGGACAGCAGCTCCTCGTCCACGAGGAGCTTGCCGAAGACGAAGAGCTCGCGGTCGGCCAGCTTCTCCTTGTCGAAGCTGTCGGGCTCCTGGTAGCCGAGCGTCTTCTTGCCGTCCCGCTCGCCGGTCTTGCAGGTGATCGCGCGCTCCTCGGCCTTGTCGCCGAAGCTCTTGATCCACTTGCAGCTGTCGCCCTGCTTGACGATCGACTCGAACATCGCGGTCTTGAGGGTGAAGCTGTCGAGGCTCTCGACCTCGAAGACCTTGCCGAGCCCGAGGTGCATGGTGCCGTCGACCTCGACCATGTCGTACTTGTAGGTCGTGCCGTCGGGGAGCTCCACGCCGAGCTCGTAGGCGGAGTTGATCTTCAGCTTGCCGGTCTCGGTCTTCGGCTCGCCCATGAAGCGCATGTCCGTCACCGACGCCTTGTCGCCGTCGAAGACGAACTTGAACTGCGGCTTCTTCTCGTCGCCGGAGATCCAGGTCCCCTGCAGCTTGGCCTTCAGGGCGGCGGCGTCGAAGCTCGGGGCCGCCTCGACCTGCGCGGGGTCGCCCTCGGGGGCCGCGCCGTCGTTCTTCTTCTCGCCACCACACCCCGCCGCGAGCGCGAGGGCCAGCGCCCCCACCATCAGCGTCCGTCGCATCGCTCTACCTCTCGATGATCGTTCGTCGCGCGCCCCACGGGGGGCGCGACGTCGGGAAAACTGCACCGCCGAGGCGGGCCGCGCAACCCCTTCCGTGCTCAGCCCTCGCCCCCGCCGGGCTCGTCCTCTCCGGTCTTCGCCGCCGCCGCGTCGGGGGCCGGCGCCTCCTTCGCGGGCGCGTCGGCGGGGCCCGGACGGCGGGTCGCGAGGCCGTGGGGGGCGAGCTTG
>SBGO01000418.1 GCA_006226565.1 Deltaproteobacteria bacterium | reverse complement strand
CGAGCGGCCCCGAGGCGCGCGCGATCTACACCCAGGCGCTGCTGGCGGCGGGACGAGCCGCCGAGGCGCTCGACTTCGCTCGCGAGAGCGCCGTCGCGCACCCCGAGGCGGCCGAGCTGCACATCGGCCTGGGGCTCGCGCTCCTCGCGGCCGAGCGCCCCGGCGACGCGGTCGACGCCTTCAGCGAGGCGCTTCGGATCGACCCCGGGAGGCCCGAGGCCCACTACGACCTGGCCGTGGCCTTTGCCCTCGACGGCTCGGTGCCGGCCGCCCTCGGCGTCGTCGACGCCGCCCTCGCCGCGCGCCCCGACGATCGGCGCATGGCGGCGCTGCGCGAGCAGCTCCTGGCCCAGCTGCGGGGCCCGGCGTAGCCGGTTGACCGCGGCCCCGTGACGCGGTTCACATGACGAGCGACACCTGAAACGACGCGCGCCGCGCGGCGCGCGTCCCGTCGACGGAGCGACACATGGCTTACTTCCAGTTCCTCGGGACCGGCCCCTCGACGCCGATCACCGACGCCGTCGGTCGCAACCTCAGGCGCCGCTCGTCCGCGCTGATGCAGCACATCTCGACCTACCTCCTGCTCGACGTCACCCACGACTTCGAGGAGCAGGTCGAGATGGCGCTCTCGGTGACCGGCGTCGTCGTGACCAACCCGAGCCGCGACGCGGCCGGCGGGCTCGGCAACCTCGACCGCTGGGTCGACGCCGAGACCCCCTTCTACGCGCCCGAGGACCTCTGGAAGGACATCGTCGCGCGCTACGGGCCCTTCAAGCAGCTCGTGCACGTCCCACTGGAGCCGTGCGTGCCGCTGGCGGTGGCGGAGCTGCACCTCACGGCCTTCCCGCTCGAGACCTCGACCGGCGCCGACGCCGCCGCGAACTACGGCTACCACGTGGACACCGGCAAGAAGAAGATCACCTACGCCTCGGACGTGAAGGTGATCCCGCCCGAGTCCGAGCCCTTCTTCCGCGACAACGACCTGCTCGTCGTCGACGGCGCCGGCTGGGACAAGGACCTGCCGACCCACCGCGGCGCGCTCAACCACCTGCCGACCTACATCGAGCTCGGCAACCAGAAGGTCGTCTTCACCGACATCGGCCGCGCCGCCCCGCCGCACACGCTGGCGACCTCCGCCGTGCGCCGGGTCAGCCACCGCGCCGAGGTCGCCTACGACTTCATGAAGGTCCCGCTCGGGCGATGAGCGCGCCCGAACCGGCGGTGGCGCGGGGCCGCCCGGCCGACCGCGCCGCGGCCTTCCTCGAGCGGCTCGGCGTGCGCCTCGTCCTGAGCGCGCTCATCGTCCTGAGCCTCGTCCCCCTGGGCGACGTCCACGGCGCCGACGGCGTCTTCCTGGTCGTCTTCGGGGTCGAGTTCTGCCTGCGCGTCGTCGCCTTCTTCGCCGGCTCGCCCGGGCCCGGCGAGGAGGGCCGCGCCGGCGGGGAGAGCGAGGCGGCCCGGACGCGGCGGCGCATCGGCGCGGCGCTGTTCCTGCTCGTCGACCTGCTCGCGCTCCTGTCCTTCGTCCCGTGGAGCCTCCCGCTCGAGCAGAACCGCTGGCTCCGGGTCCTCCGCCTCAGCCGGATGCTCGTGCTGATCGGCTACTGGTCACCGGTCGTCCGCGACCTGTGGTCGGTGCTCACGCGCCGCGACCGCGCCCGCCACGTGGCCCTCCTCGGGCTCGTCGTGGTGCTCCTCGCCTTCGCCGGCGCCGCCATCCTCGACCACCTCGCCGCGGGCGGCGTCGACTTCAACGGCGACGGCGCCCTGAACGCGGCGGACGAGTCGTTCCTGGCGCGCCTCTGGTGGTCCTTCCGGCAGGTGCAGGACCCGGGCAACATGCTGCAGACGCCGGCCGGCGTCATCGCGCTGCTCGTCAGCCTGACCCTGACCATCGCCGGGCTCCTGCTCGTGAGCTTCCTCATCGGCCTCGGGACCGACATCGTGCGCGAGCTCATCGAGCTCGGCCACAACCGGCCGGTCGGGCTCCGGCGCCACTTCGTCGTCATCAACCCGACCCCGGGGCTGCCGCGGCTCCTGCGCGAGCTCAACGCGTACTACGAGAAGCTCTTTCACCGCGCGCGCTTCACCGTCGTCGGCGAGGCGGCGGAGCGGCCCCAGGCGCTGCGCGCGGCGGACCTGACCAAGGTCCACTACCGCGCCGCCGACGCCCACAGCGGCGCCTTCGTCGAGCGCGCCGACGTCGCCACCGCCAAGCGCGTCGTCGTGCTCTCGCCGGCGGAGAGCGAGCACGCCGACGCCCACGCCACCAGCGCCGTCCTGGCCGCGCGCGAGGCCAACGCGCGCTGCTGGATCGTGGCGGAGATCCTCGAGCAGGCCAACGCCTCGGCGGCGCGCGTCGCCGGCGGGCCGCGCATGACGCTGGCGCCGACCGAGAAGTTCCTCGCGCTCTACGTCGCCTCGGTCATCCGCCACCCGGAGCGGCGGCCGCTCTTGCGCGAGCTGATGACGAGCCGCGAGGGACGCGAGCTCTACACCTTCCTCTTCGACTACGAGAGCGAGGGGCGGGGCGGCGCGCTGCTCCCCGGGGTCACGCCGAGCTTCGACTGGCTCTACCGCGAGGGGCTCAGCGCGCCCCTCGACGCGCAGGTCGTCCCGGTCGGCTGGTTCGTCGGCGCCGCCGAGGAGGGCGAGCTGCGGAGCGGCGGCGAGCTCGTCTTCGGCGCCCTCGCCGAGGGGCCGCCGCGGCCGGTGCGGGCGGTGGTGGCCATCTGCCCCGACTTCAGCCACATGGAGCGCTTCGGCGAGCACCTGCGGGAGGTGGGGCTCGAGCGCCGCGTCCCGGCGGAGCTGGTGCCGCGCCGGGACCCGCCGGAGCTCGTCCCGGCCGTCCCGCCTCGGCCGCTCTGCCGCGTGCTGGTCGGCGGGTTCCGCCCGGCGGTCGTGGACCTCGCGGCGACGCTGATGCTGGCGCACCCCGAGGTCGACATCCAGATCGTCGTCAGCCACCCCTCGAGCGCCGCGCTGGCCGCCAAGACCCTCCGCGAGCACGCCTTCCACGTGCAGGCCGGGCTCCACCGCGAGCACGGGCCCTGGGGCACCTTCGAGGCGCTGGAGGCGCCGGGGGCCGCGGTCACGAGCGCCTGGACGCTGCGGCCGCGGGGCGTCGAGCCGCCGGTCGGGCGGCTGACGGTGGCGGTCGCGGACTGGACCAGCGAGCGCACGCTGCTCGAGCTGCCCGCGAGCGGCGGACACCTCGGCGAGATGGACCTCGTCGTGCTGCTCGGCGGCGTGTCGGCGGACCTCGACTGGCGGACGTCGATGACCGTCCTCAAGATCGCCGACCTCGTGCGCGCCCAGCCCGATCGCTTCAGCGAGGCGTTCGAGGTGGTCGCCGGGGTCCGTGACGCCGAGCTCGGCCGCCGGCTCCGCGAGGGCTTCGCGCGCGCGGCGGGCACGCGAACGCGCGGCGTGCGCATCTTCGCGACCGAGGAGCTGCGCGCGCTCTTCACGTTCCAGGCCGTGGCGGTGCCGGGCTTCGACGCCCTGTACTCGGAGCTGCTCGGCCCGTGGGGCCACGGCTTCATGCGCCTCGAGACGACCGCCGACGCCCGCGCGCGCGGCGACGTCATATGGAGCTTCGTCGAGCTCGGGACCGTCATGCGGGCCCGCGGCGACATCCTCGTCGCCGTCGAGCTGGCGCCCCTCCCCGGGCGCCCCACGGGCATCACCTCACCGCCGGCCCTGGCGCCGAACCAGGTCTTTCCTCAGTCGGCGCTCCGCGCCCTGTGGGTCATCCGCCCCGAGTAGCGCCGGGAAAGCCCGGCGCCCCGGAGCCCTGTCTAATCCGGCCTGCAGCCGTCGCCGCCGCAGACGTCGATGATCTCGCCGGTCCTGAGGAAGTGCTCGAGCTGCGCGTTGTGCCAGGGCTCCTGGCGCGGCTTGCTGTGCGGGTCCTCGAAGTCCGAGGTCGGCGGCAGGATGAGGCTCTCGTCGGGCCAGGGGTTGCCGAAGTCGTAGAGCACCACCCCCGAGCCGGTGTGCGGGTACGGCGTCTCGGTCACGCCCCAGACCGCGCGCTCGGTGTCGAAATGCTCCATCAGCGCGATGCCGATGTCACTCCGCACGACCCACTCGTTCGAGCTCACCGCGACCTGCACGTCGCCCTTCGCCGGGGCGAGCAGGATGGCATTCTCCGGCGAGCCAGGGAGCGGGTCGGCGATGTGCCGCAGGTAGCTGACCGGGTCGGCGCCGTTCCACAGGTTGTGGACCGTCTGGAGCGTCACGAGCTGGCTGGGCCGGTCGATGTAGAACATCTTCAGGAGCCCGATGAAGAGGTCGAAGTTGCGCGAGCGCGTCAGGAGGAAGCTGTAGTCGTTGCCCGGGACGCCGAGGTGGCCGCGCCGGATGTCGGGCGACACGGCGACGACGGTCGGCCCGTAGATGCCCCCCTGCGAGATGCCCGAGTAGTAGACCTCGTCGGTGTTGACGCTGAGCCCCAGCTCGGCCAGCTCGGCCAGCTCCGGCAGGCGCTTGCGGAGCGCGCGCGCGAGCAGCGCGTGGTTGACGACGCCCTGGAGGAGCCGGTCGGCGAGGCGCGGGAAGCCCGAGAAGTCCGTCAGCATCTGCAGGATGCCGCCGATGTCCTCCTCGGACATGCCCCACATGTCGGTCGCGGCCAGGATGAAGTGGTGGTCGTTGGCGATGCGCGCGTTGAAGCCGCCCCGCACCTGGGAGCCACGACCGTTCTGCCCGTGGCCATAGAGGAGCAGATCGTGCGGCGTGCCGTCGAGCGCGCTGCGCGGGATGCGAATCCACAGCGGCGCGTCCGCCCAGCCGTCCTGCTCGGGCCGCCCGTCCGCCCCGAGGTGCGCCCGGTACGACGTGATGTTGGCCAGCGTGCTCGCGACCTCCATGAAGTGCGGGACGCGGAAGGTGCCGACCAGGTCCATCGCGATGTTCGGGTCCTGCTCGGCGGTGTAGGTCGTGACCTCGTCGATGGTGATCTCGGGGCCGTCCTCGCCCGTCGCGGCGAAGGCCTCGTCACGAATCTCGAGCATCCAGCCGAAGAGGCTGTCGCCGCTCGCGGTCACGTAATCCCACGCCAGGATCAGCTCGTCGGTATCGACGCCGGCGCCCTCGAGAACGGCGAAGACGTCGTCGAAGCGCGCCTGCCGCGGGGCCAGCGCGGGGTCTTCGGCGGTGTCGCCGTCGCGCAGCCGGACGAAGGCCTCCGGGGCGACGATGGGCTGCCCGTCGCGGTCCTGGAGGTGCCGGAAGGCCACGACGTAGCGCGTCCCCTCCTCGAGGATGACCGCCGGGCGCACGACGAGGAGGCGATCGACCTCGCTCGCGTCCGGGTCGACGTCGACGAAGTACGGTACGCGGCGGGTGGAGCCGTCCGCGGCGACCTCGAGCCACACGATCGGCGCGTCGGCGTCGAGGGAGCCGGCGCCGGCGTACTCGGTCGGGAGGCCGGTCACGTCGAGGTTCTCGAAGTACACCATGAGCGGGTCGTGGAGACCGTAGCCGTCGCGGCGTCGATAGGGCGCGGGGTCGATGTGCGTGCCCTCTTCGTTGGCCGGCAGGCTCGTCGGCCCGAAGGTCAGCGTGTAGCCGGTCACGCGCGCGGCGTCGGGCGCGAGATAGAGGCTCGACGGCCACGGCAGCGCGCAGAGGCTCGGGTCGAGGGGATCGCAGTCCCCACCCGGCGGCCCGGCGGTGTCGACCGCGACCGTGTCTTCGGTGGCGGCGTCCTGGGCGTCGGCGGCGACGTCCGAGATCGTCGCGGTATCGGTGGTCGTCGCGTCTTTCGGATCGTCGCCGCAGGCACCGACGAAGATCGTGAGAGCGGTCGCGAGGAGCGGGATGCAGCACGTCTTCATGGCGCGCACGCTACAAGGACGCACGCCTGCGTGCCAGGAGACATTGCAGCGCACGCAGTCCCGTCGTCCCGTCGCGCCCGGTCACGCGGCTCGGGGCTTGCCAGGCGGGTGCGGTGGCGTTAGTGAGGCCCGCCGCGCCGACTACCGTCCAGAAGGTCCGCGGCGCCCCCGGAGAGATCATGAGCCGCATCGCCAAGACCGTGACCCGCTACCTCGACCTGGCCCCCAACGCCACCCTCGGCCTGTCGCTCAGCGACGAGGGGCTCGCGTCGGCGGTGCGGAGCCTCGCCGGCAGCGTCGGCGCCGTCGAGCCCGCCGAGGGCGAGGTCCAGTGCGGCCTCGTGGACCTCGAGACCGCGCCCGCGCCGCTGGTGCCCCTGCGCGTCCAGCAGCTCATCGAGCGCGTCACGCCGGGTGGGCTCGTGGTCGTCGTCATCCACAGCCCGAACACCGACCAGCACATCAACGAGCTCGCCGCCCAGATCGGGCCGAGCCTCGACCTGACCAACGTGGCGGCCGAGCGCGACGGCCTGGTCGCGATCCTGCGCGGTCACCGGCGCACGGCCCTGACCCGCACCCGCATCAAGGAGCTCCGCGGGGTCGCCCACGGCGTCGAGGCGAGCATCCTGGTCGGCCGGCTCGGGCTGACGACCGAGATCGTCGCCGCCACGCGCGCCGCCCTCGAGCGCCACGGGCTCGTGAAGGCGAAGATGACGCCGCAGTGCGAGCTCGACAAGGAGGAGGTCGCGCGCGACCTCGCCTGGGCCACCGGCGCCAAGCTCATCCAGCGCATCGGCAAGACCGCGATCCTGTTCCGGCCCGACGTCAAGCTCGACCCGCCGGTCACCCACCGCCGCGGCGGCAACCGCTAGCCCAGGTCGCTCCGGGCGCTAGCCGTAGGCGGCCAGCCCGCTCGCCTGGAGCGTCTCCTCGGACAGCGGCCACACGAGGTCCGAGAACGCCGCGACGCGCTCGGTGTAGCCGCCCACCACGACCGTGACGACCTCGAGGTCGTCGCGGGCGCGGGCGACGTCGAGGCGTGACCGGGCCGCGCGCCCGAGCTGGCAGAGGCCGTCGGTGACCAGGAGCAGGTCGGCGTCGCGCATCCCCGAGCCGGTCTCGCGGAGCGTGAGCGCGCGCTCGACCGGCCCGTCGAAGTCCGTCCCGCCGTAGTAGCTGGTCATCAGGAGCGCGAACAGCGCGCCCAGGTCGAGCCGCGACGGCGACAGGTCCAGCTCGGTCATCGCGCCGCGGCCGCCGAAGAGGAGCACGGTCATGCGCCGCCCCTGCCCGAGGACGCGGCGGGCGACCGCGAGGAGGGCCGCCTTGGCGACGGCCTCGGGGCCCCCGCGCATCGAGCCGCTGGTGTCGACGCAAGCGATGACGGCCCCCGGACGGCGGGCGCGGACCGTCGCGCCGCCCGCGTCCCCGGTCAGCTCGAAGGAGAGGAGCCGCCGCTCGGTGAGGCGCGCGTAGAAGAGGTCCTCGCTGTCGGGGTCGGCCAGCAGCGCCAGCTCGCACGGCAGGACGTCGGCCAGCTCGCCGCCGATGGTCACGCCGACGACGGCCTGCCGCCCTCCCCGCTCGACGCCCCGCGCCGCGCGCTCGCTCGCCGCGAGCCGCCCCAGCCGGTCGGCGATGTCGCGCAGCTCCGGGACAC
>SBGO01000732.1 GCA_006226565.1 Deltaproteobacteria bacterium | reverse complement strand
TGCGACCCGGCCGAGACCTGCGACGGCGAGTCGACGGCCTGCCCCGACGACCTGCTCGCCGACGCGGGCGAGGTCTGCCGCGCCGGCGACGGCAGCTGCGACCCGGCCGAGACCTGCGACGGGGAGACCCCGGGGTGCCCCGACGACGCCTACGCCGCCGACGAGACCACGTGCGCGGCCGGGGAGGGGAGCTGCACCTTCGAGCCGTGCTGGTGTGCCTCCGGCGTCTGCACCCAGCTGTGCGGCGACGGCGTCGTGCAGGGCGTCGTCGCCCCCCTCCCGATCGACCTGCCCATCGCGGGGGCGCCGGCCGTGGCGCTCGAGGCCTGCGACGCCGGCGCGATGAACGGCGCGCGCGACGGCTGTAGCCTCCTCTGCGACGGGGTCTGCGACGCCGACTACGGCTGGGTCGTCGCGGCCGGCGGCGCGGGCGGCGAGGGCGCCCACGCGCTCACCACCGACGAGCACGGCGGCAACGTCGCGGTCGGCGAGTTCTTCGCCTACTCCCCCGGGGTGTTCGCGCCGGCGCTGCCGGGCGCCCCGGTCGTCGCGCCGGCGGGCGCGGCGCTCTTCGGCGACGAGTGGTTCTACAGCCGCGACTACAGCCGCGACTTCTGGGTCATGGCGCAGGACACCGACGGCAACCCGCGCTGGGCGGCCTGCGGCGGCGGCAGCTACGACGACGCCGCGAACGGCGTCGGCCACGACGACCTCGGTGACATCTACGTCACGGGCCGCTTCGGCGGGTCGGCCGACATCGACTGCTGCGAGAACAACGACCCCTTCACCGAGCCCGGCGCCTGCGAGCACAGCCTCGACGCCATGGGCGGGAGCTCCGACTTCGAGGACGTCTTCCTCGCCAAGTGGAGCGCCGACGGCCGGGTGCAGTGGGCCGTCAGCGCCGGCTCCTACGGCAGCGACTCGGGCGAGGACGTCGCCACCGACTCGGTCGGCCGCAGCGTCGTCGTCGGCTACCACAGCGGCGACCAGGAGGTCGGCGCGCGCTTCGGCGAGCAGACGCTCGGCGGCCACGGCGGCAAGGACGTCTTCGTCGCCCGCTACGACAAGAACGGCGGCCTCCTCTGGGTGCGCGGGAGCGGCTCGTCCTTCGACGACGCGGCGAACGCCGTCGCCCTCGACGGGGCGGGCGGCGTCTACGTCACCGGCTACTTCGCCGCGAGCTTCGTGTGGGACGACGACACCACCGCGTTCGACGCCGACGGCGTGGAGGGGCGCTCGCTCTTCCTGCTCGGCCTCGACGCCGGCGGGGACAGCCCGTGGGTCCTGACCGCCACGGCCTCCAACGGGTACGGCGACGTCGAGGGCACCGGCGTGGCCGTCGACGGCCAGGGCGACGTCTACGTGACGGGCTACTTCGAGGGCGGCGGGGCGGTCTTCGGCGACATCACCGTCGCGACCCAGGGGGGCGGCGCGGATCTCTTCGTCGCGAAGGCCTCGGGTGGCGCCTGGGCGTGGGTCGCGGTGGCCTCGGACGACGGGCTCGGCGACTACGGCGACGACGAGGTGGGCTTCGGCGTCGCCGTGGACCGCTCGGGCAAGGCCTACGTCACCGGCGAGTTCAACGGCCACGTCCAGTTCGGCGCCTTCGGCCTCGACAGCGGCTGCGGCTACTCCTGCCTGCCGATGGCGCCGGAGCTCCCCTCGGCCCCCTACCTCTACGGCGGCGACGGCTTCGTCGCGAAGCTGAGCGCCGACGGGCAGTGGCTCTGGGCCAAGCGCTTCGGCGGGGCCGGCACGGGCCCGACCACCTCGCGCGACATCGGCCTCGACCCCGCCGGCCGCGTCTACACCGCCGGCGGCTTCACCGGCCCGGCGACCTTCGACGAGGTCGCGGTCGACGGCTTCAACGACTTCGCCTTCCCGGCGGCGCCGAGCTTCGACACCTACCAGGACGCCTTCGTCGGCAAGCTCATCCCCGACGGCGGGCAGCGCTGCTTCGAGTGCGGCGACGGCGCGCTCGACCCCGGCGAGGGCTGCGACGAGGCCGACGGCCTCGACCACTGCGCCGGCACCTGCGACGGCATCTGCTTCGGGCCGGCCAACGACTGCGGCGACGGCTGGGACGAGTGCGACGAGGAGTACGACCTCGGCGGGGGCGCGGCGGACGACGGCATGTGCGTCCTGCCGAGCGGCAACCTCTGGTGCTTCCAGACGGCGGTGAACGCCTTCACCTACGAGCCGGTCGAGCCGGGCGTGGCCGCGGTCCTCGGGCCCGGCGTCAAGGAGGGGGCGACGCCGGGTATCGGCGGCAACCCGACCCAGCACCCGGACTGCCCGCTGTGCGCGCCGAACGACCCGAGCGTGGCGTGCCAGGCGGGCGCCGCCCAGCAGTGGGGCGGCGACGGGCCGCCCATCGGCACCGGCACCACCGCGCGGAGCGTCTGCGACGGTGATCCGGCGACGCCGCCGTGCGGGACCAACACCATGGGCTGCTCGGCGACCGCGACCAACGACGAGCCGGCGGCCGTCGAGTGCGGCGACTACTACGAGTTCGTCGCCAACACCGGCCGCGAGGTCGCCTTCGAGTTCGACGAGCTGACGAAGACCCAGGGGCCGACCCACTGGTCGCTGTGGGTCTCGGTCACCGGCGCGGACGGCTCCTTCGAGAAGGTCGCCACGGGCCCGACCACCCAGGACACGGCCATCAACTTCGGCGACGGCATCCCGACGCCGATGCACGTCGTGGTCCTGACCGACTACGTCAGCGCCTGGGGCCCCATCACCCATCAGCTCGACGTGCACTTCCGGCTCTACGCCTGGGGGGCCACCTCGACCGATCAGGTGTGGGCGGTCGACAACGTCTACGTCGGCGAGCCGACCCACAGCGTCGAGCTCGGCGGGCTGGTCGGCGAGTGGAAGGGCGACAACGACGCCACCGACGCGGTCGGCGCGAACGACGGCGCCTGGACCGGCGGCGAGGCCTACGAGAGCAGCGACCGCTGCGCGGCCTTCCTCTTCGACGACAACGCCTCGAGCCACGTGTCGATCGGCGACCCGGCCACGCTCCAGCTCGGCCAGGTCAGCTTGAGCGCCTGGTTCCGCGTCGACGACGCCACCCTGACCGGGCTCCAGTCCATCGCGTCGAAGTGGAACAACGTGTCCGCCTCGCAGGCCGAGTACGGGCTCGTCGTGCGCGACCACCACGTGGCCTTCGCCGTCTCGACGGCGGGCGACGCCGCGAGCTACAGCGAGCTCGCCGGGCCGGCCGTGGACGCCGGGCGTTGGTACCACGCGGTCGGCACCTACGATGGGACGTGGCAGCGCCTCTACCTCGACGGCGTCGAGGTGGCCGCGGTCGCGCTGACCGGCGGCGACATCCAGCCCTCCGGCGCGACGATGGAGATCGGCGCCATCCGCGAGGCGGTCGATCGCGCGGCCTTCGTCGGCGCCATCGACGAGGTCATGGTCTTCTCCGGCGCCCTCGACGCGACCAGCGTCTCGGCTCTCTACTTCGGCCAGCGCTCGCTGGCGTGCAAGCCGGTGCCGACGACCGTGTGGATCAACGAGCTCCACTACGACAACGCCAGCACCGACGTCGGCGAGGGGATCGAGCTGGCCGGCCCGGCGGGGATGGACATGAGCGGGTGGACCGTCGTCGCCTACAACGGCAGCGGCGGTGCGCCGTACGCGACCGTCACCGTCACCGGTACCCTCGCCGATCCGGGCGACGGGTCCGGCGCGGGCTACCTCGCGGTCGCGATCTCCGGGCTCCAGAACGGCGCCCCGGACGGCATCGCGCTGGTCGACGCCGCCGGGAGCGTGGTCGAGTTCCTCAGCTACGAGGGCAGCATGGTGGCCATCGGGGGCGCGGCGGACGGGATGACGTCGGTCGACGTCGGCGTGAGCGAGACCTCGTCGACGCCGGTGGGCGAGTCCCTCCAGCGGGTCGGGAGCGGCTGCGCCGGCGGCGACTTCACCTGGCAGGCGCCCGCCGCCGCGAGCTTCGGCGCGCCGAACGTCGGTCAGACGATCTTCTGCACGGCGAACTGACCCGGGACGGCTAGAGCTGGAAGACGAAAGGAGGGGGCCAGGCCCCCTCCTTTCATTCATGCGCTCTGGCGGAGCTCAGCCGAAGGCGAGGGCGTGGAGCGCCGGCTCGTCCGCGAGCTCGGGGTGGAAGCTGGCGGCCACCAGCGCCCCCTGGCGGACCGCGATGGGCTCGCCGTCGAAGGTGTGGAGCACCTCGACGCCGTCGCCCAGGCGGGTGAGCCGGGGGGCGCGGATGAAGACCAGGCGCACGGCGCCGTCGTCGGTCGTCGCCTCGAAGCTGTGGACCTGCCGGCCCCAGCCGTTGCGGGTGACGTCGACGTCGAGCCAGCCGAAGCTCGCCTGCTCCGGGCCGGCGACGGCCTTGGCCGCCAGGATCATGCCCGCGCAGGTGGCGAGGACCGGCCGCCCCGAGCGGACGAAGGCGTCGATGGGAGCCCACAGGTCCGAGAACCCGATGAGCTTCAGCATCGTGCTGCTCTCGCCGCCCGGGAAGACGAGCCCGTCGAGCCCGCCGTCCGCCGTGAGATCGGCCGCGGTGCGCACCTCGCGCACCGCGTGGCCGAGCCCGCGCAGGATCCTGGCGTGCGCCTCGAAGCCGCCCTGGAGCGCCAGGACGCCGATCGTCTTCGCCATGGGCTACCAGCCCCGCTTCGCGAGGCGCTCGGCCTCGCTGAGCTTCTCCATCTCGATGCCGTGCATCGCGGTCCCGAGGCCGGTCGAGATGGCGGCGAGGCGCTTGGGGTCCTCCCAGTAGGTCGTCGCCTCGACGATGGCGCGGGCGCGGCGGGCCGGGTCCTCCGACAGGAAGATGCCGCTGCCGACGAAGACCGACTCGGCGCCGAGGGCCATGCACAGGGCGGCGTCGGCCGGCGTGGCGATGCCGCCCGCGGCGAAGTTCGGGACCGGGAGCTTGCCGGCGGCCGCGACCTCTTCGATGAGCGAGAAGGGCGCGCCGAGGATCTTGGCCTCGGTCATCAGCTCCTCGTGGCCGAGCATCGTCAGGCGGCGGATCTGGGTGCGGAGGGTGCGGAGATGGCGCACGCCCTCGACGATGTTGCCGGTGCCGGCCTCGCCCTTGGTGCGCAGCATCGCCGCGCCCTCGCCGATGCGGCGGAGCGCCTCACCGAGGTTGGTGCAGCCGCAGACGAAGGGCGTCTTGAAGGCGTGCTTGTCGATGTGGAAGTCCTCGTCCGCGGGGGTCAGGACCTCGCTCTCGTCGATGAAGTCGACCTCGAGGGCCTCGAGGATGCGGGCCTCCATGAAGTGACCGATGCGGCACTTCGCCATCACCGGGATGTTCACGGCCTTCTGGATCGACTGGATCATCTCCGGGTCGCTCGCGCGCGCGACGCCGCCGTCCTTGCGGATCTGCGCCGGCACGCGCTCGAGGGCCATGACCGCGGCGGCGCCGGCGTCCTCGGCGATCCGGGCCTGCTCGGCGTTGACGACGTCCATGATCACGCCGCCCTTGAGCATCTCGGCGAGACCGACCTTCACGCGGAACGTGGACTTCTCCATGGCTAGCTTCTCCTGTTCGCCGTCACATCAAGTCGACGGTCATGGGGCTGACGAGCTTCGAGGTGGCCGCCGCGCGTCGGCGACGCGCCACCTGCTCGATGGCACGGCCGAGCCGGCGGGCGCCCTCCTCGAGGCGCTCCGGGGGCTCGGCGCAGTAGACCATCCGCACGCCGGCCTGGGCCGGGGCGGAGGTCGAGTAGAGGGTCGAGGGCGACACGAGCACGCCCTCGCGCTTGGCCTCCTCGAAGACCTCTTCGGGATCGAGGCCGTCGGGCAGCGGCAGCCACAGCACCACGCCGCGGGTCGGCTGGCGCCAGCCGAAGCCCGGCGGCAGCCAGCGGTGGAGCCCGGCCTCGAGGGCGTCGCGGCGCGCGCGGTAGACCGGCAGGCTGCGGCTCAGGTGGCGGCGCAGGTAGCCGCGCTCGAGGAACTCGGCGAGGGCGAGCTGGAGCAGCATCGAGGTGCCGAGGTCCATCGCGTGCTTGAGGTTGACGAGCGTGCGCGTCAGCGCCGGCGGGCACACGACGAAGCCGACCCGGAGCGCCGGGATGAGCTTCTTGGAGAAGGTCCCGACGTGGAAGACGTTCGGGTCGAGGGCGCGGAGCGCGGTCGGCGCCGGGGTCCCGTCGAGGGCGAGGTCGGCGCCGTAGTCGTCCTCGACGAGCGGGACGCCGTTTCGCTGCGACCAGGCGACGAGGGCCTCGCGGCGGGCGCGCGACATCGTCGTGCCGGTGGGGTTGCGGCTGTTGGGCATCACGTAGAGGCCCTTGGCGCGCGGGCGCTCGAGGGCCTCGAGGGCGACCAGGTCGGGGCCGTCCTCGTCGCTGGGGACGCCGACGACGCGCGCGCCGGAGGCGGCGAGCACGTTGAGCGCGCCGGAGTAGGTCCGGGCCTCGACCAGGAAGGCGTCGTCGGGGTTGACGAGCGCCCGGGCGATGAGGTCGATGCCCTGCTGGCTCCCGGTGGTGACGAGGATGTCGTCGGGCAGGGCGGGGACGCCGTTTCGCTGGAGGTCCTCGGCGATCAGCTCGCGGAGCCGCGGCAGGCCCTGGCGCGGGCCGTAGCCCAGGGCGTCGGCCCCGTGGGTCTTGAAGACGTGGTCGACGCAGCGGCGGAGCTCCACGTCGGGGAGGAGGTCGGCGCTCGGCTGCATCTTGGTCAGGTTGATGACGTCGCCGTGGGCCGGGCTCCGAGACAGGCGCTCGAGCCGCGCGAGGGGCTCGGACTCGGTCGCGCGGGAGAGCAGCATCGCCCACGGGAGGTCGCTCCGCGACAGGTCGGCCGGCGGCGTCTGGCGGGTCGCGGGGGGCGCGTCGGCGACGAAGGTCCCGCGGCCGACCAGGGACGTGACCCAGCCGCCGGCGGTCAGCTCCTCGAAGGCGCGCACCACGGTGTTGCGGTTGGTCGACAGCTCGTCCGCGAGGCGCCGCGTCGGCGGCAGCCGGAGCCCCGGGCGGAGCTCGCCCGCCTTGATGAGGGCGATGACCCGCTCCGCGATCTGGCGGTAGAGCGGGGTCTCGGCCTCCGGCGCGAGCGTGATGTCGAGGGTGCGTACCAATGCCGACCTCCGATGCCATTCATAGGGGGCCAATCGGGGCAATGCAACCCGGGAACGCGGGTCCAATGCCAAATCTGACGTGGTCCATGTGGTCCAATTGTGGGCATCTTGGTGGTCCAATCGGCCCGGGTGCGGCGTTGCAGGGTGGGGTGCGCTGGGCTACGGTCGACGCTCCCCAAGGGAAGGAGATCCCGTCGCCACCGCGTTGGCGTGGGGGCATCAGGACCCGGAGACCATCATGCGCCGTACGCTACTCGCGATGTTGTTGTCCGCCGGCCTCGTGGCCGGGTGTGGCAAGAAGGAGCCGGCGCCGCCGGCCACCCCGCCGGAGACCGCCGCGCCCGCGGAGCCGACCCAGGCCGACCCGGCGAACGCCGCGCCCGACAAGGAGGAGGCCGGGCAGCCGCGCAGGACCATCGAGGGCTCGCCGACGCCGGCCGAGCCGGTCGCGAAGCCC
>SBGO01000635.1 GCA_006226565.1 Deltaproteobacteria bacterium | reverse complement strand
CGCCAGCGCCAGCGAGGCGCCGCCGGAGCCGCCGGCGGCGCAGTCCTGCCGCGACGGCGGGCGCCCCTCGACGACGTCGCTGCCGATGGCGTCGCCGCCGATGACGTCAGCGGTCGGCTCGGGCTCTGGCTCGGGCTCGACGATCGGGTAGATCTCGTAGGTCGCGCAGAAGCCGTCGATGTCGTCCTGGGTCAGGGTGCGCTTGTCGCAGACCCCGGGGTCGGTCCGCCAGGCCATCGTCGCGGCGGCGTCGGCGCTGTGGTCGAGCCCGAAGAGGTGGCCGAGCTCGTGGGTCAGCGTCGCCTGCAGGTCGTAGACGTCGGGCGCGCAGGCCGTGGCTTCGGAGTAGCTGAAGCCGCCGGCGTTCACGCGGATGTCGGCGTCGATGATCTCGCCGCTGTTGACGCGGTGGGTGACCCCCGTGCGCGCGAGCTCGGTCGCGCCGTATCCGAGGTCGGACCAGGCGGCCTCGGTCGGGACCCACACGAGCGCGTTGAGGCCGTCGGCCCCGTCGACCGGGAGGCCGTCCTCGAACCCCTCGAAGACGGTGGTGAAGGGCTGGCACGAGAGCGTGGCCCAGGCGCCGTAGGAGTCGGCCATGACCCGCTCGACGCCGGCGCGCGTGAGCTCCTCGGGGAGGTCGCTGGCGACCGCGTAGTGAAGGGTGTCGGTCGGCCAGTGGAGGGGAGTGCCCGATTGGGTCAGGTAGGGGGTCCACGCCGCCGCGGGGGGCGGCGACGCGGCGAACCCGACCAGCGCGAGCGCGATCACCGCGGTGCCTCTCAGCCCCAACGCAGTCGCCTCCGCGCGCGCCAGAGGGCCAGGAGCGCGAGCGCGAGCCCCCACGGCGCTCCCCCACCGCCGCCGGCGCAGTCGTCGTCCGGGCGCTTCGGGCACCAGGGCTCCGCGGCCGGGACCGGCTCGGCCGGCTCGCAGGCGCCCGAGTCGGGGGCGGTCGAGAGCGGGTGGTTGGCGCAGAGCCCGGTGATGTCGTCGGGGGCGAGGGTGCGCTTGGAGATCTCGCCGGGGTAGGAGAGCGCGTACATCGTCGCCGACGCGACCGGGGTGTGGTTGAGGCCGAAGACGTGGCCGAGCTCGTGGGTCAACGTCTGCTGGAGGTCGTAGGCGTTGAGGCTGCCATCGATGGCGAAGCGGTAGTCCTCGCCGTTGAGCTCGATGTCCGCGTCGCTGATCTCGCCGTCGCGCGGGTCGTAGCTGAGCGAGGTCAGCGCGACGACGCGATCGGCGTGGCGCCAGCTCTCGGGCTCGTCCCGGCTGAGGACCTCGTTCTGGGGGCCGGGCCAGGAGGCGAGGCCGACGTGGTCGAAGCAGGTGAAGCCGCGGGCGGCGCCCTCGATCCAGCTGCAGCCGACGGCGTTCCAGGCGTCGAGCCCGAGCTCCAGGGCGGCGAGGACCTCCTCGGGGGTGAGCTCCTCGACGACGGCGGGGTTCGTCCAGACCTCGACGCAGCCCAGCGACCAGGTGACGGGCGTGCCGTCGTCGGTCGTGACGAGGACGTAGGCGGACGCGGCGCCGGCGCCGAGCGCCGTCGCGGTCAGGGCGAGGAGCCCCAGGATCGTGCGCGGGAGCGTCACGGCGGGCCGAGGACCTCCGCTGAGAGGGTCTCCCAGCGCGCCACCGGGAGCCGAGTGGTCGGGCGGCCGCGGACGCCGGCGCGCCACAGGCGGCCGACCTCGTCGACGAAGAGGGTGCCGAGGCTGTAGCCAATCGGCTGCCACACCGCGCCGCGCCGGGTCAGCAGGAGGACGAGGGTGTCGCCGGGGACCAGCACCGGCACGCCGGGCACGCGGGTCCCGAGGTCGGCGGTCTCGCCGCCTGGCAGGAGCAGCTCGAGCGTCGCGGTGAACGCCAGCTCGCGCGGGCCGCTGGCGACGTCGTCGAGGGCCACGGTGACGCGGGTCCAGACCTCGTGGCGGCCCGGGAAGGGCAGCTCGGCCCGCGTCGCGGTGACGACGCCACGGACCACCGCGTCGGCCTCGTTCACGAGGACCTCGAGCGGGGCCGGGTCCACGGTCATCGCGCGCCCCGGCGCGGCGGCGACGACCACGGCGAGCGCCCCCAACGTGGCGAGCAAACGCGTCACATCGGCACCATGCCCGAACCCCGGCGACGAATCCAATCCCATCGGCGCACGGGCCCGGCCAGAAGTGTGATGCCTGGGTGTCTGGCCCCCAGGCTTCACATTTTCTGGCACGGAATATGTGATGGATTGGGGTCTGACCCCAGTTCATCACACTTTTGCGAACGACGGTGCGGGCCTGCTCGGGGTGTGGTAAGCGACCCCACGCCTGTCACCCGGAGAGCCATCCATGAGCGAGCGTGCGCCCGACGCCCTGCGCGAGACGACCCTCACCCCGGACTTCACCGACGCCCCGCTGGCCTCGGTGCTCGTGTGCTGCGGCGCGACCCGCGTGATGTGCACGGCCTCGCTCGAGGAGAAGGTGCCGCCCTTCCGGATGGAGTCGGGCGGCGGGTGGCTCACCGCCGAGTACGCCATGCTCCCCGGCTCGTCCCCGCGCCGGATTCGTCGCGCCTCCACGGCGGGGCGCCCGGATGGACGGGCCACCGAGATCCAGCGCCTCGTCGGGCGCGCGCTGCGGGCCGGCTTCGACCTCGACGCCCTGGGACCGCGGAGCCTCTGGATCGACTGCGACGTCCTCCAGGCCGACGGTGGGACGCGGACGGCCTCGATCACCGGCGGCTATGCGGCCGCCCGCATCGCGGTCGAGCGTCTCATCCACGACGGGCTGGCCAGCCGTGAGGCGATCCTCGAACCGGTCGCCGCCGTCAGCGTCGGGATCATCGACGGCGTCCCGCGGCTCGACCTCGACTACCCGCTCGACAGCCGCGCGGAGGTCGACATGAACGTCGTCATGACGGGCGCCGGTCGCTTCATCGAGGTGCAGGGGACCGGGGAGCGCGCGGCCTTCTCGCGTGAAGAGCTCGACCGCCTGCTCGAGCTCGCGGACAGCGGCATCCGCCAGCTCTTCACGCTCCAGATGGACGCGGTGGAGCGAGCGCTCGCGGCGCGTCCGGGCGTGGGCAAGGCGCGTTCCTGACGCATTTTCGAGGCCTTCGGGCGCCCTCGCGATGCCGCACCGCGTCGTTCGCGTAATGCCTTGATAATAAACGGCGATCTTGGCGTTTGCGCGACGCGCTGTGACGAATCGCGAGAAAGCGACCGAATTTCCACAGGGTGCGTGCCCGGGGCTTGGATAAGTGCGGTGCGGCATGATACGGGCCCGCGCCGCTGGCCGCTCCGCGGGCTTGAGCCGTTTCATTCGGGCCTGTGGAAAACCTGTGGGGAACGTGGGTGGAACGCTCCAACTCCCCGAACCATGCGACGTTTGTGACGCAGGTGCGTCACGAGCGCGACGCCGCCGCGGCGACCGGGTGAGACGCCGCTGACGCGTGCGTGCGCTCCGGTCCTTCAGGAGGCCGGATCGAGCCTCACGCGGAGCGCGGAGATCTTGCCTGCGCGGTTGCGCGCCGGCTCGAGGCTCAGGTGGTAGACCTGCGGCCCCGCGTCGCTCGTCAGCGTCAGCGGCATTCGGTCGACGCCGCGGCGGCGCGTCAAGGCGTCGTCGAGGATCTCGGCGAACTCCTCGAGGTCGTCCCCGGCGACGAGGTCGAGGAGCGAGCGATCCTCGAAGTCCTCCGAGAGGTGGAAGAGCTTCCGGAAGGCGCGGTTCGCGTGCTCGATTCGGTGCTGCGGGTCGAGGATGGCGTACGCCCCCGGGACGAGCTCGAGGAGGCGGCGGATGTGCTCGCGATCCTGGACGATGCGGTCGCGCTTGAGCGCGTCGAAGGTCCGGACGCGGCGCAGGAGGGCGTTGAGCGCTCGCCCGAGCTGGCCGACCTCGTCCTTGCCGAGCGCGCGGGCCTCGGCGTCGACGTGGCCCGCGGCGGCGCGATCCATGACCGCACGGAGGTGGCGTAGCGGGCCGACGAGGCGCGTGGGGAGCACCAGGATCAGCGCCGCGACGTAGACGAGCGTCAGGAGGACGAGCGTGACCAGGTAGCGGTTCGCGGCGTCGACCTCGCCCTTGATCCCGCCGGCCTGCTCCGACATCTCGTCGTGGATGCTGCGGCGGAGCGTGCGGAAGCCGGAGCGCACGAGGCGCGCGGCCTCGGCGGCGCGGTGGGAGCGGCCGGCGATCCAGGCGCCGGCGATGCCGCGGCCCGCCATCTCGTAGGGCAGGGCGCCGAGCTGCAGGCGCTCGGCGGTCTCGGCGATGCGGTCCTCGAGCCAGGCGACGTAGGTGCCGCTCTCGCGGGCGTCGGGGTCGGGGTGCTCGGCGTGCCAGGCGGTGAGGCGATCGAGGATGTCCTCGCGATCGCGGACGAGGGCGCTGAGCCAGGCCGGGAGGTCGATGGACCCGTCGATCGCCGGGGCGGCGGGGACCGTCACGACCACGTCGCGCCAGGCGGTGAGCGCAGCGGCCAGGTCCTGCGCCAGGCTCGCGTCGATGCCGCCGGTCAGCTGCACCCGCAGGTCGTGGGCGAGCCGCTCGACGTCGCCGTCGAGGCCGTCGGGGGGCAGCCCGCGGGCCGAGGTCAGCAGGGTATCGACGCGCGCCGCGAGCGCCTCGGTGCGGCCGCCGAGGACGCCCAGCCGCGCGACCTCTCCGCCTCCGTCGTAGAGGTGGATCATCGCGTTCACGGTCAAGACGACCTGGGGCACGACGAGGGCGAGCACGCCGACGAGCGCGAGGGTGAGCCGAACCCGGAAGCCGGTCGGGCCCTGCCAGGTGGGGGCGTCACTCATCGCGCGCCCGGGCGAGCTGGCGGAGGCGCATGGCCGTGCCGATGACGCCGATGCGGTCGCCCTCGCGGATCACCTCGGCGGGGTCCGGGTCGACGATGAGCTCGGCGCGGACGACGCTGCGACCGGCGTCGTCGACGGCGGCGCGCTGCCGCCGGATGGCCAGCGGCGTGACCCGGTACTTCTGCGCCAGGGCGAGCTCCGCGAGGCTTCGACCCCACTGCGCGGGGCGGGTCTCGACCTCGGAGTACTCGTGGCCGGTCGGGAGCTGCTGCCGCTCGTGCAGGTCCGGGCTCACGAGGCGCCGCGCGACGCTGTCGCCGACCGAGGCCTCGAGGTTGACCACGTCGTGGACGCCGAGGAGCCGCAGGATCTGGGCATGGAGCTCGGAGGACGCGCGCGCCACGATGTGCGGGACGGCGAGGCGGACGAGCTGGGCCGCGACGAGGATGGAGCCCTCGAGGTTCTTGCCGATGGCGACGACCGCGATGTCGACGTCCGCGACGCCGCTCGAGCCGAAGGCCTCCTCGTCGGTGACGTCGAGGGCGACGGCGAGGGCCACGTGGTCGCGGACGGTGTCGACGGCGTCCTGGCGGGCGTCGATGGCCAGGACCTCGGCGCCGAGCTCGGTCAGGCTCCGCGAGAGGCGGCCCCCGAAGCGGCCGAGCCCGATGACGGCGATGCGTTCCAAGGTTTCCTCCTTCAGCCCACGACGACGCGGCCTTCGGGGTAGCGTATGCGGCTGGCCGCCTGTCGCCGGCCCACGGCCAGGGCGACGGTCAGGGGGCCGACACGGCCGATGAACATGATGACGATGACGATGATCTTGCCGGCGTCATCGAGGTGCGGGGTCGCCCCCATCGAGAGGCCGACCGTGCCGAGGGCGCTCACCACCTCGAAGAGGAGCTGGTCGAAGGGGAGGTCGGGCTGGGTCACCAGCAGCAGCACCAGGCCCAGGATGAGGACCAGGAGCGCGATGACGACGATGGACACCGCACGGTTGACCACCGCGGGGCTGATCGAGCGGCGGCCGACCTCGATGTTCGCCTGGCTCCGGAGGGAGGCTCGGATCGACATCATGAGGACCGCCACGGTCGTGGTCTTCACGCCGCCGCCGGTCGACCCGGGGCTCGCGCCGATGAACATCAGCACGCACGAGATGATGAGCGTCACGCGCGAGATCTCGCCGATGTCGACGGAGTTGAAGCCCGCCGTCCGGAGCGAGACCGACTGGAAGAAGCTGGCGACGACCTTGTCGTGCACGTTCAGCCCCGCGAGGCTGTGCTCGTACTCGAAGAAGTACCAGGTGATGGCGCCGATCATCGTGAGCGCCAGGCTCGTGACCACCACCAACCGGGTCTGGAGCGGGAAGCGGCGCCAGGCGGTGCTCGGGCCGCCGCGCCAGGCGCGCCGCGCGGTCAGGGTCACGATGGTCGTGAAGCCGAGGCCGCCGGCGATGATGAGCCCGCCGACGACGGCGTTGACGTAGGCGTCGCCGACGAAGGTCGAGAGCGAGTCGCCGAAGACCGAGAAGCCGGCGTTGCAGAAGGCGGAGATGGAGGTGAAGACCGCCCGCCAGAGCGCCGTGCCGCCGTCGACGTCGCCCGCGTTGAAGCGGACGAAGAGCAGGAGCGCCCCGATCGCCTCGATGGTGAAGGTCATCACGAGGATCTGGCGGACCGCGGCGCGCAGCGTGGCCGTCGACTCCTCGTCGAGGAGGGACTGCATCATCCCGGCCCGGCGCAGGCCCAGGCGTCCGCCGGCGAGGACGACGGTGGCGGCCGAGATGGTCATGATGCCGAGGCCGCCGATCTGCGCGAGCATCAGGATGACGAGCTGCCCGAAGGGGCTGAAGCTCTGGCGGCCGAGGTCGGCGAACTGGTCGGCGACGGTGTTGAGCGTCGAGAGCCCGGTCACGCAGGTGGCGGAGGTGCTCGTGAAGAGCGCGTCGATCACGCCGGCGCCGCGCCCGTCGGTGGTCGCGCGCGGGAAGGTGAGGAGGATGCCGCCGAGCACGATGATGAGCGCGAAGGAGAGCACCATCACCTTGGCCGGGTCGCTCTGGAGGGCGCCGACGAAGGTGCGGTAGCGGCTCGTCCGCGCGACGAAGCGGCTGAGGATGAGGGCCTGCCGCAGGAAGACGCTCAGGCCCCAGAGCGACGGCTGCTCGGTGAAGAGGAGGACGGGCACGAGCAGCGCGAAGTCGACGAAGACACCGCGCAGGCGGCGTCCACGTCGCGGGCGCTGGACGAGCAGCAGGACGTCGTACGCGACGCTCAGGGCGACGGCGGTGTAGCCGACGATCAGCACGCCGGCCTGGAAGCCGGCGCTGGTGCTGATCTCCCACCCCTCGCCGAGGAGCACGGCGACCAGCGCCAGCGCGCTGGACCACGCGACCCAGAGCGCGAGGCGCGTCATACCGTGCGGGACGCTCGCGCGGACTGGCGCGCGACGGTGGCTACGGACATCTGTACGTCAGGCCTACTGGTTCATCTTCTCGCGGGCGAGCTTCAGGTAGCGCTCGGCCAGCTTGTTCTCGCTGTCGAGCTGCTGCGCCTTGCCGAAGTAGCCCGCGGCGAGCTTGTAGTTCTCTTTCTTGAAGGCCTCGAGCCCGAGCTTGATGTAGTGCCGGCTCTGCTCGCGGAAGCTGTCCTCGGCGGTCGCCGCGGTCTTGCCGGCGGCGGCCTTCTCGGCAGCGGCCTTCTCGGCAGCGGCCTTCTCGGCGGCGGCCTTCTCGGCGGCGGCCTTCTCGGCGGCGGCCTTCTTCT